>CAIYMN010000295.1 GCA_903927295.1 uncultured beta proteobacterium | reverse complement strand
CAGAACCTGAATGCGGTTTGAATAACTGCTGAAACCGCCGTGATAACTCGCCTGTGGCGCTATGCTCTCAAACGACATGCTGGTCTGGAAACCCGGCACCAGGCGCAGCAGGTCGGCCACATCACGCGCACCGGACAGGCGGATGAACTCGCGGTCCAGGACCGTCACGGCGCCGGGGGTGTCATCGAGCCGTTGCGGCAAGCGGGAGACAGACAGCACCAGCGGTACTTCTGTCAAAAAGTCCCTCTCCGACACTCCGGTCATCCCGTCGGCCAATACGCTTGCACTGCATGCCAGCAAGGCACACCAAACTATCCATCGGTTCATGACAGCCTCCCCTCCTGTTCAGCTTGCACGCACCGATTTTGCCCTGTCGGACCCCTGATAACGCCAGAGGCCCGACAAAAATACTGTCAACGCCGAAAATCAGGCACGCAGGCGCGCTGCCAAGTCGGCAACCCGCTTGCCAAACAGGCGTGCTGTTTCGAGGTCGCCGGCGTTCATTTCGCCCGCGCTGGCATCACCGGGTGTCTGCGCCATCGGACCTGCCGAAGAAGCGAGATAGTTGACGTCGCCACGCTGCGATGCCTTGGTGTTGTTGTAGTTCAGTCCGGTACCCACCCAAAGGCCACCGTGCTGCATGGCGAGCGTCATGAAATAGTGCAGTGTCGAGTGCTTGTCGCCATTGACATTGGCGCTGTTCGTGAAGCCACCAAAAACCTTGTCCTTCCAGGCTTGCGTATACCAGGGTTTGCTGGTGGCATCCGCAAACTTCTTGAACTGCCAGCTCACCGTGCCCATATAGGTCGGCGAGCCCATGACGATGGCATCGGCCGCATTGAGCGTATTCCATTGCGCTTCGGTCAGATTGCCTTCGGCATCGATTGGCACGAGTTCACCGCCGGCACCCTCTGCCACCGACTGCGCCATGCGCAGCGTATGCCCATAACCCGAATGAAAAACCACAGCTACTTTTGCCATTGAGATACTCCTTGATTGCAGTTAAAAACGGGAAGCCGGCAGCAAACCTTCTTCCACGGAAAAATCGGGTCAGGCTTGCAAATCAAACACCAGCACTTCGGCGTCCCTTGCATTGCTCAGGCAGATGCGGCTCTCCTCTTCGAGCAGCGCAGCATCACCGGCGAGAAGCGCCGTGCCATTGACAGCAATCTCGCCACGCACCAGATGCACGTAACACTTGCGCTTCGCGACCAAGCTCAATTCTGCACCCTGACCCGCGTCGAAGAGCCCGGCGTAAAGGCGCGCGTCGGCGTGAATGGTGACCGAGCCCTGTGCACCGTCACCGGAGGCGACAAGGCGCAAGCGGCCCTGCTTCTCGGCGTCGCCAAATGACTTCTGTTCATACCCCGGCGCCATGCCGGTCACGTTCGGTTCAATCCAGATCTGCAGGAAATGCGTGGTGGCGTCTGGCGCGTGGTTGAACTCGCTGTGCTGCACACCACTGCCGGCGCTCATGCGCTGCACATCGCCCGGTGGAATGCCCTTGACGTTGCCCATGCTGTCCTTGTGGGCCAGATTGCCCGCCAACACGTAGCTGATGATTTCCATGTCGCGGTGGCCATGTGTGCCAAAGCCGGTGCCGGGAGCGATCCGGTCTTCGTTGATGACGCGCAGGTTGCCCCAACCCATGTGCTCAGCGTCGTAGTAGCCGGCGAAGGAAAAACTGTGGAACGACTTGAGCCAGCCGTGGTCGGCGTAGCCGCGCTCATTGGATTTACGAATCTTCAACATTGTCCTTTCCCTTTCAGGAGAGAACTTTAGGTCTGACTAGGCCTCTGGCAATCCACGGTATTTGATGGCATCATTCAAATTATTTGAATCAAAAAGACAAACCAATGCAAACTGCTCGCGATGTTTTGACCCCGGACGCGCTCGCGATGCTGCAGACCATTGCCGTCAGCGGCAGCTTTGCTGCGGCCGCCCGCAAACTGAAACTGGTTCCCAGCGCACTGACCTACCGCGTGCGCAGAATCGAGGACGCGCTGGATGTGCTGCTGTTTGACCGCAGTTCGCGCCAGGCACGCCTCACCGAAGCTGGCGCCGAACTGCTGCGCGAGGGCGCGCGGTTGCTCGACGAAGTCGATGCCATCGCGAACCGGGTAAAGCGCGTTGCCACCGGCTGGGAGCCGCAACTGACCATCGCGGTGGACAGCATCATTTCCAAAACGACGGTACTGGAACTGTGCGAAAGCTTTTTCGCATTGATTCCGCCCACGCGCATCAGACTGCGCGAGGAGACGCTTTCCGGCACGCTGGCCTGTCTGACGTCGGGTCAAGCCGATCTGGCGCTCGGGGTCGGGGAGTTTGGCACCAACGCAGGCATTCACAGCAAGGCTCTGGGTGAAGTGAGCTTTGTTTACGCAGTTGCGCCACACCATCCCTTGGCCAGAGCGCCTGAACCGCTGAAGGACGAATCGGTCCGGCAACACCGCGCCGTCGCGGTGGCCGACAGCATCGCACGCGGCAGCGGCCTGACCGTGGGTCTGCTCGGTGGCCAGGACGTTTTCACAGTGGCCACGATGAAGGACAAGCTCGATGCACAATTGCGCGGGCTGGGCAGCGGCTTCGTTCCCGAATGCATGGCACGCGCCTACATCGAAACCGGACGCCTGGTCGTAAAGAAGATGGAGCGACCACAGCGCATCGCCCGTGTGAATTACGCTTGGCGCAGTCTCGCCAAAGCTGACCAGGGCCGGGCCTTGACGTGGTGGTTGACGCAGCTTGAAAGTCCGACAACGCGCTCTGCTTTGCTGGAGCGTCATCGAGGCGTGTAAAGTCCAAGTCATGCAACAACCCCGGAGTCAGCATTCATGATCCTATCCAAATTCAAAAATGTCGCCATCGTTGGCTCGGGTATGGCTGGCATCGCCTGCGCCCGCACGCTGCTTCAGGCAGGCCACAGCGTGCACGTCTTCGAGAAGGGCCAGACTGTGGGCGGACGCATGGCGACGCGCAACAGCGCCTTCGGCAGCTTTGACCACGGCACACAGTATTTCACCGTGCGCGACCCCCGTTTTGAGCGCGCCCTGCGAACCGTGCCCGGTCTGTGCAAGCGCTGGAGCGCCAATGCAGTGCAGGTTCTGGACGCACACGGCCAGGTGGCGGCCGCCAGCCTGGCGGCACGGGAGGCGCACTGGGTTCCGACGCCCACCATGGGCGCGCTGGTCAACCATTGGGCACAGCCGCTGCTCGAGCGGGGCCACCTGGAACTGCAAACCAAGGTGAAGCACCTGGACCGCGACGCGCTGCACCCGCACCAATGGGAACTGCACACGGAAGGTAGTGCCGACAGTCACCACGTGTACTCCGGTTTTGACGCGGTGCTGCTGGCCGTGCCGGCCGAGCCAGCGCGGCTGCTGCTCAATACGACGCCACTGGCGGACCACTTCTCGCAGCAACTCGACATGGTCCAGATGGCACCTTGCTGGACCCTGATGCTGGCCTTTCCGCAGGCCATGCAACCGGGACTGTCTGCATTGGGGCCGCAGTGGAACGCAGCACGCAGCACGCACCACCGGATCGCCTGGCTGGCACGCGAATCGAGCAAACCCGGGCGCAGCGCCGTTGAGCGCTGGACGGTGCAGGCGAGCGCCGCCTGGTCGCAGGAGCATCTGGAGGACGACGCCCAACGTGTGCAGGCCAAACTGCTCAAGGCTTTTTCCGAGATCACCGGGATCCGGGCCGAACCAGCGCACGTGGACAGCCGACGCTGGCGCTTTGCCCAAACCACTCAACCCTTGGGTCATTCTCATTTGTGGGATGCCCAGACCGGCCTGGGTGTCTGCGGCGACTGGTGCCTGGGACACCGCGTGGAAGACGCATTTGTTTCCGGTCTTGAATTGGCACTCACGGTGGCATGACCGGATACCGGGGTCGCTTCGCCCCTTCCCCGACCGGTCCCCTGCATGCCGGCTCCATGCTGGCCGCGCTGGCCAGTTGGCTCGACGCCAGGGCGCATGAGGGCCAGTGGCTGGTGCGCATCGAAGACGTGGACCGGCAACGCTGTTCACCCGAACTGGCCCACCTCATTCTGCAGCAGCTCCGCGATTGCGGTCTGCAATCCGACCTGCCGCCGCTCTGGCAGTCCGGACGCAGCGAAGCGTATCAACAATCGCTCGATCAACTCGCTGCGCGCGGTATCGCGTACCCCTGCTGCTGCACACGGCGCGAGCTCGAAGCAGCCCACAACGACAATCCGATGCAGCGTCCACGCCATGCGGAACTGATTTATCGCGGCACCTGCCGCAACGGCCTGAAGGGCGGCATCAGCAAAAAGTCGCTGGCGTGGCGCGTGCGCACCGACGCATGCAAGCCCATCCAGTGGAGCGACAGGCGCCTGGGTGCGCAAGAGCAGGACGTGCAGCGCGAGGTCGGCGATTTTGTCCTCAAGCGCGCTGACGGCTGCTACAGCTACCAGTTGGCAGTCGTGCTGGATGACGCCGCGCAGGGCATCACCGACGTCGTGCGCGGCGAGGATCTGAGCAACAACACGGCGCGGCAAATCCTGCTGCAGCGTCAGCTCAAACTGCCAACACCGCGCTACCTGCACACACCGCTGGTGCTGGGCGCCAACCAGGAAAAACTGTCCAAGCAGAACGGCGCGCTGGCGATTGACAGCACGCAGCCGCTGGCGGCGCTCAATCAAGCGGCCCTCGTGCTGGGTTTGCCGCCGCAACAGGGCAAGCTGGCCGACGCCCTTAACAGTTGGGTCGGCGCCTGGCGCACACTTTGGTTGCCTCTCTACAATCCAGCCCCGTGAACGACCCGCAAATACGCCCAAGCAAGCTGACAACGCCTGAGGGCGTGGCGCACCCGAAACTGATCAAGAGTTTTGTCCGGCGCACCGGCCGCACCACCACCGGACAGGCCAAGGCGCTGGCCGACATCGGACCGCGCTTCATGCTGCCCTACCAGGCGAGCCTGGCCGACTGGCTGACCGCAGCGGCACCGCCCCTGATCCTTGAAATCGGCTTTGGCATGGGTGAAGCCACCGCGCACATTGCCGCCCTGATGCCGGAGAAAAACT
>CAIYMN010000294.1 GCA_903927295.1 uncultured beta proteobacterium | reverse complement strand
GTGGTGGGCGCTGAGGTGCTCGTGAGATGGCTACACCCGCAACGCGGATTGATAGCACCTGGCCAATTCATCCCCTTGGCCGAAGAGGTCGGTCTCATCTCGGCCATTGGCAGCTGGGTTCTGGAAACGACATGCCAACAACTGGCGTGTTGGGCGATGCAGCCGGCAAGGTCTGAACTCACGCTCTCGGTCAATGTGAGTTCGCAACAATTCCGTCAAGCGGATTTCGTGAATCAGATAAATCAGATCATGCTGCACACCGGCGCCAACCCAAAGCGCTTGAAACTGGAATTGACCGAGAGCATCATGGTGAAGGACGTTGATGATGTTGTGGCGAAAATGGGCACGCTGCGTGACCAGGGCGTGTGCTTCTCACTTGACGACTTCGGTACCGGCTATTCCTCACTGGCTTACCTCAAGCGCATGCCCATCGATCAACTCAAGATTGACCAGGGATTTGTGCGGGACATTTTGATCGACCACAACGATGCGGCCATTGCCAAAATGGTCGTGGCACTGGCTGACAGCATGGGGCTTTCCGTGATCGCCGAGGGCGTCGAGACCGGGGAGCAACGCGACTTCCTGGCCGGCCTCGGTTGCAACGAATACCAGGGCTATCTGTTTGGCAGGCCGTTGCCGGTGACAGACTTTGAAACTTTGCTGTTATCTAATCCCTGAAAACTTTGCGGTGCAGGCGCCGCAAAGCCCACCAGACGGTCAGTGCCACCACCGGAATCGCCAGTGCAGAAGTGCTCTCGGCACTCCAGGGCCAGCCAACGCTGTGCCCGGCTTTGGCCAGATAGCTGATCAGGCCAACTATGTAATAAGTGATGGCGGCCACGGACAGGCCTTCCACCGTGGACTGCAACTTGAGCTGCATGTGCTGGCGGCTGTTCATGGTGGCAAGCAAAGCCTGCGAGCTTTGCTGCTGCTCGATCTCGACCCGGGTTCGCAGCAGGTTGCTGATCCTGGAGACGCGCTGCGACAGCGCATCCTGGCGGCGCGCGGCCCACGCGCAGGTGCTGCGTGCGGGGCTCAAGCGCCGGTCCATGAACTCGCCGATGGTCTGCATGCCCGGCAGCGCTGCTTCATCGATGTCACTGATGCGTTTGTCGATCAGCTCGAAATAGGCTGCGCTGGCCGAAAAGCGCGAATGCGTGCCGGCATGCTGGCTTTCGACCTCCCCGGCCAGTTTTGTCAACCGGTCAAGCAACAGCGGTTCCTCCTGTGCCGTTGCGCTGCGGATGGCGCTGGCCAGTTCAGCCAATTCGCTCTCAGCGCTCGCCAGAACCGCACCGGCCTGCCGCGCCGCCGGCAAGCCCAGCAGGGCCGCCATGCGGTAGGTTTCGATCTCCAGCAGTCGCTGCACCAGGCGACCCAAGCGACGCGGTGACAGATTTCCGGTCAGCAACAACATGCGCGACGAGCCATCCGATCGCATGCTGAAGTCGGTATAGACCTCGGCGGCGCCACCAGCCACGCGAGACGCCAGCAAGCTGTCTTCCAGCAACAATTGTTTGATCAGTGCAGATGCACCCAAGGTCGCGCTGGGTGTGACCCAAAGATTCAGACTTGAAAGGCACTGCCCCGGCAAGGCCGCAAGCCAACTCTGCGGTACCGCGTTGAACGCCGGCTCGGGTTCGACCTCGCCCAGGCGCTCACCTGCCAGCGCGCACATGAAGGTCCAGGTCACAAATTCGGTGTGCAGTTCCCAGCGGATATGGAACTGTCCCAGGTCCATGCGGAAGTGGCTGGCCTGCGGATCAGGCAAAGGTAGGTGAAGGTCGTGCAGCAGGGCCGCGATGTGGGTGCGGCTGGTCTCGCGCTGTGCCACGTCGCAGACCATGACCAGATGCGAAATGGCCAGCGGTGCCACCAACGCCTGCGGCGGCCGCGCATGAACCTCGTTGTGCAGTGCCGCTCGTTGCGGATGCTGCTGAACCTCAGTCTTCAACAAAGGCCTCTTCGCGCTTGGCCTTGATGGAAGGCAGCAAGACAATGACCAGCATGACGGCTGCTGCCGCCAGCAAACCAGCCGACAGGCCGCGCGTCACAAACACACTCCAGTCACCTCGGGACAGCAGCAGCGCCCGGCGCAGGTTCTCCTCCATCATCGGTCCCAGAATAAAGCCCAGCATCATCGGCGAAGGCTCCATGCCGAGCTTGTTGAAGGCGTAGCCAAGAAAACCAAACCCAGCCACCAGCCAGATGTCAAAAGTGCTGTTGTTGGTGGTGTAAACGCCTATCGCACAGAACAGCACGATGGCCGGAAACAGCCAGCGATAGGGCACCGTCAGCAACTTGATCCACATGCCGATCAGCGGCAGGTTAAGAATGATCAGCATGGCATTACCGATCCACATCGACGCGATCAAACCCCAGAACAATTCGGGGTTGCTGGTCATCACCTGCGGTCCTGGTTGAACGTTGTGGATGGTCATGGCCCCGACCATCAGCGCCATCACGGCGTTCGGCGGTATGCCAAGGGTGAGCAGCGGAATGAACGAGGTTTGCGCACCTGCATTGTTGGCTGACTCCGGGCCAGCCACACCTCGGATATTGCCCTTGCCAAACGGAACTTCGCCCGGCTTGCCCTTGATCTTTTTCTCCAGCGCGTAGGCAGCAAAGGATGCCAGCAAGGCGCCGCCACCAGGCAGGATGCCAAGTGCCGAGCCAAGAAAGGTACCGCGCAGCACAGCCGGCGTCATGTCCTTGAAGTCCTGCCTGGTTGGCCACAGGCCTTGCACCTTGGCGGTAAAGACTTCGCGGTGTTCTTCCGGCAGCGCCAGGTTGGAGATGATTTCGCCATAACCAAAAACACCCATGGCGACAGCCACGAAGCCAATGCCGTCAGTGAGTTCCGGGATGTCAAAGCTGTAGCGCGCCACGCCGGAGTTGACATCGGTGCCGACCAGTCCCAGCAGCAGCCCCAGAACAATCATGCCGATGGCCTTGAGCAGCGAGCCCGACGCCAGCACGACCGCGCCTATCAGACCGAGGATCATGAGAGAGAAATATTCGGCCGGACCGAATTTGAACGCCAGTTCGGTCAGCGGTGGAGCAAAGGCGGCCAGGATCAGGGTGCCGACACAACCGGCAAAGAAGGAGCCCAGACCGGCTGCAGCCAGCGCCGGCCCGGCGCGCCCTTTGCGTGCCATCTGGTAACCGTCGATGCAGGTGACGATGGAAGAAGATTCCCCCGGCAGATTGACCAGAATGGCGGTAGTGGAGCCGCCGTATTGCGCACCGTAGTAGATGCCGGCGAGCATGATCAGGGCCGAGACCGGTGGCAGTGCATAGGTTGCCGGCAGCAGCATGGCAATGGTGGCCACCGGGCCAATGCCGGGCAGCACGCCGATGAGGGTGCCGAGCATGCAGCCGATAAAGGCGTAGAGCAGGTTGATCGGCGTGAAAGCCACGCCAAAGCCGAGCGAAAGATTGGCTACGAGGTCCATGTTCCTGTCCCCTTCAACCTGCAATGAATGCTGGCCAGACCTGAATCTGGAGTTTGAGCAGCAGAATGAAGGTCACGTAGCTGCCAACCACAAGAATCGCCGACAGGATGAGAATTTCCTTGAGTATGAAATCCGTCCCCGCCTTGGCAGAAATCAGGGTCAGCGCGATGATGGCAATCACCATGCCCATGGGTGGCAAATGGATCGACGGCAATCCTCCGAGCAGCACGCCAAAGGCCAGGTTGGCAGCGACGATGAAGCCCACCGGGCGCCAGATCCATTTGCCGATCTTTTCGCCGTCCTCGGTTTCAATGACCATGGACTTGAAGGCAATCACGGCTCCGATGATGGCCAGCAGAACCCCCAGCATCAGCGGAAAGTAGCCTGGGCCCATGCGTGCACCGCTTCCCACGGTGTAGGTGGTCGCACCCCAGGCAAAAGCTCCGCCGACACCCATGAAGACCAGGCCGGAGAAAAAGTCCTTTTGACTTTTGATGCTCATTGACTAGCTCCTCGAAAGATTCGAACACCGCATTCTGCACGGAAAATGGGTGCAGTTGACCGACTCATGTCAGGGGTGGCGTCGCCGACAGGACTTCCTGCAGCACGGTCAAGCCTTCGGCCACGCGCAACGCTCCCGCCAATCGCAGCGGACGCATGCCGTCGCTGATGGCCTGGCGCTTGAGTGCATCAGCATTCGGTTCGCGGTTGATCTTCTCCTTGAAGGCTTCGCTGACGACCAGCAGTTCATACAAACCCATGCGGCCCATAAAGCCTGTCATGCGGCAATCCACGCAACCCACCGCTTTGAACGGCTTGTAGGCGCCGTTGATCTGCCAAGGTTTGACGACCTCAGCCAGAGCCTCGCGCGTCGCATCCGGGTCCGGCCGCTTGCACTGCTTGCACAGGGTGCGAACCAGACGCTGGGCCAGCACGCCCAGCAAGGTGGCGTTGATCAAATACGCTGGTACACCGAGTTCCAGCAGACGGGTGATTGCCGACGGCGCGTCGTTCGTGTGCAGCGTGGAGAAGACCAGATGCCCGGTCAGCGCTGCTTGCACGGCCATCTCTGCGGTCTGCTGATCCCGGATTTCCCCCACCATGATGATGTCTGGATCCTGCCGCATCAGGGCACGCAGACCTTCAGCAAAACCGAAATCGAGTTGTGTCTGCACCTGGGTCTGATTGAAGGCCGGCTCAATCATCTCGATCGGATCTTCCACCGTGCTCACATTCACCTCTTCTGTCGCCACCCGTTTCAGCGTGGAATAAAGTGTGCTGGTCTTGCCGGACCCGGTCGGTCCGGTCACCAGAATGATGCCGGTGGGCCGCTTGACAAGCGCCTCCCAACGTTGCGCATCGTGGCCGGAAAAACCCAAGGCGTCAAGGTCCTTGATTGCCGTGTCCGGGTCAAAAATACGCATCACCATTTTTTCGCCAAACGCCGTCGGCAAGGTGGAGATCCGCATTTCGACTTCGTCGCCCCTTGGGTTGCGTGTCTTGATGCGGCCATCCTGCGGCCGGCGCCGCTCCACCACGTCCATGCGCCCAAGCAGTTTGATACGCGCCGTCATCGCGCTGAGGACGCCAATGGGCATCTGGTAGACCGGGTGAAGGACACCGTCAATGCGAAAGCGGATCACGCCCTGCTCGCGCCGCGGCTCCAGATGGATGTCGCTGGCACGCTGATCAAATGCGTACTGCCAGAGCCAGTCCACGACCTGCACCACGCTCTGGTCATTGGCGTCAATCTGTTTGTTGCTCTGACCCAGTTCGACGAGTTGCTCAAAACTGGAACCACTGCTGCCGCCGCCCGCCTTGTTGGCCGCCTTGACCGATTTGGCAAGTGCAAAAAATTCTGCGGTGTAGCGCTGAATTTCCAGCGGACTCGCCAGCACGCGGCGCACCGTGCGGCGTGCCTGACGCTCTACTTCGGCGACCCAGTCAACAATGAAGGGCTCGGTCACTGCGACCACCAGTTCCGTCGTGCTGACCAGGACCGGCAGGATCCTGTGCCGCTCGGCGAACGCCGCGCTCATGGCATCGGCCACTTTGCCGACATCGACCTTGAGTGGGTCTATGCGCAGATAGTCGAGCCCGGCGCGCTGCGCCAGCCACTGAGTCAGCAACTCGATGTCAAGCGCCTTGTCGTCCACCGCTCGGCGCACCGAGACACTGGCCAGGCGCAGCAAGGGGTGCTGCGCGCTTTCGGCCTGAGCGCATCGCGCCGTGATGCGCTGCGCCTCCTGTGCACTGATCACTTGATCGAGTTGCAGCCACTCCACCAGGCGGCGCCAATCGAGCGGCCCCTTGTGCTCAGCTTTGGTGGAAGACTTGGAACGCAGGTTATGGCTCATGTCAGCATCGGTCTCATTACGCGAACCCATTTGCTCGCAGGAAGGCCCCACAGTGTCTGAATCAGTTCCGCGCGAGGCAGCAGGAGTTCGCGTCTGGGCCTGCTGGCACAGCGCTGGGCCAGCACCACGGTATTGCCTTCACGGGTTGGCTTGAAGGCCCAGACGGCGTCGGCACCAAAGGCAGCAGAGATCTTTTCGACACTGCGCAGAAAGCTTGACGCGCGACCAAAAAGATTCACCGTCATGCTGCCCTCAGGCGTCAACAAGCGCCGGCAACTCGCGTAAAACGGCAGGCTGTCGAGCACCGGCGTGGCCGCCTCATGGTCGTACAGATCGACCTGCAGCGCATCGATGGTGCCCCACCACTTGACGTTCTCGATCTCCACCGCAGCATCTGCCAGAACCACCTGCAAGCGGGCATTTTCTGCCGGCAATTTGAACCATCCACGACATGCCACCAGCACCTGCGGATTGAGCTCTACGGCTGTGGTCTTCATGCGAAGCTCTTTGTGGCAAAACTTGGTAAGCGAGCCTGCTCCGAGTCCGAGTTGCATGGCCTGGCGTCGGCTTACGCTGTCGGGCTCGACAAACAGCAGCCAGGCCATCATGCGCTGAATGTACTCGTGGTACAGGGCAGTGGGCGCATCGAGCAACATGCTGCCCTGTATCCACTCGGTGCCCAAATGCAGGTGACGCAATGGACCATCGTCGGAAAAATTGACCTCGGGTAGAGCGCGGCTGGGTTTCTTCAAGATGCTTTCATTATCTCCAAACTCATTCATGCCCTTTGATTGAACATTTCATTACAGACTTTGCAGCCTGGATGGACCCGGTGCTTGAGAATATCGGCTTCAGCGCTAGCATCGGTATGCGTAATCGAGGAAAATTCATGAAGCGATATTCTTCTGGCAGACTGGCATTCACCTGGCTGTGTCTCCTTGCAGGATTGCTGACGGGCTGTGCCGCGCCGTCGGTCAAGCCGGACACCCCGATGCTGACGCTGCAAACCAGCGATGCGGCCGGTGTTCTGAACCGGGTGACCTGGGGCGCCAGCCCGGCCCTGCTCGCGCAGGTCGATCAGGTCGGCGTGGCGCGTTACCTTGAGCAGCAGTTGCATCCCGTTGCAGCGCCTCTGCCAGCGACCGTGCAGGCGCAAATTGCCGGCATGACCATCGCGCAGCGCAGCCTTGAAGACTTGCATCTGGATATGGAGCGCCAGCGCAAGGAGGCCGATGGAAAAGCGAACGAGGAGGAAAAGAAAAGTGCGCGCCAGGCTTACCAACAGGAACTCAACCGGCTGGCACGGGAAGCGGCAAGCCGGTCCGTGTGGCGCGCGCTGTATTCACCCAACCAGTTGCAGGAGCAGCTGATCTGGTTCTGGATGAACCACTTCAATGTGTACCAGGGAAAGCACAATCTGCGCGCCATGGTGGGTGACTTTGAGGAGCGGGCCATCCGTCCCCACGCGCTGGGCAAATTTCGCGATCTGCTGACAGCCACCGCGCAGCACCCGGCCATGCTGCGCTACCTGGACAACGACCAGAACGCTCTGCATCACATCAACGAAAACTACGCCAGGGAACTGCTGGAACTGCACACCCTGGGCGTCAATGCCGGCTACAGCCAGCGCGATGTGCAGGAACTGGCGCGTGTGCTGACGGGCGTCGGCGTCAACCTGGGGACCGGAACGCCCAGGCTGCGCCCCGAGTTGCAGGCACGCTACGTGCGCCATGGCCTGTTCGAATTCAACCCGACCCGGCACGACGAGGGCGACAAGCAACTGCTGGGCCAGACGGTGCGCGCAGCCGGTTTGGCCGAGCTTTCCGAAGTTCTGGATCGACTCAGCCGCCACAGCGCCACCGCGCACTTCATCAGCAGCAAACTGGCTTTGTACTTTGTCTCTGACAGTCCGTCGCCCGCGCTGGTGGAGCGCATGGCGCAGACCTTTTTGCAATCGGACGGCGATATTGCGGCAACCCTGCGCAGCATGTTCTCTTCCACTGAATTCGCCGATTCACTTGGTCACAAATTCAAGGACCCCATGCACTATGTGGTGTCAGCCGTACGCCTGGCCTATGACGATCAGCCGATAACGAACGTCGCGCCGATGTTGAACTGGCTCAGTCGCCTGGGTGAGCCACTCTACGGCCACCAGACACCCGACGGCTATCCGATGCTGCGCACCGCCTGGGACAGTCCGGCTCAGATGATGACCCGTTTTGAAGTGGCCAAGGTCATCGGGTCGGGCAGCGCGGGTCTGTTCAATGCCGACGGCATTGCTGCACAGCGCCCGGCCTCGTTTCGACAGGCCAACCCAAAGTACTTCGAGACTCTGCAAAAGGGTTTGAGCGCGCAAACGCAGGAGGCGCTCAAGCAGGCCAGGGCAGCGCCTGAGTGGGCCACGTTCCTGCTGTCTTCACCCGACATGATGCATCGCTGAGCCGGAGATATTTTCATGAAAAGACGCACTCTGTTGCAATCGATTGTCGCCATGCAGCTGGGCGGCAGCGCCGCCCGTTTGTGGGCAGCGCCTTCCACAAGGACGCGCCTGTTGCTGGTTTTTTTGCGTGGCGGCTATGACGCTGCCAACCTGCTGGTTCCGACCTCCAGCCAGTTCTATTACGACGCTCGACCAAACATCGCCGTAGCGCGACCAGGCTCAGACCTGGTTTCGGCCTTGCCGCTGAACAGCGACTGGGGTTTGCATCCGGCACTGCGCGAGAGCATCTTTCCCTTGTACAGCGCTGGCCAGGCGGCTTTTGTTCCCTTCGCTGGCACGCATGACCTGTCGCGCAGTCACTTTGAAACACAGGACAGTGTGGAACTCGGTCAGCCGCTGGAGGGCAGCCGCAACTACCGTTCGGGCTTCCTGAACCGTCTGGCGGCAACGCTGGGCAGCGGCGCTGCGATGTCCTTTACCGATCAGCTACCGCTGGTCTTGCAAGGTGATTTGCAGGTGCCCAACATGGCGCTGAGATCCCTGGCCAAGCCTTCGCTGGATGCACGCCAAAGCCGCATCATCAGCACCATGTACCGGGACACGGATCTGGACGCCACCGTTAATCAGGGCTTTGTCGTGCGCGACGACGTGCTTCGTGAATTGAACACCGAAATGACCGCCGCCAGCAGAAACGCCATCAGCACCAGAGGATTTGAACTGGAGGCACACCGCATCGCCACGCTGATGAAAGGCAAGTACAACATCGGCTTTGTGGATGTGGGCGGATGGGACACGCACGTCGGCCAGGGCGGCGCCTCTGGTTATCTGGCCGGTCGGCTTGACGAACTCGGCCGCGGCCTGGCGACCTTCGCCAGAGAAATGCAGGGCGCCTGGCGCGACACGGTCACCGTCGTGGTCAGCGAGTTTGGCCGCACGCTGCGTGAGAACGGGAACCGCGGCACCGATCATGGCCACGGCACCGTGTACTGGGTGCTCGGTGGAGCGATTCGCGGTGGCCAGGTACTTGGCGAACAGTTGGCCGTCACGTCCGCCAGTCTTTTTCAAAATCGTGACTACCCGGTTCTCAACGAATACCGAGCCGTTCTCGGAGGACTGTTTGCACGAATGTATGGTCTGAACGCGCTACAGATCGAACATGTCTTTAGCGGTGCCAGCGCACGGGACATCGGTCTACTCTGAAAAACAGGTGGTAATATTTGCCCATTGTGTGCGGTAGCAAGAGGCACACCAACGCGAATACAACGAGACATTGAAATGAACAATCTGAACATGGTCAGAGGCCTGGTCCTCATGGCCGTAGCCCTGGTATTTGGCCTGGGATCACTTAATTACCAGCTAGGACAATTCAGCAGAGCGGGCCCGGGGATGTTTCCCCTGATGGTCAGCAGCATGGTGTTCCTGATAGGCCTGATCACCGTAGTGCGTTCGCGCTATGTCAAAGCCGAGCCCCTGAGCTACAACATGAAGAACATCTCCCTGGTGCTGCTGGGCTTGTTCGGGTTTGCGGTGATATCCACGCACCTCAACATGATTCTGGGCATCATCTTCCTGGTGTTTTGCTCCTCCTTTGCCGGCACCGTGCCGTATTCGATTGCGCGCAACGCCAAGATCGCCGCTGGCCTGATTGCCATTGGCTTTGCGTTTCAAAAACTTCTCGGCCTGCAACTGCCCCTGATCTGATGGACATCCTTCATAACCTCGCGTTTGGGTTCGAGCATGCCCTGACCATGCAAAACCTGATGTACTGCGCCATCGGCTGCGTGGTGGGCACCCTCATCGGGCTGCTGCCCGGGCTGGGGCCTTTGTCCACCATCAGCTTGCTGCTGCCCCTGACCTACTCCATTCCCACCACCGGCTCGCTCATCATGCTCTCCGGGATCTACTACGGCGCCCAGTACGGCGACTCGGTGAGCGCCATCACCATGAAGATACCGCATGCCAGCAGCATCGTGGCCTGTATTGATGGCTACCAGATGACGCTCAAGGGCAAGACCGGGCTGGCCCTGTTCACCGCAGGTATCTCCAGCTTCATTGGCGGCACTGTGGCCATTGTGGTTCTGGCAACAGCGGCCCCAGCCCTGGGCGAAGTGGCCTTCCTGTTTGGTCCGGCCGACTACTGCGCGCTCATGCTGTTTGGCTTTGTGTGCGTGAGCTTTGTCACCACCGGCAGCCTGCTCAATGGATTGGCCATGGCCATGATAGGTGTGATGCTTGGGACCATAGGGACGGACGTGAACAGCGGTGTTCAGCGCTTCACCATGGATCTGCCCTTTCTGGCCGACGGCATAGGCCTGATCAGCATCGCCCTGGGCTGCTTCGGTATTGCCGAGATTGTGAAGAACCTCGACAGCGGCAGCCAGCTCACGCCCTTTAACGGCAAGATCAAGCTGATGCCGACCTGGCCGGAGTTCAAGCGCATCATCCCGAGCGCCTTGCGCGGCAGCGTGATTGGCTCCTTCCTGGGCATCCTGCCTGGAGGTGGCCCGACCATCGCCCAGTTTGCGGCTTACGCCATCGACAAGCGTTTCAGCAAGTTCAAGGACGAGATCGGCCACGGCGCCATTGAAGGCGTGGCCGGACAGGCTGCAGCCGACGAAGCGGCAGCACGTACCAGCTTTATTCCTCTCATGGCCATCGGCATTCCTGAGAACGCAGTGATGGCGCTCATGATGGGTGCCTTCATCATCAAGGGCATCCAGCCTGGTCCCAACATGATTGCCGGCCACCCCGAGTTGTTCTGGGGGTTGGTGGCCAGTATGTGGGTGGGCAACTGCTTTCTGGTGATCCTGAACGTGCCCCTGGTGCGCTACTGGCTCTCGGTCTTCAAGATTCCCTTCAGTGTGCTGTTTCCGTCGATTCTGTTTTTCTGCTGCGTTGGCACCTACAGTATCAACAACAACCTTGATGACATCTACATTACTTCCATCTTTGGCATCATG
>CAIYMN010000293.1 GCA_903927295.1 uncultured beta proteobacterium | reverse complement strand
TTGTCGGCGCTGATGGATCTGAGCAACCTGCATGAAATATTGCAAACCGAGCCGCCGGCGACAGACCGCTAAGATGTCGCTTGCCCAATCATTTATTAACCCAGGAGTTTGTCATGAGCCGTGAAGTCGTCGTCGTCAGTGCAGTTCGCACCGCTATTGGTACCTATGGCGGCAGCCTGAAGGACATCGCCCCGACCGAACTGGCCGCGCAGGTGGTACGGGAGTCGTTGTCGCGCGCCGACGTTGCCGGCGCAGAAGTCGGTCATGTGGTCTTTGGCCACGTCGTGAATACCGAACCCAAAGACATGTACCTTTCGCGCGTTGCGGCAATGAACGGCGGCTGTTCGGAAGGCACCCCCGCATTCAACGTGAATCGCCTGTGTGGTTCGGGTCTGCAGGCCATTGTTTCCGCGAGCCAGTCAATTCTGCTCGGTGACGCCGACATCGCGATCGGTGGCGGTGCCGAAAACATGAGCCGCGCACCGTTTGCCAGCTTGAATATGCGCTGGGGTGCCCGCATGGGGGACACCAAGATGGTTGACATGATGGTTGGTGCTCTGCACGACCCGTTCCAGACCATACACATGGGAGTGACTGCTGAAAACATTGCCGCAAAATGGGGCATCACGCGCGAAGAGCAGGACGCACTTGCGGTGCAAAGCCATCAGCGCGCCCAACACGCCACCGAAGCTGGTTACTTCAAGTCTCAGATCATGCCGGTCATGCTCAAGAGCAAGAAGGGCGATGTTGCCTATGCTACCGACGAGCATTTCCGCCCCAACTGCTCGCTCGCAGATATGACCAAGCTCAAGCCAGCGTTTCTGAAGGAGAACGGCACCGTCACGGCGGGCAACGCCTCTGGCATTAACGACGCCGCCGCAGCCGTGGTTCTGATGGAAGCCGGCGTTGCCAAGGCGCGCGGCCTCAAACCGATGGCACGCCTGGTGGCGTACGCCCACGCTGGCGTGGACCCCAGGTACATGGGTATTGGCCCGGTACCTGCGAGCCAGTTGGCTCTCAGGAAGGCAGGCCTGGCGGTCAAGGACCTGGACGTCATTGAAGCCAACGAAGCCTTTGCGGCACAGGCCTGCGCCGTCAGTCGTGACCTCGGTCTGGATCCGGCCAAGGTCAACCCGAATGGGTCGGGCATTTCACTCGGGCACCCCATTGGCGCCACTGGTGCCCTGATTACGGTCAAGGCGCTTTACGAGTTGGAACGCGTGGGTGGCCGCTACGCGCTGGTCACCATGTGTATCGGTGGCGGTCAGGGCATTGCCGCCATTTTTGAACGGGTGTCCTGATTGATGCGGGCTTTCGGGTTGTCAGGGTAATTCCCGTACACACACTAGATGTAGTGGATATATAGTCTGCCAACCACTACCGGTAGTGGATCCACGTGTACAATAATTTTCAGAATTCGACCGTATCGTCTCGTCCAAGACAGCCCAACTGCAAGTACTGATATTTCAGCCCAGACCTCAAAAACCAAGTCATGTCGCAAAAAACACCCGAAAGAACAAAACCAGCACTGGCGCTGGCGCCGCAGCAAATCAGCGAAGAAGTTCTCCTTGAGAAGTACAGCAAGGGAGACGAAAAAACCATACTGGATGTCAACCAGCGTGTGGCACGGGCCTTGGCCGCCGCCGAAGCGCCGGAGCAGCGCAAACAGTGGGAAGCCAAGTTTCTGCAGGCGCTGCAAAACGGCTTCCTGCCAGCCGGTCGGATTCAGTCGGCCGCGGGCACCGATTTGGCCGCCACGCTGATCAATTGCTTCGTGCAGCCGGTGGGCGACGCCATTGCACATCTTGAAGATGGACATCCCGGCATTTATACCGCCCTGACCGAGGCGGCAGAAACGATGCGCCGCGGCGGCGGTGTCGGCTACGATTTTTCCCGTATCCGCCCGCGTGGGGCCTGGGTCGGAAGCACACAAAGCAGTGCCTCCGGCCCGGTGAGCTACATGCGTGTATTCGACCGCTCCTGCGAGACGGTGGAGTCGGCTGGGGCCAGACGTGGCGCACAAATGGGTGTCTTGCGCTGTGACCATCCCGACATTGAGGAATTCATTCACGCCAAGGACACCGGCGATCTGAAGAACTTCAATATCTCGGTGGGAATCAGCGACGCCTTCATGGCGGCGGTGCAGCAAAACGAGGAGTTCACCCTGGTGCACCGGGCGGAGCCCGGTGCCAACCAAAAAGCGGCTGGCGCCTACCAGGAAAAAGGCAGCGGAATGTGGATCTACCGCAAATTGCAGGCACGCGATTTGTGGGATCAGATCATGCGCTCGACCTATGACCATGCCGAACCTGGTGTGCTGTTTCTGGACCACATCAATCGCGACAACAATCTGTCCTACTGCGAAACCATCGCCAGTACCAACCCTTGTGCCGAGCAACCCCTGCCGCCGTACGGCTGCTGCTGTCTGGGTTCGATTGACCTGACGCGCTTCATCAACAACCCGTTCGAGGAAGACGCCCAATTTGACCAGGCCGCCTTTGCAGAGGTAGCACGCGTTGCAACACGCATGCTCGACAATGTGCTGGACGTCACGGTCTGGCCACTGCCGCAACAGCAGGAAGAGGCGCGCAGCAAGCGCCGTGTTGGCCTCGGTTACACCGGTTTGGGTGACGCGCTGGTGATGCTCAATTTGCGCTATGACACGAAGGAAGCACGCGACATGGCGCGCCGGATTTCCGAACTCATGCGCGACACTGCTTATGACGCGTCGGTTGAACTGGCGCGCGAGCGTGGTGCTTTTCCGCTCTTCAATGCCGACCTCTACCTCAGCGGACAGACCTTCGCCTCGCGCCTGTCACCGGCGCTCAAGGAGCGCGTGCGAGCGCACGGACTGCGCAACTCGCACCTGCTCTCCATTGCGCCGACCGGCACCATCAGCCTGGCTTTTGCCGACAACGCCAGCAACGGTATTGAGCCCGCATTCAGCTGGACCTACACGCGCAAGAAACGCATGATGGATGGCAGTTTCAAGGAGTATGCCGTAGAGGATCACGCCTGGCGCCTGTATCGCCACCTTTATGGAGAAGACACGCCCCTCACGCCCGCTTTCGTGACCGCACTCGAGATGAGTGCACAGGCACACGAATCGATGGTGGCCGCAGTGGCACCGTTCATCGACACGGCCATCTCCAAGACCGTCAACGTTCCGGCCGACTACCCTTACGCGGATTTCCAACACCTCTACATGGAAGCTTGGCAATCGGGCCTGAAAGGCCTGGCCACGTATCGGCCGAATTCCATTTTGGGCTCGGTATTGAGCGTGACACAGAGCGCCAGTCCCGTTGCCACAACTCCGCTGCAAATTGAAGGCACCAACCATCGGCTGGCGCTGGAGCGCTTGCCGGTTCCGGTTCTGTCTTCGCTGCGTTGGCCAAGTCGACCGGATCTGCCCGGTGGCAACCCGGCATGGACCTTCATGGTGCATCACCCGTTTGGCGACTTCGCCCTGTTTGTGGGCGAACTCGCGCCCGAAGAAGGTGGGGCACCGAAGCCGTTCGAAGTCTGGGTCAACGGTACCGACCAGCCACGTGGCCTCGGTGCGCTCGCCAAAACCCTGTCCATGGATTTGCGTGCCAACGATCCAGCCTGGCTGCAACTCAAACTCGACGCACTGGCAACGGTAGCTGAAGAACATTCGTTTGAAATGCCATTTCCGCCGCACGGCGAAAAGCGCCTGTTTCCCGGCGTGGTGGCAGCCACGGCGGCGGTCATTCGCTGGCGCTGTGACCAACTCAAGGCGCTGGCCAGCGCCGACACGCAAATACCTACGCCAGTGATGGACGCCATGTTCAGCCGTGGCGAGCCCCAGACTGGCCCCTCAGGCACACTGGCGTGGTCAGTTGACGTGGACAATCCCGCCACCGGTGAAGCCTTTACAGTGACGCTGAAAGAGGTCAACCTGCCTGGTCATGATGGTGTCATCGTCACGCGTCCCTGCGCGGTAGGATTTTCCGGTAACTACCCGCGCGCCCTGGACGGCTTGGCGCGCTTGCTGTCACTCGATATGCGGGTCATTGATCCTGCCTGGATCGGAATGAAGCTGCGCAAGCTGCTCAACTATGCCGAGCCGCTGGGTCATTTCATGGCGTTTGTGCCGGGCTTGCCGCATGGCGAACGCCGTCAGCAAACCTGGCCTTCAACGGTTGCGTACATTGCCCGTCTCATCATTCATCGCTATGCCATGCTGGGCATCCTGGACGAAGAGGGCTTGCCGCTGCGCGATATGGGGGTGCTCGATGCACCCAAGAACCACGACGCGCCCAGCATGATGGCCGGCAAGGTCTGCCCGGAGTGCGGCAACCCGACGGTCATCCACAAGGACGGTTGCGATTTTTGCACCGCCTGTGGTTACGTCGGGCAGTGCGGATAAGCAGCTGAGTTCAGTCGCGCACCACCAGCACGGGCAACTGGGTGTGCGAGAGGACGGCTTGCGTGACGCTACCGAGAACCAGTTTTTCCAGACCACTGCGCCCGTGCGAGCCCATGACAATCAGGTCAGCTTGCAGGGATGCCGCTGCCTCGACCACGCCGCGCCAGGCGGCGTGAGATTCAATCACCGAGGTGCTAACGCTGACATCAGCCCGCTCGAACGCGGTCTTGGCGGCTTTGATGGCCGCGTTTGCCTCCGCCGTCGCAGCACTCAAGTACTCGGCTTGACCATAGGCGAAATCAGAGCCGACACCAGTAAATGGATAAGGGTCAATAACAAAGATCGCTGTGACCCGGCTGTTGAATGCCTTGGCCAGACCAATCGCCTTATCAACCGCCAACTGTGCTGTCGATGAGCCATCGACCGGGACAAGTATGTGTTTGAACATGGCATTAACTCCTTCGGTTACCAGCAGTATCAGTCCAAGCTTGCCGCAATACCTTGACGACTGTCAAGCAACAGTTAGTTAGCCAGTCTGCTCGCGAGCACCTTGTCAATTCGCTTGCGGTCCAGATCCAGCACCTCAAACCACCAGCCGGCACAGCCGATGCGCTCGCCGACCCCCGGCAGATGACCTGACACAGACATCAGCAAGCCGGCCACGGTGTTGTAACGACCACGCGCCTCCTCCGGCAAGTCTTCTAGCCCCAGACGGACTTTGAGTTCCCCCACAGGCATCATGCCGTCGAGCAACCAACTGCCATCTTCGCGCTGCGTTGCCCAGGCGTCGATTTGGGCGCCGGGTTGCAGCTCGCCGGTTATCGCTTCCAGCAGGTCGCGCGGTGTCAAAGTGCCCTGCACAACACCATATTCATCGACCACAAACACGAAGCGACCGGCCTTGGCACGAAACTGTTCCAGCAACTCCATGCCGCTCAAGGTCTCCGGCACAAACGTGGCAGTGGTAGCGAAGGCCTCAATGCTGCCCGGCGTTTGCGAACCCAACTGCAATAGACGAGCGACACTGATTACACCAATCACTTCATCGAGCGAGCCGTGGCAGACCGGGTACCAGGAATGCACTCCGGCCTGCTCACTGTGCCCCACCCACTCCAGACTCTGCGCAACGGAACTGGAAGCGTCAAGCCACTGCACATCGGTGCGCGGCACCATCAAGGACGTCAAGGGTCGGTCATCAAGTTGAAAAACGTTTTGTACCATCTGATGCTCGTGCTGCTCGATGACACCGGCATCAACTCCCTCTTCCAGACTGGCGCTGATTTCCGCCTCTGTCACCTGACGAGTGGCGCTCGTATCGATGCGCAACAGTTTGAGCACCATGGCGGTGCTGCCTGAGAGCAATCGCACGAAAGGTTTCGCTATAGTTGCCAGCCATAGCATAGGGCGCGAGACCCAGCGCGCCACTGGCTCGGGATGCAACTGGCCAATCCGTTTGGGCACCAGTTCGCCGAAAATGATGGTAGTAAACGTAATCAGCGTAACTACCAGGGCCGTCGCCGAAATGGCGGCTGCCTTGTCGGCGACGCCGAAACCATGCAGCCAGGCAGCCACGCCTTCACTGAATGCCGCTTCGCCGACGATGCCGTTAAGAACGCCAATCGACGTAATGCCAACCTGCACTGTCGACAGGAAATGGTTTGGATTGCTCAGCAGCGTCAGTGCCGCCTGAGCGCCCTTGTCGCCCGATTCAGCCATCAAATTGAGCCGCGTTTTCCGGCTTGCTGCCAGCGCCAGTTCCGACATGGCAAAAACGCCGTTGAGCAGGGTCAGAAAAACAATCAGCAGGAAATCCATGAATCACGAGCGAAAATGAACACCATGGCACTCTACCTCATTGGCGACGTTCAGGGCTGCGACAGCGCATTGCAGCGACTGCTTGATGAAATTTCATTTTCCGCCAGCCGCGATACGCTCTACCTGCTTGGTGATCTGGTCAATCGTGGACCCGATTCGGCCGGTGTGTTGCGCCGCCTGATGACCTATGGCTCAGCGGCGCAGTGCCTGCTGGGCAACCACGACCTGCATTTGCTGGCACTGTCGCAGGGGGTGCGCAAGCCGGGCCGTCACGACACTTTGAACAACATACTGGATGCACCCGACCGTTCGACCATGCTCGAATGGCTGCGCTGGCAACACATGGCCATGTTTCGAAAAATCGATGGGCACGATCTGCTGATGGTGCACGCCGGCGTCCTGCCTTCGTGGACCACCAGCCAGACTCTGGCCCTGGCCGCCGAGGTCGAGGCGATTCTGCGTGGTCCGACACTCGGTGAGTTTCTGGAGCAGATGTACGGCGATGAGCCCTATGACTGGAATGACGCGTTAACCGGCGCCGACCGGATGCGCGTGATTGTCAACAGCCTGACACGCATGAGATTTTGCAATGCCGTGGGACGCATGGAATTTGCCAGCAAGGAGGGACGTGCTGCGGCACCTCCCGGCTATATGCCGTGGTTTGACGTACCTGGGCGTCAAACGGCAAACAATACGTTGGCCTTTGGACACTGGTCAACGCTGGGCTGGCTTGACAGGACTGATGTCCTGTCAATGGACACTGGCTGCGTCTGGGGTGGCTGCCTGAGCGCATTGCGCCTGGGTGGCAAAAGAGTTTCAGGGAACGCCACAGGGCTGGGATATGAACTCATCCAGATCCAGTGTGACGCGGCCCAGCAGCCGGGCTGACCGCTGCCCTACTCGGACTTGAACAGTGCAGCAACCCTGCGCTTGGATTTGATATTGGCCGATATGCTGCGCCCTGTTCCATGACGGCTAACCGCAGCATCCCAAGTGGGGGCCGCTTCAGGCGCTGTAACAGCTTCATAGGGCTTGTCAAAGAAGGGATCCCGTGCTGCGGGAGCCGCGCGCGAATAGTCACGACGCAGCGAAGGCATTGGTCTGGCAAATTGCCCTTCACGCGCGACATCGCGGATCGCCCCCGCATGGTGACTGCCGTGATGCGAGTCATCCGGCACTGGCTGGGAGTACATGCGCCGTCCATCATTGATGCGGCCCTGCCGTCGGATGTCAGGCGCGTCCTCGTCAAACTCAACCGCTTCGAGTTCGATCGTTGTCTTTAGTAACTTCTCGATATCAGCCACCAGACGGGCATCGCTCTTGGAGACAAAACTCAGCGCCAGCCCCAAAGCGCCAGCACGCCCGGTGCGGCCGATGCGGTGCACATAGTCTTCTGCATTGAACGGAATATCAAAGTTGAACACCGCCGGCACATCCTTGATGTCCAGACCGCGTGCCGCTACGTCAGTGCAAACCAGCAGATCCACTTCACCCTTCTTGAAGGATTCCAGCGCCTTGAGGCGCTCGTCCTGGCTCTTGTCGCCATGCAAGGCCGTGGTTTTGAGGCCTTCGCGTTCGAGTGAGCGCGCGAGCCGGGCGCAGCCCAGTTTGCTGTTGACAAAAACAAAGGCCTGCTTGATGGAACGTGCTTTCAGGATTTGATGAAGGGCGTGGCGCTTGTCGTCGTCGCCAACACTGTAGAAGTGCTGTTCGACGGTGGAAGCGGTACCGTTGGAGCCACCTACCTCGATCGTTGCCGGGTTCTGCAGATAGCTGCTTGCCAGGCGTTTGATCTCTGGTGAAAACGTTGCCGAAAAAAGCAAGGTGGTGCGCTGTTTGGGCAAGAAGCTCAGGATGCGCTGCAGATCGGGCAGAAAGCCAATGTCGAGCATGCGGTCAGCTTCATCCAGCACGACGTATTCAACCTGGTTCAATACCGCATTTTTCGCTTCGATGTGGTCCAGCAAACGGCCCGGCGTGGCAACCAGGATTTCGACACCCTTCTTAAGTTCAATGGTCTGGGGCTTCATGTCGATGCCGCCAAACACCACGGCACTGCGAAGCAGCGTGTATTTTGCGTAGTCCTTGATCGCCTGCGCAACCTGGTCAGCCAATTCACGCGTAGGCAGCAGCACCAGAGCGCGCACGGGGTGACGTGCCGGCGACGTCGAGTTGCTCTCATGCTTGAGCATGCGCTGAAGCAGGGGCAGGGAAAAAGCGGCCGTCTTGCCGGTACCAGTCTGCGCAGCGCCCATCACATCACGTCCCTGCAACACCACGGGAATGGCCTGCGCCTGGATCGGTGTCATGGACTCATAACCCATCTCGGCCACGGCGCGAGCCAGCGGCGCAGCCAACTGCAGCTGGGCAAAAGCCATCGGCAAGGGTTCAGGGGTCAATTCAGATGTCAAATCGGTCATTCACAGCCAGTTCATGGTGCTATCAATCCGATAGCTCGGTGGGCCCTTGGACTAAGGGCAAACCCGCATTATCCTCTAATCTCCGGCTCAGGCCCTGGGGAGCGTTACGCCGCGTTGCCCCTGGTACTTGCCGCCACGATCCTTGTAGCTGGTCTCGCACACTTCGTCACTTTCAAAAAACAGGACCTGAGCGCAACCCTCACCGGCATAGATCTTGGCCGGCAGGGGTGTCGTGTTGCTGAATTCGAGCGTGACATAGCCTTCCCATTCGGGCTCGAATGGTGTGACGTTGACGATGATGCCGCAACGCGCATACGTGCTCTTGCCCAGGCAAATGGTCAGTACATTGCGCGGAATCCGGAAATACTCCATGGTGCGCGCCAAAGCAAAGCTGTTGGGCGGGATGATGCAGACCTCATCGTTGAAGTCAACAAAGCTCTTTTCATCAAAGTTCTTCGGGTCCACCACGGTGCTGTGAATATTGGTAAACACCTTGAATTCAGGCGCGCAGCGGATGTCGTAGCCATAGCTGCTGGTGCCATAACTGACTATCTTTTGCCCATCGCGCTCACGCACCTGGCCCGGCTCAAAGGGTTCAATCATGCCGGTCGTCTCGGCCATGTGACGAATCCACCTATCGCTCTTGATGCTCATCGGGACACAACTCCTAAGGTCGTTCGATTGTAAACAGTGCGTCCTCTGCCTGTGAAATCACGGTTCTCTCGATCAGGCGATCATCGCCCAGCACAATCATGGCAAACAATAACTCATCAAGATTGCCCGCCTGAGCGCTGCGGCGCGCCAGCAGTGGCGTCGCTTTCGGGTTCAACACGACAAAATCGGCTTCGCAACCTGGCTGCAGGTTTCCTATAACGCCATCCAGACCCAGCGCGCTGGCCGCTCCGGCCGTGTGTTGCCACCAGAGTTGCTGCGGCGACAGCGACAAACCCGCTTTGCTCTGCCCCTCGCGCGCCACATAGTAAGCCGCCAACATCGTGTGAAACGGACTGAAACTCGTGCCGCCCCCAACATCACTGGCCAGGCCGTACTGAAGCCCGATTCGATCAGCTGTCGCATAGTCAAAGAAGCCACTACCCAAAAAGAGATTACTGGTCGGGCTGACGGCCGCCACCGCACCGCTATCGCGCATCAAAGTTCGATCCTGATCATCAATGTGAATGCAATGCGCGTAAACCGCGCGCCGCCGCAGCAGGCCAAAATCGGCGTATGTTGCCAGGTAACTGGCCGAGCCTGGAAACAACTGGCGCGCCCAGGCAATTTCATCCCTGTTTTCAGCCACATGTGACTGAATCCAGGCCTCGGGATAGCGCTGCGCCAGGTACCCCGCGCCGCGTAACTGCTCTTCGCTGCAACTCGGCGCAAAACGCGGCGTGATCGCGTAACCCAAACGGTCGGCCCCATGCCACCTCTGTAGCAAGGCTTCGGAATCGAGCAAACTTTGCTCGCAGGCATTGCGCGAGCCATCGGGTGCCGCCCGGTTGAGCACGCCAGCTGGAGCATGGCGGTCCATCAGGCACAAGCCGCTGATCAGTCTCATACGTCGCTGCTGCGCCTCACAAAACAGAGCGTCGACCGACTCAGTGCTGCATGTGGCAAAGCTCAGTGCCGTAGTCACCCCGTTGCGTAGCAGTTCGTCGAGAAAGAACCGGGCCGCGTCGGCACTGTACTGAGCCGATGAAAAACGCTGTTCTTCAGGAAAAGTGAACCGTTCCAGCCAGGGTAGCAATCCATCCGCAGGCGATCCAATGACATTGGTCTGCGCGAAGTGGTTATGCATGTCAATGAAGCCGGGGGCGATCACGCGACCTGGGAAGTGTTCTATGGGCACCGCCGGAAAGAGCGCTTTGATCATGCGATAGGGCCCACTCGCTTGCACTCTCTGACGGCCAGATGCATCAGGCCCTACCACCAGCAGACCGTCTTCTTCCAGCGCAGCGCAGGGTCCGGGCTCGCGGTCGGTGGCGAAGGAGAGAATGGATGCGCGATAGGCTTTCATGAAGATGATTCCAACCCCGAGCTTAACCAAACTTGCGCCAAAGCGCTGCCCAAGTGCAGGCCATGCATTGCCGACAAGGGCCTGCGATAATGCGCGCCATGAGCACAACAACCTCCTCTCCGGCGCCGACCCTGGCGCAGCTTTGGCGTCCTGTTTTGGCGATGCTGATCATCATCACCTCGGCCAACTACCTGGTGCAATTTCCGATCAATGAGTGGTTGACGTGGGGCGCATTCACTTTCCCGGTTGCCTTCCTGGTGACCGACCTCACGAATCGCGCTGTAGGTGCCGATGCAGCGCGGCGCGTGGCCTGGATCGGTTTTTCCATTGCTGTGATCATTTCTCTCGCGTTGGCGCCTTGGCGTATCGCCGCAGCATCGGGTCTGGCCTTCATCACTGGGCAGTTGCTTGACATCGTCGCCTTCAACCGCTTGCGCGCGCTCTCGTGGTGGAAAGCGCCCTTCTTCGGCTCCGTGATAGCGTCTGTGATAGACACCGGACTGTTCTTCTTCCTGGCATTTGCCGGTACCGATCTGGACTGGCGAACACTTGCGGCGGGCGATCTGGGTGTCAAATGGCTGATGGCGATCGTCCTGCTTGCGCCCTACCGATTGATGCTTCCGAGTTTGCAACGCTGGGTGCCTGCAAGCTGAGCTTAGACAAAAGCCTCGAAACATTCGTCGAGCCGATCCAGGTAGGCCGCTTTGACGCTTGCATCGACAAAGCTTGCCTCAAAGCTGTTTCGGGCCAGTTGGTAGGCATGCACTGCTGTTAATCCCAGCGCAGCGAAACTCTGGCTGAAGTTCTCGTTGATGTAGCCGCCAAAGTAGGCCGGATCATCGGAATTTACAGTGGCCATCACACCGGCTTCGAGCATGCGCCCCAGACTGTGTTGTGCCAGATCCTGAACAACGCGCAATTTGAGATTGGAAAGCGGGCAAACCGTCAGCGCAATCCGGTCCTTGACCAGGCGCGCAATCAAGGCCGGGTCCCGCATGGCTTGCACACCGTGGTCTATGCGTTCTACCTTGAGCACGTCCAGCGCGCTCCAGATGTAGGCGGGCGGACCTTCTTCTCCGGCATGGGCCACCAGACGAAAACCAAGTTCCCTAGCCCTGTCAAAGACACGCGAAAATTTTTCCGGTGGATGACCCATTTCGCTTGAAGCCAAGCCCACTCCGACGATCTTGTCGCGGTGCGGCAATGCCTGTTCCAGACATTCAAATGCCTCTCGCTCGGTCAAGTGGCGCAGGAAACAGAGGATCAGAGATGCGTCAATGCCAAGTTTCGCGTGAGCCGCAACGCAGGCGCGGTGCAAGCCGTTGATGACGAGGTCCGCACTCAAGCCATGGCCAGTATGCGTCTGCGTATCAAAAAATATCTCCGCGTGCAGCACTTGATCGGCAGCGGCGCGCTCGAGATAGGCCATCGTCATGTCGAAGAAATCCTGCTCGGTGCGCAGCACCAGCGTGCCCTGGTGATAAATGTCCAGAAAACTCTGCAGATCATCGAACACATAGGCGCGACGCAGCGCCGCGACATCCGGGTAGTCCATGGCAAGGCCGTTACGCTGCGCTAGCGCAAACATCAACTCAGGCTCAAGCGAGCCCTCAATGTGCATGTGCAGTTCGGCCTTGGGCATTTTCCGCAGCAAGTCGGGCAACCGTTCCGCTGCCACTGGTTTGATATCGTGCATGGTCCCCCGGTCAATTCGAAAAAATGATGGTCACCAAGTTTATGTCAGGCCGACAGCAGGCGATAGAAGTTGCGCAATATGCCAGCCGTAGCGCCCCAGATAAAGCGCTGCCGACGGGAGTCCCGGTACGGCATTGAGAACCATTCACGTCGAACCCCTTCCCATTCGAAAGCGTGGCGCTGGTGATTTGCGGGATCCATCAAAAATTCAAGCGGCACCTCAAACACATCCGCGACTTCATAACTGTTGGGATTCATCGTGAAATCAGCTTGCACCAAGGCAATGACCGGTGTGATGATAAAGGCAGTTCCCGTCACATATTGCGGCAACAAGCCCAGAACGTCGACCAACGACGGATCAAGGCCGATTTCTTCCCGAGCTTCACGCAACGCCGTTGCCGAAGCATCGGCATCGTCCTGGTCGACCTTGCCCCCGGGGAACGCAATTTGCCCGGAGTGAGTTGAAAGATGCTTAGTGCGCTCTGTCAGCAAGACGGTAGGTCGCTCACGCATGACGATTGGGACCAGCACAGACGCGTGTAACGGAGTCCGATCAGAAAAGCGCTTTTCCGTCAACACTTCAGGCACCCACACTGGCAAGTCGGCAAACCGCTTGCGCAAGGCACCCGGCTGCAAGTACTCAGCGGCCACCGCTGGCAAATGGGAGTCAACACCCAGCACAGGTACTTTGCCGGGGTCAAAGTTCGGCAATTTCGACAATGGGATGTTGATCGAACTTGACAAAATAGTCCGTCAAAAAAAAGCCGCCACAAGCGCAAGCTGCGGCGGCGATTCCGAGAACAATTTTCTACTCGGCAACAGCCTTGCCTACAACCTTCTTGGCTGAAAGCTTTTCCTTGATGCGCGCTGACTTGCCGCTGCGATCACGCAAATAGTAGAGTTTTGCGCGGCGAACATCGCCACGTCGCTTGATTTCAATGCTGGCGATCAATGGGCTGTAGGTCTGAAATGTGCGTTCAACACCTTCACCACTGGAAATCTTGCGAACAATAAAACCGCTGTTGAGGCCGCGATTGCGTTTGGCAATGACAACACCCTCATAGGCTTGCAAACGCTTGCGGGTACCTTCAACGACGTTCACGTTAACGATGACTGTGTCACCGGTAGAAAACTCGGGAATAGTCTTCCCGAGGCGAGCAATTTCTTCCTGCTCAAGGATTTGAATCAAGTTCATGATGACCTTTAATGATCTTGGCAGCGCGGGTGTCCGGATTGACACCAAAGCTTGGTTGACCATGCAACGCAGCGGCCTGCCAGAGGATCTGTAAACCGTTTATTGTAACCTGCCGCGCGTTGGCGCGTCACGAAACGACGCAAACCGAGCTTGAAAGAAAAGCTTCATCGAAGGAGCTTAGCTTGCCTGCTCGTCTCGCTTGGTCAATCAGTTCTGGACGCCAACGGGCCGTAACCGCCAATCGCTGCTGTCGCCGCCAGCGCTCAATCTGCTCATGATGACCAGATAGCAGTATCTCCGGCACACCTGTTTCAGACCATATTTCCGGACGGGTGTAATGCGGACAGTCCAGCAGGCCATCAAGCGCAGGATTGAAACTGTCCTGTTGATGGCTGTCGGCAGCATTCAATACGCCCGGTTGCAAGCGTGCCACAGCATCCAGCAAGGCCATCGCCGGAATCTCACCCCCCGACAGCACGAAGTCACCCAGACTGATCTGATCGGTCACATGCGCATCAATAAAGCGCTGGTCGAGCCCCTCGTAGCGGCCACAAATCAGGACAGCACCCCGACTCTGCGCCCAACCGGTGACCATGGCATGATTGAGTTGACGGCCCACCGGAGAAAACAGCACGACGGGAGGAGATTCCGAACGCTGAGACCGGATTTCCTGCAAACACAGCTTTAGAGGCTCCGCCATCATGATCATGCCGGGACCTCCACCAAAAGGCCGATCATCCACCCGTCTGTAGCTTCCAGAAGTGAAATCGCGCGGATTGAACAACTTGACCTCAACTTGACCGGATTCAAATGCGCGACGCGTGATGCCGTTCGTCAAGAACGCACTGAACATTTCGGGGAACAGACTGACGATGTCGAACCGCATAGCGTATGAGTCAATAGTCGGCTTGCCAGTCAACCATAATGCGTCGCGAAGTCAAATCAACGTCGTCCACATAAATCGACACAAAAGGTATCATTCGCTCAATCCTTTTGCCATCCATATCGGACTCCATGACAAGCACGGTCTGTGCTCCAGTTGAAATCAATTCTGACACTGTCCCGAGCGCCACTCCTTCGCGGTTGACAACATTCAGTCCAATCAGATCAACCCAATAATACTCATCTTCCCGAGCCGTTGGAAAACTGCCGCGTGAAATGAAAATACGAGCGCCGCGCAAGAGCTCGGCAGTGTCTCTATCATCCACTTCGCGTGCCGAAGCGACAACCATACCGGAGTGCATTTTGGCCTGCGCGATAGCCACTCTTGCGACGCCAGAAAAGGTCTTGATGCCTTTTTCAGCTGGCATCAAGAACCAGCGCTTGGAAGAAAAAAGCGCCTCTGGATCGGCGCTGTAGGGCAGTACTCTAAACCAGCCCTTGATGCCCCAGGCATCGCTGATGCGTCCAACCTCAACGGCATCCGACGGCAAGTCGGCCGCTTCGAGGCCAGGCAACATCACAAGAAATGCATCAAGCTGCTTTCTTTGCCGCTTGAGCTACCAAACGATCCACCGTTGGGGAAGCCTGAGCGCCGACGCCCTTCCAGTATGTCAGGCGGTCCTGCGCAATACGGATGCTTTCTTCCGTGGCTGTGGCGATTGGGTTATAGAAACCAATGCGTTCTATGAAGCGCCCATCGCGGCGGGTGCGCTTGTCGGCAACAACAATATTGAAAAACGGGCGAGCCTTGGCACCGCCACGGGCGAGTCGAATAACGACCATGGTATATCCTTTGGGAAGTGGGGTTTTATGTCCACCGATAAATTGAGCACTTCAATCAGCGCTTGAGACACGCGACATGACCACCTGGCCAGCGACACGCTGAATAGTCCTCGATTATAACGTTTTCAATACTTATGACCCTCATTCGCCCCAGTCTTTTGCAAGATATCCCTGAGATTGCTGCCATCTATGCCCACCATGTACTCGTCGGCACAGGCACTTTCGAAATTGACCCCCCATCGCTCAGTGACATGGCAGATCGGCGCGCCGACGTACTGGCCAAGGGGCTACCGTACCTGGTTGCCGTCGATGGCAGCACGGTTCTTGGCTTTGCCTACTGCAACTGGTTCAAGCCCAGGCCTGCCTATCGATTTTCGGCCGAGGACTCGATCTACTTGGCGCCAGCCGTTCAGGGGCAGGGCCTTGGACGAGTGCTATTGACTGAGCTCGCAGTGCAGGCCGAGCGGTCAGGTGTTCGAAAACTGATTGCCGTTATTGGCGACTCCGACAATACTGGATCAGTCGCGGTCCATCGGTCGGTTGGATTCAGGCCTGTCGGCGTTCTCAATTCCTGTGGCTGGAAATTTAACCGATGGCTGGACGTCGTCCTGATGGATATGCCAATCGGTTCGGGCGACAGTTGCGCACCGCGTTAGAAAATCTGCAAGCTGACCCAATAAGCAATTGCCGCAACAAAGGCGGTCGCCGGAATCGTCAGAATCCAGGCCCAGACAATATTTCCAGCGATACCCCAGCGAACAGCACTGGCCCGCTGGGTCGCACCAACACCCACAATCGCCCCGGTGATCGTGTGTGTCGTCGAGACGGGAATACCAAGGACCGCTGCCATAAAAAGGGTAATCGCGCCACCGGTTTCAGCGCAAAATCCGTGCACCGGCTTTAATTTTGTCAGCCTTTGTCCCATCGTCTTGACGATACGCCAACCACCGAACAGCGTCCCCATTGCAATCGCGGTATAGCAACTCAGCACGACCCAGGTCGGCGGAGACTTGTCAGTTGCCACGCTGTAGCCGGTGGCGATCAGGAGCATCCAGACAATGCCGATAGTCTTCTGTGCATCGTTACCTCCGTGGCCCAGACTGTAAGCGCCAGCTGATACAAGTTGCAATCGGCGGAACCAGCGGTCGACCCGACTGGGGGTGCTGCGACGAAGAAGCCAGGACACAGAAATCAGCATCAGGGATCCAAGCAAGAATCCCATCAATGGCGATACAAAAATGAAAACGACCGTCTTCACTATGCTGGATGCGATCAGCGCCGATGCACCTGCCTTGCTAATCACCGCACCAACAATGCCACCAATCAGCGCGTGCGAGGAACTGCTGGGAATCCCGTAGTACCAAGTAATGAAATTCCAGCTGATGGCGCCGACCAGCGCCCCAAATACAACATTCACATCAACCACGCCAGGCTGGGCAAGCCCTTTCCCGATCGTAGCGGCAACACTCAAGTGGAAAACAAATATCGCAATGAAGTTGAAGACGGCCGCGAAAAGCACAGCCTGTCCAGGCTTCAGAACGCCTGTTGAGACGACGGTTGCTATGGAGTTCGCCGCGTCATGAAAACCATTCATGAAATCGAAGGCGAGCGCCAGCAGCACTAACAGCCCCACCACCCACAGTCCGACCTGAGCTGATGCCATCTCGGAAAATCCTCAGGAATTTTCGAGGACGATGCCCTCGATGACGTTGGCGACGTCTTCGCATTTGTCGGTGATGGTCTCGAGCAGTTCGTAGATGGCTTTGAGCTTGATCACTTCCCGCACGTCCGGTTCTTCCCGAAAAAGCTTGCTCATGGCGCTGCGCATCACGCGATCAGCATCCGATTCAAGTTGGTCAATCTCCTCACAGGTCTTCAGCGCCGCCGCAGCTGTCGCAGGATCAGCGATCTTTGCCAGCATTGATACTGCATCGCGCACGCGTTCGCAGCATTTCACACTCAGATCGGTCAAGCGGGTGATATCTTCTGTCATGTGATGCACGTCATACAAGGCCATGGTCTCGGCCGAATCCTGAATCAGGTCGGCGATGTCGTCCATGGTATTGATCAGGGTGTGAATCTGCTCCCGGTCAATCGGCGTGATGAACGTCACATGAATGGCTTTGTTGACGTCGTGCGTAACCCGGTCAGCGGCACGCTCGGCGTTGTCCACATCCTGGTTGTATTTTTGTCGCAAATGTTGATCACTGTAGTTGGCCACCAACTTGGAGAACGCCATTGCCGCCTCGACGATGCGGTCTGCATGCTGATTGAACATCTCGAAAAAATTGCCTTCCCGCGGCAACAGCTTGCCAAAAAACATGGCTGACTCCTGAAGGGAACATATCAAACTTTTGACGATTTTGTAACTGCGCGAAGTTTAACCTCCTGACCTCCAAATATGGGCCAGAAGAATCAAGCGGTTCGAAAAATAAAATGCCCCACACGGTGTCATGCGGGGCATCTGTCAATCAACTTTGTCCGGCCCACTGCGGGACACAAGTTGCTATTGCTGCTTAAACCGTTGCATCGTCTTTGACGCTGCCCGCCGCGTCGGTGTAATCCTTGACCTTGTCAAAGTTCAGGTACTGATAGATCCTGTCGCTGGCTGCTGTCAAGACGCCCATGTCAGCCATGTACTCCGCTTTCGTTGGAAGGCGGCCGAGCTTCGAGCAGATGGCGGCCAACTCAGCGCTGCCAAGATAGACATAGCTGTTCTTCCCCAGTCGATTCGGGAAGTTACGTGTGGAGGTGGAGAATACGGTAGCACCTTCGCGCACCTGTGCCTGATTGCCCATGCACAAACTGCAGCCCGGCATTTCCATACGTGCACCAGCGGAGCCGAGGACGCCGTAATGTCCCTCCTCGGTCAGTTGTTTGGCGTCCATCTTTGTCGGTGGCGCCATCCACAGCTTGACCGGGATGTCCCGTTTGTTCTCAAGCAACTTGCTGGCGGCCCGGAAATGGCCTATGTTGGTCATGCAGGAGCCTATGAAGACTTCATCAATCTTCGCACCAGCTACCTCGGACAAGGTCTTGACATCGTCAGGATCATTTGGACAGGCCACGATGGGTTCGTGAATGTCGGCCAGATCGATCTCTATCACGGCTGCATACTCGGCGTCAGCATCGCCCATTAGTAACTTCGGATCCTGCAGCCAGGCCTGCATTGCCTTGATACGGCGATTCAGGGTACGCACATCGGAATAGCCGGTAGCAATCATCCATTTGAGCATCGTGATGTTGCTTGTGATGTACTCGATGATGGGCTCTTTGTTCAGATGCACGGTACAGCCGCCGGCACTGCGCTCAGCGGATGCATCGCTCAACTCAAATGCCTGTTCCACCTTGAGATCGGGCAAGCCTTCAATCTCGAGAATCCGTCCCGAGAATATGTTCTTCTTGCCCTGTTTTGCAACAGTCAGCAAGCCAGCCTTGATGGCATACAGCGGTATTGCATTGACCAGATCACGCAGCGTGATGCCGGGTTGCATCTTTCCTTTGAACCGCACCAGAACACTCTCAGGCATGTCAAGCGGCATCACGCCCGTAGCTGCGCCGAACGCGACCAAACCGGAGCCTGCGGGGAAGCTGATGCCGATCGGAAAACGGGTGTGGCTGTCGCCGCCCGTGCCAACCGTGTCTGGTAGCAGCATGCGGTTCAGCCAGCTATGGATGATGCCGTCACCCGGACGCAAGGGTACACCGCCACGCGTACTCATGAATTCCGGTAGTTCGTGATGCATCTTGACGTCCACCGGCTTCGGGTAGGCTGCAGTGTGACAAAACGATTGCATTACCAGATCCGCACTGAAACCCAGACAGGCCAGATCCTTCAGTTCGTCGCGGGTCATGGGGCCGGTCGTGTCTTGCGAACCTACGCTGGTCATCCGGGGCTCACAATAGGTGCCAGGACGAACGCCCTGCCCCTGCGGCAACCCGCAGGCACGGCCTACCATTTTTTGAGCGAGCGTAAACCCCTTGCCAGTATCAGCAGGGTTCAGAGGCAGTCGGAATAGAGTACTTGCGGGCAGGCCCAGTGCCTCGCGTGCCTTGGCGGTCAGACCACGGCCGATGATCAGCGGAATACGACCGCCAGCACGCACCTCGTCGAAAAGCACATCACTCTTGACTTTGAATTCGGCGATCACGTTCCCGCCCTTGAGCGCCTTTCCCTCGTAGGGGCGAAGTTCCACCACGTCACCCATGTGCATCTGACTGACGTCGAGTTCGATCGGCAGCGCGCCAGAATCTTCCATCGTGTTGTAAAAAATTGGCGCAATTTTTGAGCCCAGGCAAACGCCACCAAAACGCTTGTTCGGAACGAACGGAATATCCTCGCCGGTAAACCACAACACCGAGTTGGTAGCCGATTTCCGGGAGGAGCCGGTACCCACGACGTCACCCACATACGCGACCAGATTGCCTTTGGCCTTGAGGTCGTCGATGAACTTGACCGGTCCACGTTTGCCATCTTCTTCTGGCACGATGCCAGGCCGGGCATTCTTGTGCATTGCCAAAGCGTGCAGCGGAATGTCCGGGCGACTGAAGGCGTCCGGTGCTGGTGACAGGTCATCCGTATTGATCTCACCCTCGACCTTGAAAACGGTCAGCGTGATCGACTTCGCAACTTCCGGACGGGAAGTAAACCACTCGGCGTCAGCCCAACTCTGCACGACCGCCTTGGCGTTCGCATTGCCGCTTTCTGCCTTTTCCTGAACGTCATGAAACTGATCGAACATCAACAAGGTCTTCTTCAGCCCTTCGGCTGCGACCGTCCCGACGGTCGAATCGTCGAGCAGTGCAACCAATGGGCCGATGTTGTAGCCACCCAGCATCGTCCCGAGCAACTGTGTTGCCTTTTCGCGCGAGATCAGGGGACACTTTTCAGTGCCATGTGCCAAAGCGGCAAGATAACTCGCCTTGACTTTGGCTGCAGCATCGACACCGGCCGGTACGCGATGGGTGATCAAGTCGAGCAAAGTGACTTCTTCACCTGACGGAGGACTTTTCAACAGTTCGATCAGTTCGGCCGTCTGCCTCGCAGACAGTGGCAACGGCGGGATGCCCAGGGCTGCGCGTTCAGCGACGTGAACGCGATAGTTCTGCAACATGATTACTCCTTATCAAAATCAATAAAACGGGTTGACCCTATTGGCAGGGTCAATTTTCCAACTATTTGGCAGGCGTCGCCCGAGGCGCATCAAGAATGCTGGGTAGCGGATTCTTCTTCAATGATTCAGCCACCACAGCTTGATTGGAACTAACACATTCGTCAGCCAGCCTTTGACCCAGTTTTTGGCTCATGAGCATGGACTTGTTGCCCAACTGCAGCCACATCGCCCCTGCTTTGGGATCTTCAAGACGGATGGCACCCGTCCGGCTGAGGACCGGATGCATGCGAAAAGTCATGTTCTTGAGCCGAATCCAAAAAACGCCAGGCCTTTTTTCACTGGGGGTGATGGTGACCGACGATCCCAACTCACAGGGAATCACTCCCACATGAACCAGTTTCGCCAGTTCCAGTTCTTCGGCAGTCAGATTGACCTGGATATCATCGTCGATCGGGGTCACTTCTTCGACGGCCTTCAGCGCCGAGCGACGCACACCAGGCGTCAACTTCGGTGTCGCGGCAGTTCCCTTGATCGGTGCAGATTCGGGTTGAGCGACCTGCGACAGCGCCACTGCAGGCACCGCCATGGCCATCATCAGGATAAGAACAGACTTCATGGCATCCCCCAGAACCGATTGATTGATGGGCGATGCACAAGGGCTCGGAATTCCGGTCCAATCAACCGCACGCCACGCCAAAAAATCGCACAGCCGGCATCCATGCCCGCTGCGCGATCATGCAGCACCTAGCAACTCGCGTTAACCAAGCAAGTGTGCAACACCCGCTTGTTCTTCTTGCAGTTCCTTAAGTGTCTTGTTGATGCACTCCTGACTGAACGCATCGATCGGCAAGCCCTCAACGACTTGATATTCACCGCCTGCGCAGGTAACAGCGAAGCCGAACATCGTGTCCTTCGGAATGCCATACTGACCATCGGACGGAATGCCCATGGTAACCCACTTGCCATTGCTGCCAAGCACCCAATCACGCATGTGATCGATCGCGGCGTTGGCTGCAGAAGCGGCGGACGAAACGCCTCGCGCCGCAATGATGGCCGCACCCCGCTTGCCGACGGTCGGCAAGAAAGTGTTGGCGTTCCAGTCATGATCATTGATCATTTCCTTGACACTGGCACCATTGATGGTGGCAAAACGATAGTCTGCGTACATGCTGGGCGAATGATTGCCCCAAACGGCCATCTTCTCGATATCAGCCACGGCCTTGCCGGTCTTGGAGGCCAACTGGCTCAGAGCGCGATTGTGGTCCAGGCGAAGCATGGCGGTGAAATTCTTGCGCGGCAGATCAGGCGCGCTCTTCATCGCGATGTAGGCGTTCGTATTGGCCGGGTTACCAACGACCAGGACCTTGACATTGCGACTGGCCACCGCGTTCAGGGCCTTCCCCTGCTCGGTGAAAATTGCGCCGTTGACGGCCAGCAATTCGGCACGTTCCATACCCGGTCCGCGTGGCCGGGAACCAATCAAGAGAGCGTAATCGGCATCTTTGAACGCGGTCATCGGATCTGCGTGTGCCTGCATTCCTACCAGCAATGGAAACGCACAATCCTGCAGTTCCATCATCACTCCCTGCAATGCCTGCTGCGGCTTCTCCATCGGAACTTCCAGCAGTTGAAGAATGACGGGTTGGTCCTTGCCCAACATCTCGCCGGATGCGATGCGGAACAGTATTGCGTATCCAATTTGACCTGCTGCGCCAGTAACGGCTACGCGGACGGGCTTTTTGCTCATGGTGAGACTCCAGAGTTGTTGTGAAACCGGGTTCCGGGGCAGCTCAAACGGGATGCTGAACCCCACAGAATGCGCCGCTAGTTTACTCTGGAAAACCCTGAGTCCGAAATTTGTCTTATGTCTTATATAAGATAAGATTGGACACAAACGCATCAGGCCGTAGGAGACTGCACACCCATGATCACATCAACGCCTCCCCTTAGCGAAACAAGCCCTGCTGCAAGCGACAACAAGTCATCGATGGCGCCTTCGTTCAGCCCGCTTTACCAGCAAATCAAGGGCATGATTCTCAATAGCCTGCGACTCGGCGAGTGGAAACCAGGCGAGGCCATTCCCAGCGAAATGGAATTGGCAACACGCTTTCGTGTCAGTCAGGGCACAGTGCGCAAGGCCATTGACGATCTCGCAGCCGAGCATTTGTTGGTACGACGGCAAGGAAAGGGCACGTTTGTCGCAACTCATGCCGAGCAGCAGGTGCAGTTTCGCTTCTTGAAACTCGTGCCCAATAACGGCAATCCTGGCAGCGAAGGTCCGGCCCATCGCAACATCGTGCAATGCCGCCGCAGTACCGCGAGCGCAGATGTTGCGCGTGCACTGGCCTTGCGCACTGGTGACGCTGTGCTTCAGGCACGCCGCGTCCTGAGTTTTCTTGGTACACCCGCCATTCTGGAAGATATCTGGCTACCTGCGGCCCCGTTCAAGGGTCTGACTGCCGAGCGGCTGACGAATCACCAGGGTCCGATGTACGCCTTATTCGAGACGGCATTTAACGTGAGCATGGTTCGCGCCGAGGAAAGGATACGCGCCGAGCCTGCCACAGAGGCTCACGCCGAACTGCTGAAAATCGCTCAGGGCACGCCCTTGCTCAGCGTGGAACGCATTGCGTACACGTACAAGGATGTGCCCATGGAACTTCGACGCGGCTACTATCGCACTGACACTCACTACTATCACAACCGATTAAGCTGAGTGTGCCAAGGGCTTGCTTGCCTGCCCTAGAATTTGGAAACAACAAGCGGACGACTGCAGTACAGCCGCCAGCAGAAACCGGAAATCAAAGCATGTCTGAATCAACACCTAGCGCAGCCACCAAACGACCCGAGTTTCGCAACATTCATGCCTTCCGGGACCTGCCGGGTTATCGATGGCCGCCGGCTGCTGTCGTGTCTGGCATGCATCGTGTGAGCGGCCTGATGATGTTCCTGCTGCTGCCCTTCATCATCTGGATGTTCGATAACTCGACTTCGTCCGAAATTTCATTTGCGAAATTCAGGGCCGCATTCAATATCGGCATGCTGGGCTTGCCAGGCCTGATTTGGAAATTTGTGGCGCTGGCGCTGATCTGGGCGTATTTGCATCACTTCCTGGCCGGTCTGCGCCACCTGTGGATGGACGCCAGCCATGCTGCTGTCAGCAAGGAATTTGGCAAGTTATCGGCGCTCATCACCATGGCGATGAGCGTTGGTCTGACACTTGTGCTGGGTGCAAGATTGTTCGGCATCTATTAATCCAAAGGGAATACACCATGTCGGTCAATTTCGGATCCAAACGCCTCGTTGTGGGCGCGCATTACGGGCTGCGCGACTGGCTTGTCCAGCGTGTTACTGCAACCTTGATGGCCCTTTTTACGCTGTTGCTGCTGGCACAACTCATCTTCAGCAAAGGTCCGCTCGGATATGACCAGTGGGCAGGCATCTTTTCTTCTCAATGGATGAAAACGTTGACCTTCAGCGTCATCGTCGCGCTGGCATGGCACGCCTGGGTCGGCATGCGCGAGATCTGGATGGATTACATCAAGCCCGTGGGCCTGCGGCTTTTCCTTCAGGCATTCACCCTCGTGTGGCTGATTTCATGCAGCGGATGGGCAATACAGGTCCTGTGGCGCCAGTGAACGACCGCCAACAGGTGCCCTCCCCGCAGCAAACGCCCAATCGACCTCTCTTACCAAGCTATCATGACCGCTACATCCAAACTCCCCAGACGCCAATTTGACGTCGTCATCGTTGGCGCAGGCGGCTCGGGCATGCGGGCTTCCCTGCAACTCGCCCGAGCCGGTCTGAAAGTCGCGGTGTTATCGAAAGTCTTTCCAACACGCTCCCACACGGTCGCCGCGCAAGGCGGCATTGGCGCGTCCCTGGGCAATATGTCTGAAGATAACTGGCACTACCACTTCTACGACACCGTCAAGGGCTCAGACTGGCTCGGCGACCAGGACGCCATCGAATACATGTGCCGCGAGGCACCCAAAGTCGTTTACGACCTGGAGCACATGGGCATGCCATTTGATCGCAACCCCGACGGTACGATCTACCAGCGCCCTTTCGGCGGCCACACTGCCAACTACGGCGAAAAGCCGGTCCAGCGCGCCTGCGCCGCCGCCGATCGCACGGGTCACGCCATGCTTCATACGCTGTACCAGCAAAACGTCAAGGAAAAGACCAGCTTTTTTGTCGAATGGCTGGCGCTTGATCTGATTCGGGACGCCGCAGGCGACGTCGTCGGCGTGACCGCGCTGGAGATGGAAACGGGCGATGTGCACATTTTTGAATCCAAGACGACGCTGCTGGCCACCGGTGGTGCGGGGCGCATCTTTGCTGCTTCGACCAATGCCTTCATCAACACTGGCGATGGCCTGGGGATGGCCGCGCGCGCCGGCATTCCCCTTGAAGACATGGAATTCTGGCAATTCCATCCGACCGGTGTGCATGGAGCGGGCGTACTCCTCACGGAAGGTTGTCGCGGCGAAGGCGCGATTCTGCGCAACGGCAGTGGCGAACGATTCATGGAACGCTACGCGCCGGCCTACAAGGATCTGGCGCCACGGGACTATGTTTCACGCTGCATGGACCAGGAGATCAAGGAGGGTCGCGGCTGTGGTCCGAACAAGGACTACATCAATCTTGACATGACACACCTTGGTGCCGAGACGATCATGAAACGGTTGCCATCCGTTTTCGAAATTGGCCATAACTTTGCCAACGTTGACATCACCAAAGAGCCGATTCCGGTCGTGCCCACCATTCATTACCAGATGGGCGGCATTCCCACCAACATTAACGGCCAGGTGGTCACGCAAAACGCTGCCAATCAAAGCGAAGTTGTCAACGGCCTTTACGCTGTTGGTGAATGCGCCTGCGTCAGCGTGCACGGCGCGAATCGGCTGGGCACGAACTCCCTTCTTGATCTTCTGGTCTTTGGTCGGGCTGCGGGCAATCACATCGTCGAGTTCAACAAGGAAACCAGGGCTCACAAGCCCTTGCCGCAGGACGCTGCAGATGCGACGCTGGCGCGCATCGCGCGACTGGACGCCACAAGCAGCGGCGAGTATTCGCAGGACGTGGCCAACGACATCCGCAGCACCATGCAACAGCACGCCGGTGTATTCCGCACGCAAGCGAGCATGGACAAAGGCGTGGCCAAGATCGCTGCCTTGCGGGATCGCGTACAGAGCATTCAACTGAAAGACAAGTCGAGAATATTCAATACAGCACGGATCGAGGCGCTTGAGGTCGAGAATCTGATTGAAGCCGCCCAGGCAACCATCGTTTCGGCCGCTGCCCGACATGAAAGCCGCGGCGCCCACTCGGTGGATGACTATGCTGACAGTCCTGCGCATCCGAATGGCCGCAACGACGCCGAATGGCACAAACACACGCTGTGGTACCGCGAAGGCAACGTTCTTGCATACAAGCCGGTACAAATGAAGCCACTGACGGCGCAGTCGGTCCCGCTCACAGTGCGCAGCTTTTAGAGAGATCGGCCATGTCAAAACGCATCTTCCAGATTTACCGCTACAACCCTGACGCTGACGCCAAGCCCTATATGCAGACCATCGAAGTTGAACTCGATGGCAATGAACGCATGTTGCTCGACGCTCTGGTCAAGCTCAAGGCGCAAGACCCGAGCATCAGTTTTCGCAAGTCATGTCGTGAAGGCGTCTGCGGGTCCGATGCCATGAACATCAATGGCAAGAACGGGCTGGCCTGTCTGACCAATATGCGCACCCTGCATGGCACCATTGTTCTCAAGCCGCTACCTGGGCTGCCCGTGGTGCGGGACCTGATCGTCGACATGACGCAGTTCTTCAAGCAGTACAACTCCATCAAACCCTACTTGATCAGCAGCAGCGTGGCGCCAGAGAAGGAGCGTTTGCAGAGTCCGCAGGAGCGCGAAGAACTCAATGGCTTGTACGAATGCATTCTGTGTGCCAGCTGTTCCACTTCCTGTCCCAGTTTCTGGTGGAATCCGGATAAATTCGTGGGCCCGGCCGGCCTCCTGCAGGCCTACCGCTTTCTTGCTGACAGCCGCGACGACGCGACAGCCGAACGTCTGGACAACCTCGAAGACCCCTACCGTCTTTTCCGCTGCCACACGATCATGAATTGTGTGGAAGTCTGTCCGAAGGGACTCAATCCGACCCGGGCGATTGGAAAAATCAAGGAAATGATGGTGATGCGTACGGTTTGACTTCGATCAACATCTGGGCCAATCAGCCATGGTACAAAGCAGCAACCTGATCGATGCGAGAAGTCTGAGCAAGCTGAAATGGCGCTGCCGTCGCGGTTT
>CAIYMN010000292.1 GCA_903927295.1 uncultured beta proteobacterium | reverse complement strand
GCCGACGACCACCCAGATCCACACCGGCATCACCGGGAACTGCTCGGCCTGCCATGACACCAACTTTGTCTGGATGGGGATGAGTGCCTACCCGATAGCGCCCAGTATCCTGACGACCGGCGCGCAGTACACGGGCTTCCACAGCAGGCCCAAGGCAACAGCCAGCACCTTCAACATCGCAGATGCCGGACATCCAAGTATCGGCGACTGCTCACTGTGTCACAGCGGGACAAATTACTTCACTGGAATTGCCAAGCCTACAGGCCACATGCCGACGACCGGAACCTGTTCAACCTGTCACGTCGTCGCTGGTGATTACTCGATTGCCGGACTTGCCAGCAATGCGGTATTGCATACCGGCATCACGAACGGCTGCATCTCATGTCATTCAGCCGGGACCGGTGCCGGACCCTTTGCGGGCTGCGCGACGCAGTCCAGTTGTCCGGCGACACCACCTCTGACCTACCAACCGAAAGCGACACCGTTGTTGGCTGGCGGGTCGCCCACGGCGCCTTCTTCCCAGACGCATGTGCCGACAGTTGGAATTGCCTGCGAGCTTTGCCACTCGCCTACTGTGTTCACTTCCTTCTCCGGAATGAACATGAAGTCGAACACACCAGCCCACAACGCAGTGAGCACGGCGACCTGCATGAGTTGCCATGATTATCCGTACACGTGGTACGGCGTAACAATCAAGACGACAGGTTCAGCCAGCCATCACGGCCGTAAAGCGACGCAGGATTGCACGGCCTGTCACACCAAGGTGTACAGCAAGTTCAGCGGTGCGGCGGCGCGGGTGCGGCCAGTGATGCGCGGTGCATTGAACTCGATCAGTCAACGCGTCATGCCGGACGGCATGATGGCTTCGTCACCGCTTTTGGGTGAGGACACTGTTTTCAGCCATTCCGGCGTGCTGCCTGGGCAATGCCAGACATGTCACAACGCGCAGACTGCCAGTGGCATGCCGGTCAAGCATCTGCAGACCCGGATGTCCTGCGACGCTTGCCACCGCACTACCGCCTGGAAGCCTGCACAGTTCAATCACCAGGGCGTTCTGCCAGGGCAATGCCAGATGTGCCACAACAGTGTCGCAGCCAACGGTAAAGGGGCTGGCCACTTCATCACCGGCAGATCCTGCGATTCATGCCACCGAATAGTCGCTTGGGTGCCGGTTTCGTACCAGCACTTGTCGCCGCTTTATGTTGGACAACCGGACAAGTCAACATGCTTGAGCTGCCACGTTACCAACGGCGAGATCATTCCACGACAGATGCGGGGTAACAATCGGCCCAAGCCTGTTCCAGTTCGGACGGCTCCATGAGGCAGGCAATCATGCAAAGTCGAAACGCGATCAGACGATGGCTGGGTGCCATGGCATTCATCGCATTGGCCCAACCGCTTGGCGCGCAAACCCTAAACGAGGTGGAGATCACAGTCCAGGGCGATGACGTCGTCGTTCACGTCGGCTTTTCCGGTTCAGTCAGGCTGATACAGCAAAGTCCAACAACGCCGACCCAGTTCGTCCAGTTGCAAGTCGAATTGCTGGGCGCCGACGAGGTGACCCTGAATCAGCGGATTGCGGATTCCAGGCGCGTGCCGGCTGGCGTCCTGACGCCGGAGTTCACCCTGGTATTTAGCCCGACGCAGAATCGGACGAGCAGACAACTGACGCTGCAATTTCTGCGGGACTTCCTGGTGCGGTCACGCCAGGGTCGAAGCCCCAACGTTATTGATATTGTGTTGGCGGGCGCCGCGCAGCACGCGGTATCGACCGCTACCACCGCGTCAGCTGAAGTGGAAACCAGCGCGAGCACATTGATGGCAGCGGCGAGGGATGCTGTAAGCAAGGGCTATACCGACGTGGCTATCAGCAAGCTCAACCAGCTATTGCTTTTGCCACCCAACTCGGCGACTCAGGACGCCCAGGAAATGATAGGACTGGCCTGGGAGCGCTCAGGGGATCTTGGTCGCGCCAGACTCGAGTACGAACTCTATCTGAAAATGTTCGCTGGCGAGGGCGCGCAGCGGGTACGACAACGACTGGCGTCCATGGGCATTGTGCCGACCAACCGGGAACCCACGTCCAATGCGATTGCTGCAGAGACGGCCAAGCAGCCTGGCATCAAGTACAACGGCAACATTGCACAGTACTACTTTGGTGGCAAATCCCGCAGCGAGTCGCTCGTGAATCTGGATGGCGGTATTGACCAATCCACCTTGAGCAAAACGACCGAGTCGGCGCTTGTCACAAACATTGACCTCGGAGCGAGATATACCACGGATGAGTCGGACACCCGGGCCGTTCTGCGGGGCACCGGCTCGAGAAACCTGACGTCGACATCCAACAATACCAGTATCTTGAACGCTGCCTATGTGGATTACCGCGTTAAAAGCAACGGATTGGCGGTACGTCTTGGCCGCCAGTCAGCGATCAATGGTGGGCTGCTCGGGATGTTTGATGGTGTCTCGTTGACTTATCCCTTCCGGGATGGTTATCGGGTCAACGTGATGGGTGGAGTGCCCGCCAATCCTCTGGTAGCCGCCCCAGCCGAGCGGCTGTTCGCCGCAATGATCGAGGCGGATTCCATCATGGAAAACCTGAGTGGCGATATGTACATCATCAATCAGACGACGGAAGGAATTACCAATCGTCGGGCCATTGGTACAGAGGCGCGTTACTCAAATGAGCATGGATCCCTCTACGCTTTGCTTGATTACGACCAGCTTTTCCGGGCGGTGAATGCATTCACGGTTCAGGGTTCCCTGCAGGCGGCGGGACAGACCACGTTCACTCTTTTGTTGGACACAAGAAAGGCACCGTCCTTGCAGATGACAAACGCCTTGATCAGTACCGGCGCCGGGTCACTGAGCAATTTGTTGCAAACGCAGACGCTTGACGATGTAGTGACGGCGGCACGCGCCACGACAGCTCAGGCCCGTCAAGTGCTTTTCAGTGCGTCCAGGCCCATCAGCGAGAAGTGGCAGGCTACCGGTGACATTCGGTTCAGCGATATCGGCGAGTTGCCTGCTGTGGGCAATTTTGAGGCGACGCCAGCGACGGGAGCGCAGTATGGCTTTTCGATGCAACTGACGGGTTCGAACATCTATTCCAAGCGCGACATCAACAATTTCAATCTGAGCTTTCTGTCAACACCGTTCTTTCACGGTGTTCAGTTGGCCTACAACAATCTGACCGGTTTTGCAGAAAACAAGTTCACACTGGAGCCGTCCATTCGACTGTATGCGCAGCGCGATACAGCCGGAACGAGCATGCTGCGCGTGACTCCGGGATTGCGCGGCTCTTACAACGTTTCGAAACAAACAAGTGTCATGGGTGAGGTCTTGATCGAGCATTCGACGAATCAAGGAGTCACAAACTACGACACAACGAATTCGATCTTCTTCTATTTTGGTGTCCGTCATGAACTTTTTTAAGAGCCGTTTGGTGCTGGTGTCGGCGGCGCTGCTTGTTGCCGTGGTGGTGGCAGTCACCTACCTGTATGGGGGCGGCAGGGCAGTGCAAAACCAGGCATCGTCCCCCGCGCCTGGTTCCGCAAAATCTTTGAAGGCCTTGTCTGATGAGCAGCTTGAGCGGATGATTGTGCAGGCACGCAGTCAGACCCAAAAAGAACCCGAAAATTCTTCGGCCTGGGCGATGCTCGCGCACTCCTACGAAATGCTGGGGAAGTTTGCGGAGGCGGTCAACGCCTATACGAAGCTGGCACAACTCCTGCCGAGTGATGCACAGGTGCTGGCTGACTACGCAGACGTACTCGCTGTAACGAACGGGCGCTCATTCAAGGGGGAGCCACTGAGTCTGCTCAAACGCGCACTGGCGATTGATTCAAAGAACACGAAGGTGCTGGTATTGATGGGCTCAGCAAGCGCCGAAGAGAAGGACTACACACAGGCACTCGAATATTATCAGCGCGCCAGGTTGGTATCCAAAGATCCGGCAGTTTTGCTCCAGATCGACGCCAGCATAGCCCAGACGAAAGCACTGTCTGGAAAATTTCCGGTTGCAGAACTTGTACGCGCCAAGGCTGCGTCTGCGCCAAGCGTAGTTGGTGCCACGGTGGCGGCGCAGGTATCCGGGCGAGTCTCGCTTTCCAACGAATTGCGTGCCAGAGCGCCAACACAAGCTACGCTGTTCCTTTATGCAAGGCCAGCGGACGGTTCGCGCATGCCGGTTGCATTGCTGCGCAAGAAGGTTAGTGATCTTCCGTTCGATTTCAGGTTGAATGATTCAATGGCGATGGACCCGAGCCACGGACTTTCGACTCAGTCTATGGTTGTGGTCGTGGCACGAATTTCGATGCGAGGAAATGTAACGCCGCAGCCGGGAGATTTCGAAGGATCATCAGCGCCCGTCCCGGTAGGTAACAGTGCTGTCAAGCTGGAAATTTCGGAGGTCTTGAAGTGAGACACTCCGGTATGTCGCCAGTGACTTGTGCGCTCGTACTGCTAGCCGGCCTTGGTTGCGCGAGCGAGGCGCTAGCGGTTTTGGGTGGCGGTGAAGAGACGGTGCAGGCCGATCAACGTCGTTTCGGTGGTGAACGCCGCCAGGCGGCTGGTTCTCAGTTCAGGACACATGAAGTCAGTTTGCCAGATGGCTCCACAGTCAAACAGTATGTCAATGCATCTGGAGTCGTTTTTGCCGTTTCCTGGAGAACGCGTTTGAAGCCTGATCTGAATGCATTGCTGGGTAGCAGCTACGCGGCGTTAGCCACCGGATCTGTTGCGGGCGCGGGCGTCGCAAGTGCCAGGATGCAGCAACTGACGCACCAGCCGCAACTGGTTGTTCATCAGGGCGGACGAATGAATGCGTTCGCTGGCTTGGCCTATGTTCCAACGCTGGTGCCGCAGGGGTTCAACGCGGATGCGCTTCGATAGGTGTTCGCTGCTGTTGGCTGCGCTGGTCGCCCTGACGGTTTGCGCAGGCTGCGGCGGTGGCAACTCGTCGGTCACGACCTATTCCGGCGGTGGACTCGGCGCGACTTCAGTCGCAACCACGGTGACCTTGGACACGCCAACCGGAATTAATACGACCGAAGTGATTGTCGACTCGGGACCGGCAAGTTTTTCCCTTGGCGCGGCCAATATTCCCTACGTGACGGTCAGTGTCTGTGCTCCCAATGCAGGGGCCTGTGTCACCATTGACCATGTCTTTCTGGACACTGGCTCGTACGGGTTGAGAGTGCTCAAGAGCAGTGTCGCCAGCTTGTCATTGCCCGCGGTGACACGGGCCGCCGATTCGAAGCTGGGAACTCCGGCTGGAACTGCCGTCGAGTGTTACCCATTCGTTTTGGGCGGTATCTGGGGGCCCCTGGCAGTGGCAGACGTGCGTATTGCCGGCGAGACTGCCACTGCGATTCCCATTCAGGTCATCGATGACAGTGTCAACGCCGCTTTGACCGCACCTGCGGATTGCGTTACCGCGGCGGGGGGCAGTCTATTCAGTTCTGCAGCCACGCTTCAGGCCAACGGGATCCTGGGTATCGGCATGATGAGAATGGATTGCGGGATCAGTTGCGTGGCCGGGAATTACGCCGGATTTCATGTTCAGTACTATGTTTGTCCGGATGCCGTCGCGACGCACTGTCAAGCGGCCGCTATGCCAATTGACCAGCAGGTGCAGAATCCGGTTGCGCATTTTGTGCCCGATGATCACAACCCCCAGCCGGACAACAATGGAAGCATTATCAGCCTGCCTGGCTTGCCGACGCTGGGGGCAGGGATTGCCAAGGGGCGTCTGGTGTTTGGAATCGGGACACGCAGCAACAATCAGATTGCACCGAGCGCGAAATTGCTGATGGCGGACGCCAATCCGTCCAGCGCGAGTTATCTCTATTTCAAGACCACATTGGGGCAGAGCAGTTTTTCGGACAGTTACATCGATAGCGGCTCGAACGCGTATTTCTTCAACGACAGCAGCATTGCGACCAATTGCAAGAGTTCAGCCGGATCGACCGTTCAAAGCGGTTGGTATTGCCCATCCGGTGCAACGACTGCTCTTAGAACGGCAACGTTGACCGATATGCTTGGCAATACGGCGACAGTTGATTTTTCCATCGTGAATGCAGATTTGCTGTTCAGTGGATCCAGCACGGCTTTTGGCAATCTTGGCGGCTCCATCAGCCTGGCCCCGAACACCTTTGTATGGGGACTTTCCTTCTTCTTTGGTCGCAGTGTCTACACATCAATCTGGGGGCAGGCGCTTTCACTCAATGGTCCGTGGAATGCGTTCTAGGAGCCGCATCAGAAGAAATTTTCCGTCATGGCGTCCGCAACTCAGCCACGCACTGCTCATTTCGTTCCTGCTCCACGCCTTGATTCTGAGTTTGAAGTTTGATCTGCCAGGATTGGGAATGCCGGCAGGACTCTTTGGCAGTAGTGAGAAGCAGGGAAACGCGACAGCCCTGAGTCTGAAAATTGTCACGGCGGCGCAGCAAATCGCACCAGAAATTGTCGCTGCTGCAACGGTTTCGGAAAGCCAGGCAATTGTCCCGGGGGCAATGCTTTTGTCGGATACGGCGATGACGGCGAGTCTGGCAGTGGCGGCACTTGTCGTCCCAGTGCCGGCGGTTCCAGCACCGGATCAAGCACCTGGGTCGCCTCCCGCCCAGAGCAATCGCGCATCACGTCGTCGTAAACAAAAATCGATCAAGGTGCCACTCGAGCCTGTGGCCTCCACCTCAGTGAACTCACTGGGCGCGGCAGCGAAGTCCAGTCAAGGGCCTGCTGGAAGTGCTACAGCCACGCTATCGGTTACGGCTTCCGAGTCGGATTTCGTGTTGCCACCTGCAAGCGCGGCGAGTGCTCCAGATGTGGAAAATGCGCGAAACATTGAAGCTTTGCGTCAGGAGGCGCAACGTGCCGAGGCCGCAGCACAAGTCGCAGCGCAAGCGGTCGCCCAGGCTGCAGCGCGGCAGGAGGCGGCACAACGCGAAGCGCAGCGTCAGGAGGCTTTACGTCAGGAAGAGCAACGTGCCGAGGCTGAAGCGCAAGCCGCGCAAGCTGCAGCACGACAGGAGGCGGTGCAACGCGAGGCGCAGCGTCAAGCAGCTATGCGCCAGGAGGCGCAACGTGCCGAAGCCGCAGCGCAGGCTACCGCTCAAGCAGCAGCACAAGCGACCGCTCAGGCTACAGCACGACAGGAGGCAGCACAACGCGAAGCGCAGCGTCAGGAGGCTTTGCGTCAGGAAGCGCAACGTGCCGAGGCTGCAGCGCAAGCCGCCGCGCAAGCTGCAGCACGACAGGAGGCGGTGCAACGCGAGGCGCAGCGTCAAGCAGCTATGCGCCAG
>CAIYMN010000291.1 GCA_903927295.1 uncultured beta proteobacterium | reverse complement strand
CGCCGATCAGGCTGACGGATTTGGGTTTGTCTGTGGGCACGGAAGTCACTATAGCTGAGGCACGCCGGCCAGGAGACCATGAAATTCGAACATGGCATGTTGGAGTTTCATGGTTTGGTGCTACCATTCGATCATGCTGGACCGCACCGCCCTCGAACTCGCCATCCACAAAGCCCTTGGCCGCTCTCGTGGCGTCGTGCTCAGCGGTCCCCGGCAGTCCGGAAAAAGCACCATGGCCCAGAGGTTTCTGAGCCGCCAGTCGCCCAACTATTTCGATCTGGAATACCCGCCACACGCGCAGCGCTTTGAGCAGCCCGCGCAAACGCTGGAGCCTCTCAAGGGACTGGTCGTCATTGATGAAGTGCAACTTCAACCCGGATTGTTCCCCTTGCTGCGGGTGTTGATGGACCGCTCCGATGCACCGGGCCAGTATCTGCTGCTTGGCAGTGCCTCACCCACCTTGCTGCGCCAGGCCGGTGAGTCCTTGCTGGGTCGCGTCGAGACCGTTGAAGTGGGCGGTTTCGACCTGGAAGAGGTCATCTCACACGAAGGCTGCTACAACGAAGACGCGGCCACACGCTTGTGGTTGCGCGGCGGCTTTCCCCGTTCCTATCTGGCGGCCTCGGATGAGGACAGCATGGTCTGGCGCGCCCATGCAGTGGCGGACCATGTGCGCGTGGACATGCCCCAGTTTGGCATCAACATCGCCGCACCCGCGATGCTGCGCTTCTGGACCATGCTGGCGCACTACCACGGGCAAGTCTGGTCGGCCGCGCCATCTGCCCAATCGATGGGTGTCTCTGAACCCACTATTCGCCGCTACCTCGATACCTTGACGCAGACACTGATGATCCGTCAGTTGCAGCCCTGGCATGAAAATCTGGGCAAGCGCCAGGTCAAAGCACCCAAAATTTATTTTCGGGATACCGGACTGCTGCATGCGCTGATGGGTATCAAGACCGCGACGGAACTGCTCGCCCATCCACACAGCGGTGCCAGTTGGGAGGGCTTTGCCATGGAGCAGGTACTGCGTATCGCCCAGCCCGATCAGGCCTGGTTCTGGGCAACGCACCAGGGGGCCGAACTCGATCTTCTGATGTTCAAGGGTAACCAGCGTGTAGGTGTCGAGTTCAAGCGCGCCGATGTACCGCGTGTAACCCCCAGCATGCGCATTGCCATGAATGACCTGAAGCTCGACACGCTGTACGTTGTTTACCCGGGCCCACACCGTTTCAAACTTGCCGACGGGATAGAGGCGGTACCACTTTGGGCGATGCTGCCGGTCATGTCTTCACAAGATATTGACCTAAGCACAGCCGACCATCGGGTAACAGCAGCCTCAAAATAGATTGTCTGGAGCCATCATGGACTGGTCACGTGAAGAAGTGGAAGCAATCGTTGCCGACTATCTGCAAATGCTGGCTATGGAGCTTGCTGGTCAGAGTTACAACAAGACAGAACATCGACGACGATTGCAGTCGCTCCTTAATGGACGATCAGATGCGTCCATCGAATTCAAACATGGAAACATCAGTGCGGTAATGATTGATTTGGGGTTCCCGTACGTCCGCGGCTATAAACCTCGTGCCAACTATCAGGCGCTGCTGGCAACGGTCGCTGAGCAACAAGTCAGCGGAAAAGCGTTGCTAGATCAAGTAACTCTCGCCGCAGTGCAACAGCCCGCTGTTGCGCCAATCCAATCCGATTTCTCCAAAGTGAAGTCAGAGGCACCGCAGAAGCAGCACCGGACAAAGGAATTTGAAGCCGCTCCACTTTTCAGGGCAGTGAAGCGCGATTACCTTGAACGCGAGGCCCGTAACCAGTCATTGGGTTTGGCGGGCGAAGAGTTTGTAACCTTATTCGAACATTGGCGTCTCGTCGAGCTTGGTCAACAAAGGCTGGCAGAGAAAGTCGAACTCATTTCCCAAACCAAAGGCGACGGTCTTGGTTACGATGTTTTGTCGTATGACTCCGATGGCAAAGAGCGCTTCATTGAGGTCAAGACGACAACTTTTGGCCGCGACACACCTTTTTTTGTTTCACGCGGTGAGTTGGCTCTCTCCCACGGAGCGAAAGACCAGTTTCACCTTTATCGCTTATTCGAATTTAGAAGTGCCCCTCGGCTTTTCGATCTTGTCGGGTCGCTTGATCAGCACTGTCTTTTGGACCCAGTGACCTATCGAGCTAGTTTTGGCTAATCTCGACGGCAAGCCAGAACATTCACTGATTGATCCCTACACACTGCAGAACCTATCTGGTCGCGGATCAATCCATCTTCATCCGCCCGCCAAAAATGGCCGTCCCGACCCGCACCATGGTGCTGCCGGAGGCAATGGCCGCTTCCAGATCTGCGCTCATGCCCATCGACAGGGTATCGAGCGCCAGGCCGGCGGCGTTCAAGCCGTCAAAGACTGCCTTGATGCTGGCAAAGACGGCGCAGGCAGCGTCGAAATCCGGCGCAGGTTCCGGAATGCTCATGATGCCGCGCAGGCGCAGATTCGGCAGGGCTGCCACTTGCTGTGCCAGCGCCAGCGCGTCCCATGGCAGCACGCCCGACTTGGTGGCACCACCGTCGGCATTGACCTGAATGCAGACCTGCAAGGGTGCCAAGTGGCCGGGACGTTGCTCGCTCAAGCGCTCGGCAATCTTCAAACGATCCACGCTTTGCACCCAGTCAAAGTGCTCGGCCACGAGACGTGTCTTGTTGCTCTGGATCGGGCCAATGCAATGCCACTGCAGGTCCAGGTGGCGCAGCGCAGAGATCTTTTGCACTGCCTCCTGGATGTAGTTCTCACCAAACGCCATCTGGCCAGCAGCATGCGCCCGCGCTACGGCGCCGGCATCAAAGGTTTTGGAAACGGCCAGCAGTGCCACTTCCCTGTTCTGGCGCCCGGCCGCACGACAGGCGGTAGTCAGGCGGCTCTGAACGGTCTGTAAATTTTTCTCAATCGTGGTCATAATTGGCCCAAGCGTAACAAAGGACGAGAGCACTCCGTGGACATTACCCAACTACTTGCCTTCAGCGTCAAGAACAAAGCTTCCGATTTGCATCTCTCGGCAGGTCTGCCGCCGATGATCCGCGTGCACGGCGATGTGCGGCGCATCAACGTCGAGGCACTGGACCACAAATCGGTGCACGCCATGGTGTACGACATCATGAACGATACGCAGCGAAAGCATTACGAGGAATTCCTGGAGATTGACTTTTCTTTCGAAATTGAAGGGCTGGCGCGCTTTCGGGTCAATGCCTTCAACCAGCAACGTGGTTCCGGCGCCGTGTTTCGCACCATTCCCAGCAAGATACTGACGCTGGAGCAGTTGAACGCACCCAAGATTTTTGCCGATCTGGCGCTCAAACCACGTGGCATGGTGCTGGTCACCGGCCCCACGGGCTCGGGCAAGTCGACCACACTGGCAGCGATGGTGAACTACCTCAACGAGACCGAGTTTGGCCACATCCTGACGGTGGAAGACCCGATCGAGTTTGTCCACGAGTCGAAGAAGTGCCTGGTCAACCAGCGCGAGGTCGGGCCGCACACGCTGAGTTTCGCGGCCGCCCTGCGCTCGGCGCTGCGCGAGGACCCGGACGCCATTCTGGTGGGCGAAATGCGCGACCTTGAGACCATCCGGCTGGCCATGACAGCGGCAGAAACCGGGCATCTGGTATTCGGCACGCTGCACACATCGAGTGCGGCCAAAACCATCGACCGGATCATTGACGTGTTTCCGGGCGAAGAAAAGGAAATGATCCGCGCCATGCTGTCGGAGTCGCTGCAGGCAGTGATTTCGCAGACCCTGTGCAAGACCAAGGATGGCCAGAGCCGGGTGGCGGCGCACGAGATCATGCTCGGCACCAGCGCCATCCGCAACCTGATCCGTGAAGCCAAGGTGGCACAGATGTACTCAAGCATCCAGACCGGCAACAGCGTGGGCATGCAAACACTCGATCAAAATCTCACTGATCTGGTCAAACGCAACGTCATCAGCCCGTCCGAAGCGCGTTCCAAAGCCAAGATCCCCGAGAACTTCCCCGGCTGATCGCGGCCCTTACATCACAGTCAACCTGCGGAGCACACCATGAAGGGAATCCTCGGACTCCTCCAGCAAAAGGCGCAGCCTGATCCGGTTGAAGGCCATCTGGATTCCAAGCTGTTTGCCACCACCTTCCTCGGCGGTGGCGAAACCGGCATGCTGGTGCCGTGGGAGGCACGAGCAGTTGAGGTCGGCGCCATGCGCCTGAGCGCGGAGCGCGGAACACAGCTGCTTCAAGCTCTGTGGGCCAAAGACAAGCACATGTCGAGACTTGATCTGGACGCCGTCAGCCGCATGGAGCCTTTCATTGACTACGCGACCGTCGCCTCCGGGCGTGAGCTGATCCGTCAGGACGAGCAAGGCAACTTCATGGTGGTTCTACTGAAAGGCAGCATTGCAGTCGATCGCCTGCAGCCCTGGGGCGAGCGGCTGCACCTGACCGAGGCCGTGCCCGGCGACATGCTGGGCGAAATGTCACTGCTCGACGGTGGGGCGCGCTTCTCGGTCTGCACGACACTGACCGACTGTGAAATAGCGGTCTTGAATGCGGACGCCATGGATCAGATGCTGGCAGCCGATCCGGCGCTGACCGCCAGCCTGATCACGGTGCTGGCACGCAAACTGTCGCTCAGGCTGCGAGTTGTCAGCGCGCGCCTCGGCGAAACGAAATGACCACGGGGAGCACTGCACGCCATGGAACGCGATCAAGCCACAAAATTTGTTAACGACCTGCTCAAGCTGATGGTCAGTCGCGGTGGCAGCGACTTGTTCATCACCGCAGATTTTCCGCCGGCCATGAAAGTGGACGGCAAAGTCACCAAGGTCTCACCGCAACCACTCAACGCGGCGCACACCATGGCGCTCGCGCGCTCGGTCATGAACGACAAGCAGGTGGCCGAGTTTGAGCGCACCAAGGAATGCAACTTTGCCATCTCGCCGCCCGGCATAGGCCGCTTTCGCGTCAACTCCTTCATCCAGCAGGGCAAGGTGGGCATGGTACTGCGGGTCATTCCACTCACGGTGCCCACGATCGATGGCCTGGCGGTGCCGCAGATACTCAAGGAAGTGGCCGGCGCGAAGCGCGGTTTGTGCATTCTGGTAGGTGCAACCGGATCGGGCAAATCGACCACACTCGCCGCCATGGTGGACTGGCGCAACGAAAACTCTTTTGGCCACATCATCACGATTGAGGACCCGATCGAGTTTGTTCATCCGCACAAGAACTGCGTCGTCACCCAGCGCGAAGTCGGCATTGACACCGACAGCTGGGGTGCGGCCCTGAAGAACACGCTACGACAGGCACCCGATGTCATCCTGATGGGGGAAATTCGGGATCGTGAAACGATGGAACACGCCGTATCGTTTGCCGAAACCGGCCATCTGTGCATGGCGACCCTGCATGCCAATAACGCAAATCAGGCGCTGGATCGAGTCATCAACTTCTTCCCGGAGGAGCGGCGCGCCCAGTGGCTGATGGACCTGTCGCTCAATCTCAAGGCCATGGTGTCGCAGCGTCTGATTCCGCGCCAGGATGGGCGGGGTCGGGTT
>CAIYMN010000290.1 GCA_903927295.1 uncultured beta proteobacterium | reverse complement strand
CCAGACGAGGCGCGTCCCCCGTGGAGTACAGCAATATGCAGGCAGACGCCGCAGCCCCGCGCCCGACCCGACCTCGCAGTTGGTGCAATTGGGACAAACCAAAACGCTCGGCATGCTCAATCACCATCATGGACGCGTTGGGCACATCAACGCCAACTTCTATGACGGTGGTACTAACCAGAACGCCCAGTTGGCCTGCGGTGAACGAACTCATCACGCCCTTCTTCTCCGTCGGCGTCAGGCGCGAGTGCAACAAACCCACCGTCACTTCCGGCAAGGCGGCACTGAGCTGAGCATGGGTCTGTGTCGCATTGCTCAAATCGAGCGCTTCACTCTCTTCAATCAGCGGGCAGACCCAGTAGACTTGCCGACCCTGCACCAGCTGATCGCGAATGCGCCGGATCACCTCGTCGCGACGCCCGTCATTCACGACCTTCGTAATAACCGGCGTGCGCCCTGGCGGGAGTTCATCCAGCGTCGATACGTCCAGATCCGCGTAATAGCTCATGGCCAAGGTGCGGGGAATCGGTGTGGCCGTCATCATCAGGAGGTGCGGCTCCAAAGCCTCGCCATGGAGCTTGCTGCGCAGCGCCAACCGCTGCGCGACACCAAAGCGGTGCTGCTCGTCAATGATGGCGAGCGCCAGGTTTTTGAACACAACCTTTTCCTGGATGATGGCGTGCGTACCCACTACCAAAGTAGCTTCACCGCTGGCGATCAATGCCAACATGGCACGCCGCTCCTTTATCTTCTGACTGCCGGTCAGCCAGGCGGTCTTGACGCCCAGGGGTTCCAGCCAGCCAATCAGCTTGCGAAAATGCTGCTCGGCAAGGATCTCCGTGGGTGCCATCAGTGCGCACTGCCAACCCGCGCCTAAGCAAAGCGCACCGGCCAGCGCGGCGAGCACGGTCTTGCCCGACCCGACATCGCCCTGCAGCAATCGATGCATCGGTACCGGACGCGCCAGGTCGTGCGCAATTTCTTCGCTGACACGACGTTGCGCGCCCGTCAACTGAAACGGTAGCGCGGCAAGCAACTGATGATGCAGGGCAATTCCGTCATTTCCCTGCAGACTCAGCGTCGGCGCCCGCAAGGCGGCGCGCTCCCGTTTGGCCTGCAACTGCGACAACTGCTGGGCCAGCAGTTCCTCGGCCTTGAGTCGCTGCCAGGCCGGGTGACTGTGGTCTTCAAGTGTCGCCAATGCCACCTGCGGCGTCGGGTTGTGCAGAAAGGTCAGCGCCTGGCGCAGACTCCACGCCGGATGCGCCCCAACAGCATAGAGATTCTCAGCCGGCACCGTGTCTGCCAGATCGGCGCGGGCCAGACCGCCTTGCACGGCACGGCGCAGGTACGCCTGGGGCAAGCCTGCCGCTGTCGGGTAGATAGGCGTCAGTGCCAGCGGTAACTCGCCCAGCGCGGACCTGAAAGAAGGATGCATCATTTGCCAACCCAGCAGACCGCCCCTGATTTCCCCGCGCGCCCGGATCCGGTTGCCCACGGCCAATGCCTTTTGCTGCGACGGATAAAAGCTGAAAAAGCGCAGCAAACAGGTATCCGTTCCGTCGGCCAGCGTCACCAGCAACTGCCGCTGGCCTCGTTGGCGCACCTCGCAAACCGTAACGGTGCCTTCTATCTGCGCCATTTCACCGTCCCTCACGTCGCTCAGTTTGACGATACGGGTTTCGTCCTCATAGCGCAGCGGCAGGTGCAGCGCCAGGTCAATGGGCCGCAGCAGGCCCAGTTTTTGCAGTACCTTTTGGGGACCACTCACGGGAGGCGACGACGGTTTGTCAGCTTGCGGCTTCATAGTTCGATTTTGCCCGCTTGAACAGACTTCAGTTTCAACCGGATCGCGGGTCACATTTCAATGCAAAAAATCAAGTTGTCTGATCGGACGGTGATGGATAATGCGCGCAACAGATAAAGCCCCATGAATCAAGCTGCGCCGCTGGCGCCGTATTTCTTCCGACAATTTCACGCTGCGTGCATGGCGACCATTGGGACAGTATGCGCCCTCGCGATGGCCTGCGCCCATGCCGATTCGATCAAGATTGGCGGCACCGGCACGGCGCTTGGCAGTATCAAATTGTTAACCCAGGAATTCAACCGGCTGAAGCCTGAGGCGCAACTGATCATCACGCCCAGTCTGGGCAGCACTGGCGCGATCCGGGCAGTCATAGCCGGCGCCATTGATATCGGCATCAGTGCGCGACCTGCCAGCGCCGAAGAACTTCGTCAAGGCGCATCTACACGCGTCTACGCCAAGACTCCGTTCGTCATTGCCTCTGCAGCGAAGACCAAGGCCACGGGGCTGATGCTGACTGAAGTGGCAGCCATCTATTCCGGAACACAAACCCACTGGCCTGACGGCAGCCAACTGCGCCTCGTCGTACGGCCTGACGCGGACGCCGACACGGTGCTGCTACGTGCCATCTCGCCTGAAATCAGTCAGGCTGTCAGTCTGGCGCTGACCAGAAAGGGCCTGCGCATGGCTGATACCGACCAGGACAACATTGACGCGCTCGAAAAACTCCCGGGTTCTCTGGGCACCAGTACGCTAACGCAGCTCGCCACGGAGGGCCGCGCGGTCAAAGCGCTGGCGCTCAACGGCGTGGCCCCCACGCTGCAAAACCTGTCGACCGGCAGCTACCCCTACTTCAAAACACTGCATCTGGTCACCGGACCCAAACCTGCGCCGCTGGCAAAAGACTTTGTCAGCTATATCCAGTCGGCTGCCGGTCAGGCCGTGCTGGCACGTAGCGGAAATTTGGCACTGACGCAATGAATCAGGCAGTGCGTCGAGACGCCAGAATCCTGGCAAGAACCCTGCGCTGGATTGCCAGCGGGATTGCCGCCATCGTGGCACTGTGCGTGCCCTTGGGCTACTGGCTGGTGGTCTACAACTTCCAGGCTGAAGCGACTTTTGTTGATGCCGAAATCCATGCCGACATGGTGAGCGAAAGAATCAACATCAACCCGGATTTGTGGCGATTTGAGATTCCCAGGCTCGACGCCATCGCGGCCACCCATCGCGGCACCGAGACTCTGCCGGAGTCACATTTCATCGCGGACATGCAGGGTCAGATCCTGGTCCAAAGCATGCAAGCTCTTGCCTCGCCGGTACTGACACGCAGCGCACCACTGCTTGATTCGGGTACGGTCGTGGGACATTTTGTAAGCAGCCGTTCGCTCAGGCCGCAGATGCAAAGCACTGTTCTCGTCACCCTGTTTTCGTTCCTGCTGGCTTTGCTGATTTACATCAGCCTGAGTGTTTTGCCCTTGCGCGAACTCACGCACACGCTCAACACGCTTGAACAGGAGCGACATCGTCTGCGTGCGGTTGTGGACAAGGCGGTCGAAGGAATTCTTACCTTCGACGCACAGGGCACTTTGCTGTCGCTCAACCCGGCAGCACAGGAGATGTTCGAGCGACCAGGAGTTGACATGGTGGGTCGGCTCGCTGCCGATCTTTTGCCTCGAATTGACCTGACAGAAAGCAAAACCTCAACCGGATTGGTTCCTGGCAGAACCGAGACTATGGCGCAGCGTCACGACGGCACGGTGTTCCCGATTGAGCTGGCGCTGAGTCTTGCAATTGTCAACGGAGAAACACAATGGATTGCCATCGCCCATGACATTACGGAGCGCAAACAGGTCGAGCAGTCATTGCGCGATGGTGCCGAGGAGTTGCGTTTGTTCGCCGAGAACGTCCCCGCGATGACAGTGTCCTTTGATATCCATCAACGCTGCCTTTTCGCCAACAAACTCTACAAGCAATTTTTTGCCTTTGAGACGTCGGAAATTGTCGGCATGCAGCTCCGAGAAATCGTTGGTGCCGAGGTTCACAGGGAAATTGAACCCCATTTCCTGCAGGCATTACGCGGCCACGCAGTTAACTACCACCGGACACACCAGCTCAAAAACAACGAATGCCGCTTTCTTGAAGTAAAGTTGCTGCCGCATATCGATGCCCAAGGGGCGGTATTGGGATGTTTCAACGTAACCACTGACATCACCGAGCATGTGCTCGCAGCACAACGGCTTGACCGGGTCGCGCACCACGACACTCTGACCGGTTTGCCGAACCGCTTGCTGTTCAACGACCGGCTTGCCCAAGCCATCAGTCTGGCCAGACGCGGCCCGAGCCAGTTCGCCTTGCTGTACCTCGATCTGGACCGTTTCAAACAGGTCAACGACGGCCTCGGACACACGGCAGGAGACGAGCTGCTGCAGGCCGTTGCCGACAGAATCCGCCAGCAGGTGCGTGAGTCCGATACGGTGGCCCGCATTGGAGGTGATGAATTCTCAGTCATCCTGCCCAACATCCTCAAGCGCGAAGAGGCTCAAACGGTGGCTCAAAAAATCATCAATGCGTTGACCGCTCCCTTTGTGCTGGGAAGTCAAAGTCGGGGTGTGGAAATTGGAGCCAGCATTGGAATCGCAATCTATCCTGCCGATGCACCGGACGCTGACGAATTGGTCAAGTTGGCTGACATCGCGATGTACAGCGCAAAGATCACCGGCAACAGTTTTCAGTTTTGCGCCGCAGCAGCGACATCCGCTTGAAATTGCTGTAGGCACGCCCGAGTTGCAAACATCGTGTCCCCCCTGACGCCCAACGCCGTGCGCTCCTTCCGCCTTGGCGACTTCGACTTCGAATTGCCCGAGACATTGATTGCCCAGCACCCTGCGGCCGAGCGCAGCGGCTCGCGTCTGCTCGACGGTACGGGTGCTGTTCCGATAGACCGGATTTTTCGGGACCTGCCAAGCCTGCTGCGAGCCGGCGATCTATTGGTATTCAACGACACCAAGGTCATCAAGGCCCGGCTTTTCGGTGAAAAACCTACGGGCGGCAAGGTCGAACTGCTGATTGAGCGGGTGCTCGGCGGCAACCAGGTGGCGGCGCATATGCGGGTCAGCAAAAAGCCCGAAGCCGGAACGACCTTGGCCCTGCAGGGCGCACCCGGCACACACGACAGGCTACGCGCAACCCTGCTCGGACGCTGGCCTGATGCCGACGGCGCCCTGTTTCGCTTTGTTCTGTCCAATGACGCTGGTGATGATCCTCTGACGCTGCTGCAGCGTCATGGTCATGTACCACTGCCACCCTACATCAAGCACACCGATGGCGTCGAAGACGAGACACGCTACCAGACTGTCTTTGCGAAGAACCCCGGTGCCGTAGCAGCGCCGACCGCAGCGCTGCATTTTGACGCAGCGCTTCTCGCCGCCCTTGACTCAGCGGGTGTGCAGCGCACGCAGGTTACCTTGCACGTAGGCGCCGGTACCTTTCAGCCAGTCAAGACGGATGACCTGTCTGAGCATCAGATGCACAGTGAATGGTATGAAGTTCCGGCTACAACCCAACAGGCGATCGCCGACTGTCAAGCGCGCGGAGGCCGCGTCGTAGCAATAGGCACCACCAGTGTGCGCGCGCTGGAATCCTGGGCGCGGGAAAAGGACCGGGTCGATGCCGCAGACTCGCCTGCGGCTGCATTTTCAGCCGAAACCCGGATCTTCATCACACCTGGCTTTGAGTTCAAGGTCGTACAACTGCTGATAACCAATTTTCACCTCCCCAAATCGAGCCTGATGATGCTGGTCAGCGCGTTGGCTGGCCATAACCATGTGATGGCCCTGTACCGCTACGCGATCGCGCAGAACTACCGATTCTTCAGTTATGGCGACGCCATGCTGCTGACGCTGTCCGACCCCTGATTCGGAATCGACATCCTAGCGATGGTGCTCGCGTCGACGCTCTTCAAAAACAAATTCTTCGAGGTCAGGATCCATCGCGTTGCGTGACGAAACGATGCCGATGGGCTTTCCGTTTTCGACCACCGGGACATGACGGAAACCATTCTCCTGCATCAGTAGCAGTGCGTGACCGTAGGACCTTCCCGGCTCCAGGGTCTTGGGATCGGTGGTCATGACCTGGGACAACGTAGTGGTCTTCGGGTCAAGCCCTTTGGCGACGACCCGGAACACAACATCTCTCTCGGAAAAAATGCCTACCAATTGCTCGTTCTCAACAACCAGGATGGCGCCGACATTCTTGCCTGCCATCAGCTTGGCCGCCTGGCGCACGGTGGTTTCAAGGGAGGCCGTAAGAAACTTCTTACGCTCCATCAAGTTTCTAATAGATTGTTCAAACATGGCACTCTCCAACGGTAAATGCTATCGGTGTTTGGAATCAAGACTTTGACCTGCATCAACCTTGTAGCGGAACAAGTCATCAACACAACGGATTTTTCTGCCAACCGAAGGACTGTTGAAGACTTTCCTTTTTTTCTCTGGCCATCTGCGGATCCTCGCCGTAAGATGGCGGCGATCGATTAGAGGAGCCAACATGTGCAAAAGATTCATAGTGCGCGCTGCCCTGCTGTCTGCCGGGTTGGTGTTGACCGCTTGCTCACCCAAGAATGTGAGTTACAGCAAGGATATTCAGCCGATTCTCGGCAAGAACTGCTCCGAATGTCACGTGCCGGGCAAGCCTGGATTTGACGCCAGCGGACTCGATACAAGCAGCTACGCGTCACTCATGAAGGGTGGAAAATTCGGCTCCCTGGTCAAACCCGGGGACGCCTTCACCAGCGCCTTGAACATGCTGGTGGAGGGACGCGCACATCCATCCATCCGGATGCCCCATGGCAAGGAAAAGCTGCCCGCGGCGGATATCGAAACCCTGAAGAACTGGGTGAACCAGGGCGCCAAGAACGATTAGCCGGGTAGGTGCTTGGTGCGGCTGGCGGGGATCGAACCCACGACCCTTGGCT
>CAIYMN010000289.1 GCA_903927295.1 uncultured beta proteobacterium | reverse complement strand
GCTCTGGCGCGCGGTTGCGGGTCCAGCCCCTGCGTGAAGTGGGTTTCGATACCGGTGGATTCGTAGCTGAAGGGCAAGGGCCGCACCCAGGCCGGCAGCGCAGCGGGCAGGCCCTGCGCATAGCGGGCGGACTGCACTTCGACGCCCGTGAGCGTGCTGCCTTCTTTCTTGGCCTCGATCACGCCAGCGGCTTTGCCGTCGATGTAGAGCAGGTAGTCGGCAAAACCATAGCCGGTGTTGAGGGGGAATTCGCGTAGCGCCACACCGCGTGCTGCGTGGATGTTGGCATGGGCCATGTCGCACACGTGCCAGCCAGCCTGCACAAGCAAGGCGTCGATGCTGACTCGGGCTTTCTGCTCTGGCGTCATGTCTCCTCCGTGTTGGGCATTCTAGGGCTTCATAATCCGGCCCATGAACCTGACCCGTCGCACCTGCATCAGCGCCCTGGCTTGCGGAGCCATGCCCGGCATGCATGCACGGGCGCAGACCGTTGGTGCTACGGTGGTGGACGAAGTCTGGCTGGACGCAACGCGCCAACGCGAAGTGCCGGTCAAGGTGCGCTGGCCTGATGCAGCGGCCAACAGTGCCGGTCCGCTTCCGGTGGTGCTGTTCTCGCACGGTCTGGGCGGCACGCGCGAGGGCGGCGCGGTGTGGGGCGAGGCCTGGGCGGCGGCAGGCTTTGTGGTCGTGCATCTGCAGCACGCTGGCAGCGACCTGGCGGCGGTGCGCGCCGTCACCAACAGCTTCGCGGATCAGCGCGCGTTGCGCTCTGCCGCAGGACCGGCGCAGTTGCTGGCACGGCTGCGCGATGTGAGCTTCGCGCTGGACGAGATCGGTCGCCGCCACGAGGCCCGGCTGGAGCGCTGGGGTACGGTGCGTCCAAAGCAGGTCGGCATGTGCGGCCATTCGTTTGGGGCTCACACAACGCTGGGCATGGCGGGCCAGCGCTACCCCGGCTTTGAAGGCTTGGCCGAACCACGGTTGGCCTCGTTCATTGCATTTTCACCGTCCCTGCCCGCGGTGGGCGATGCCAGGCAGGCGTTTGAGCGCATCACGCGGCCGCTGTTGTGCTTCACCGGCACACTGGATTCAGATGTCGTTGGTGTGGGCGCCACGCCAGAGCGTCGCCGTGCCGTCTTTGACGCACTGCCTGCGGGCGAGAAGGCGCAACTCGTACTGGAGGACGCGGATCACATGACCTTTGCCGGGCAGACCGGTCGCGCCGTGGAAATCGTGCCGCGTGGGCAGGTGACGCGCGACCTGCAACCGGCGCATCACGCGCTGGTGGCCAGCATCAGCACGGACTGGTGGCGTGCCACCCTGCTGGGTGATGCCACAGCACACAATCGCCTGGCTGCGCCCCAAGGCTTGCACCAAGGGGACACCTGGCAGCGGAAATGACCGACCTCCAACTCAAGCCATTTCTCGACAAACTGGCTTTTCCCGAGTCGCCGCGCTGGCATGACGGCGCCCTGTGGTTCTCGGACTTCTACACACATCAAGTGCAGCGAGTTGACATGGCAGGCCATTGCGAAGCCGTGGTCACGGTACCGGGTCAGCCCTCGGGTCTGGGCTGGCTGCCAGATGGACGATTGCTCGTTGTGTCGATGACCGACCGGCGTCTGCTCCGACTCGATGGCGACGTATTGACGGAAGTGGCCGATCTCTCCGCGCTGGCGCCTTTTCATTGCAACGACATGGTGGTCGACGACAAGGGGCGCGCCTACATCGGCAACTTCGGTTTCGATTTGCCGGCCAGACAGGCGCCGCGCAGTACCTGTCTCATCCTGGTGCAGCCGGATGGCCGGACCCGTGCGGTGGCGGACGATCTGCGCTTTCCCAATGGCACCGTGATCACGCCGGACGGGCGCACCCTGATCATCGGAGAGACCTACGGTGCCCGACTGACCGCGTTTGACATTGCTGAGGATGGCTCGCTCAGTGGTCGGCGCATCTGGGCTGCCTTGGGTACCGCGGCACCGGACGGCATCAGCCTGGACGCCGAAGGCGCCATCTGGCTGGCCTCACCGACGAGTCGCGAGGTGCTGCGTGTGCGTGAGGGCGGCGAGGTCACGCACCGCATTGCCACACCGGGTCAGGCTGTGGCTTGCATGCTGGGTGGGCCGGACGGCTGCACGCTGTTTGTGGCGACCGCAAAAGTCATGCTGCCGTCTGAGCAATCACTGCAATCGCTCCCCGGCGCCATCCATACACTGAGGGTTGAGATACGCGGTGCAGGGCGCCCCTGACTCAGGGGCAGGCGTCGAGCGCCAACACGGCATCCGACTGGAACACTTGCAGTGCCAACTGCGCGGCGTCGCCCGCCAGCAGCCGTTTGCACCAGGCTTCCAGGTTTGCTTGTGCTACCGCTTGCGGCTCGAAGGCAAGGCGCGGCATCACCCGCGCCAGCACGGACGACGGCACACCCGCAGCCGAGAGCGCCGCAGCGAACTGGCTGGCGGCCGTACCCATCCGGAAGGCGTTGATGTTGGCCTTGACGATGCGTTCACCCTTGCTCGCAAAGAGCTCTTGAATCTGCTTCTCCAGCAAGTCCACCGGCAAGGGCAGTTGCGACGCAGCAGCACCAAGTACCACCATGTTCTGTGCCTTCACGGCACCAGCTTTGGTCGCTAGCCAGGTGGCATCCAGCGCCACCAGATGTGGCACCGAAAACAGCACCTTGTACAGCGCTTCATGCTGCGGGTAGTTGTCTACATTTTCGAGTGGCGTCACGTCGCTCACGATCCAGCCGTCCGGGCGCAGCAACTGGGTATAGCGCAAGGCTTCCATTGGTTCCACCGACAGCACCAGACTGGCGGTGCCATTGGCAATCAGGTCGCTGGCAACGGGCTTGTCGGAGATGCGCACGAAGGCGGAGACAGCACCGCCGCGCTGCGCCATGCCGTGCACCTCGGACTGTTTGAAATGCAAACCGACCTCGTGAACTGCGTGATCGATCACCCAGGCGATCGACAGCACACCCTGGCCACCGACGCCGCAAAGCACCAGGTCGTAATTCATGCTGACTGCTCCTCGCAGGCGCGCTTGTAGAGTTTGATCTGCTTGGCGTAAGTGACGCAGGCACGCCGGGCAATGATCACCGACAGGCCCTTGTAGGGCAGTTCCTCGTTGATGATGGCCAGCGTCTGGTCCTTGCGGTTGGGTAGCGGCACGACGATGCGAATGTGCTCGCGCGGCACACCGAGTCCGGCCACCAGATCAACCACCTGTTCGTCGGTGGCCATGGTCGGCTGCCCACCGGTCATGGCCACAATGCTGTTGTCCAGGATGAAGACCTTGATGTTGGTGTTGTCGTGCACCGCGTCCAGCAGCGGCGTCATGCCCGAGTGTGTGAAGGTGCCGTCGCCAATCACGCACAAGGAAGGCGTCATTCCCATGTGCGCGGCGCCTATGGCCATACCGATGGACGAGCCCATGCACAGGCAGGAGTGAATCGCCTCGTACGGCTGCAGATAGCCCAGCGTGTAGCAACCGATGTCACCCATTACGCGCACACCGGGGCTGTACTGTTTCAGGACTTCGTTGATGGCGATGTAGGCATCGGTATGCGGGCACTTGTCGCAAAGGCGCGGCGGGCGCCCGACAAGCACATCGGAGAGTCCCTCGATCTGCAGGGACACACTGACCGGCAGACCGAAACAGCGCCGGATGGTGTCCTGCGTCAGTTCACCCATGCGCGGCAGCGCGCCATTGAGCTTGCCGTGAATCGGTCGCTCGCGCATCAGGCCGAGTGCGCTCACGAAACGCTCGATGAAGGGGTAGCCCTCCTCCACAATCCAGACCTCACTGGAGGCATCAAGCAACTGGCGGATCTTCTTCACCGGCATCGGGTAGACGCCAACGCGCAGCAGGTTGTAGCCCTCCAGCGCATCGCCCATGGCCTCTCTCAGATAGTTCCAGCCCAGACCGCTGACCAGGATACCCGGCTTGCCGTTGCCGCGCAGCGTCAGGGCATTCGCAGCGTGGTTCTCGGAGTAGTCCTGCAGGGCCGGTTGCTTGTCCACCAGTTTGGCGTAAGCCTTGCGCGCATTGATCGGCAGCAGCGTGTAGCGACTCGGATCTTCCACATAATTCGGCGCATTCTGCTGGCGCGGCGCCGCCAGCGTCACTGCAGCGCGGCTGTGCGCCAGCCTTGTTACCAGGCGCAGCATCACCGGCACCTGCAGGCGCTCCGACAGTTCGAAGGCTTCCCGCGTGAAGTCGTAGCACTGTTGCTGGTCACCGGGCTCCAGGCAGGGCACCATGGCAAAGTCGGCAAAGTAGCGCGAGTCCTGCTCGTTCTGCGAGCTGTGCATGGCGGGGTCGTCGGCCACCGCGATAACCAGACCACCATGCGCACCCGAAACCGCAACGTTCATGAAAGGATCGGCGGCCACATTGAGGCCCACATGTTTCATCGAGACCATGACGCGGCCACCCGCGTAGGAGACACCCACACCCTCTTCCAGCGCCACCTTCTCGTTGGTCGACCACATGCCGCGCACCGGCAGGCTGTGTTCTTTGGCGTAGTCCTGTATGGTTTGATAGATCTCGGTGGAAGGTGTGCCCGGATAGGCGTAAGCCGCGCTGATTCCCGCATCAATCGCACCGCGCGCAACGGCCTCATCGCCGAGCAAAATTTCTTCAGACATGCTTGCCCCAAAAGTATCGGGCGGCCAGAAAATTGAGTCGCCTCAGGCCAAGTATCGCATCCCGCTGGCTATCGCCCAAGTCCCGAATGGTGTGGGAGCTGGGGGCAAAGTGAGTGCAAGGCTGGATCAATTGGCTGCATGGCGGCGTTCGCGGCGAGGTTGATGAAAACCGCTTTACCCATGTATGGATATACGTTAATCAACAACTCGCCGGTAACGCAAACAGGTAACGGCTGTCCTTACGGGGATCGCGCCGGATCAGAATACGTTAGAACCCGTGTCTCTCACGGTTTGGTATAGGCAGCGACACACGTCCCCGTTGTGATAGCGATCGAACACGTTACCGCAGGTGGTGTCGTGCATGCTGGTTGCTGAAATCCCCCACATGGTACCGCAGTGCTATTCGCGGCCGGGCAGGCTGACGGCTGCCACTTGCAGATTGGGACCGCTGCGGCTGGAGACAATGTTGCTGCTGCTATCTGGCATGCGGCCTGCGATGTTGCGTTTGTGCATGTGGGCGGATAATTTACGAGACCGGCAATATCACATTTTCCTGGGTAAACTGCGGCCGGATACGTCGTGGCTGTGCCCCACGTTGTCGGCTGCACGGTTGTCGCCAGGGTAGTGAACTGTGGGTACCAGGCGCAACCAGCGGCGGCGCAGGCAGTCTGACCATTCGCGGTCCAGGATTGACATACTTGGGCGGCTGTTCGAGGCGCCAGTGGTACGCACTGCACTACGGCGCTTGTGGCCGTCACGCCTGACCCTGGCGTGACTATGTTTTGGTTTGTCGAGCCTGTTACTGTGCTTCCCTGACATGTGATCGTGTACGAGTCACCACTGTTCCAGGTCACTGTTCCGGTGGCGGCTGTCGCCGCCTGCGGCAGCGCCAAGCAACATGCCATGACAAACGCGCCCGCCCACGCCAAGCATTCCTTCGCCTTCGGCGACCGCCGCTCTTCAGGCCTCTCCGATCGCAGTTCCTCGTCCACCCGGTCTTCGCTCCTCATATGTGCCTCCATAAATTAAACAATTTAAGACTGTCGCTTGCCCAAAACCAGCGATTGAGGCGATGGTTGGTACAAGCTTACCGTGGCCACCCAATGCAACCACGTCAGACCACAACGTGCTGTTACAAAAAAGCGTTTACACCTGGTTCACAATTAATCAACGGCCGCATGCTACATATTTTTACAAATACGATTTACCGCAAGCCAGGAATGACCTTGATCGTTTCATGGTTTTGGAATGAAGCCACAGATGCCACAGGCTCGGGTCCTTCCATGGAATCCTGGCGCTTGTCGGCAATCACCTGAGCTTGCGCGCCGGCAGGCTGTGTTCTTTGGTGTAGTCCTGTAGGGTCTGGTAGATCTCGGTTTACCGCCCAAGTCCCGAATGGTGTGGGAGCTGAGGGCAAAAAAAGAGCAAGCTGAGCGAGCTCACTCAAACGCTGTGCGCAGCGCGTCCCGCAGCCGCCCATACGACTGTTCACGCGCCGCCGGGTTGGCACCTACGTGCACGCCGTGTCCCGGATGAACACCGTTCGGGACATCGCTGCGCAGGATCACGCCCCCCACCGGGTTATCGAAGTCGTGATAACTGTCGGGGTAGACATTGACTTCCGCACCCACCGCACGGCCCAGTTCAACGCAGGGACCGGGCGGTGTCCAGTCATCGAGCGCACCCACCATCAGGATCAAGCGCGTAGAGGGTTGATAGCCCGTCTTGCGTGCCTCTGCGCAACCGGGATAGAAGGCAACCGCCACTGCGGGCTTGACCACTTGCGATTTCACTTCGGACTGACGTGCATCGGTCGTTGACAACACTGCGCTGCCACCGTGCGACCAACCTATCAGGGCCATTTTGGACGGCGTGGCCCACGGTTGCGCTGCCACCCAATTCAAGGTTGCAAGCGCGTCGCTGCGACGCTCTACCTGGCTGATGGAGCGAGCGCGCAGCTTGACTGTGCATATCTGATTCAACCCGCGCGGGGTCAGGCTGTCGGGGAATACAACTGCATAGCCCTGCGCCACCAACATCTCGGCCATGGCTTGATGACGGGCGTTGAGCTGACCCTGGCGCGCACCCGACGTGGCGTACAGGCCACCACAACCGTGCAGCGCCACAACCGTCCCGCGTGGCTTGTTTGCTGCTGGCTGGAAAACCCAGGCCTTGATTGGCGTTCCGTCGAGACTGGGTAAATCGGCTTCGTGCGGCTGTAGGGTCGTAGCCTGTGAGCCCGACAGCCACAGGAGAGCGGCGGCAGAGATGCAGCGCAGCAATGCACCTTTTACAGTGAAGATGTCGTGCTGGTCGATGTTCATGGTCTCCTGCCCATCATGGTTTCTCGAAAATCTTCAGAAATTCTATCAGTCGCTCAATGTCCGGCCCTGTTTGAGCGAGCGGAAAACCACCCCATTTGCTACACTTTCGCCTCATCACTTTCCCGCCTAAGGATCCTGGCTTCATGAATGCTTTACTTGGCCTCGTTGTACTGTATTTGCTGGGAACACTGGCGATCGGCGTCTATGCCGGCACGCGCATCAAAAACTCGGCAGACTTCGCCATCGCCGGACGCAGTCTGCCACTCGTGATGATTATTACCACCACCTTCGCCACCTGGTTCGGCGCCGAAACGGTGCTCGGAATCAGCGCCAAGTTTGTCTCAGGCGGACTCAACAGCGTGGTCGAAGATCCGTTCGGCGCGTCCATGTGCCTGGTTTTTGTCGGCCTGTTCTTTGCGGCCAAGCTTTATCGAATGAATTTGCTGACCATAGGCGATTTCTACCGCAAGCGTTTCGGCAAGGGCGTCGAGATCTTCTGCTCGATGACCATCATTCTTTCCTACCTCGGCTGGGTCGCCGCGCAGATCACGGCACTGGGCCTGGTGTTCAATGTCGTCTCGGGTGGCGTGATCAGTACCGAAGCGGGCATGGTTATCGGCACGCTGTCCGTGCTGATTTACGTCATGTTCGGTGGCATGCTGGCTGTTGCCTGGACCGATTTCATCCAGATGATCGTACTCATCATCGGCCTGTCCATCATTGCCTATCTTTCCAGCGGCATGGCCGGCGGCGCCAGCAAGGTGCTGGCCCTGGCCCAGAGCAACGACTGGTTCCGCATGGCGCCGGCTGCGAACTTCAAGGACATCGTTTTCTTCTTCGCCGCCGGCATCACCATGATGCTGGGCTCGATTCCCCAGCAGGACGTGTTTCAGCGCGTGATGTCGGCCAAAGACGCCAAGACGGCTTCGCGTGGCGCAGTGATCGGCGGCCTGGCGTACCTGGCGTTTGCGTTTGTGCCGATGTTCATCGTCGCTTGCGCGGTGCTGATCATGCCGGAGCAGACCAAGGAGTTTCTTGCCAACGATCCACAAAAGATTTTGCCGACGTTGATCCTCACGCAAATGCCTTTCGCGGCCCAGGTCATCTTCTTCGGTGCACTGCTCTCGGCGATCAAGTCCTGCGCATCCGCCACGTTGCTGGCGCCTTCCACCAGTTTCGTCGAAAACATCTACAAGCATCTGCGCCCGCGCATGACTGACAAGCAGGAACTATTTGCGTTTCGCGTGACGCTATTCTTTTTTACCGGCGGCGTGCTGGCCTACGCCATGGCGATGAAGGGCACGCAGATTTATGAGATGGTGTCCTCAGCCTACCAGGTGACGCTGGTAGGTGCTTTTGTGCCGCTGGTCTGCGGCCTTTACTGGAAGCGCGCGACGCGCCACGGCGCCATCGCCTCCATTGTTTTCGGCATCTTCACCTGGCTCGTGTTTCTGGTGTTCAAGCAGCTGGGCGAGGCCTTTCCGGCGCAGCTGGCCGGGTTGGTCATGGCTGCCGTCGGGATGGTGGCGGGTTCCCTGCTGACGAAGCCGCACGAGCATCAGGCGCACCCGCCGGGACATCCACATGCTGCGCCTCATGCCCAGGGCGCCCGGGCTGGCCACTAAGGCCTTCGCCGCTGCCTGACAGTTGACGGCTTACCTGCGCGCAGGCGGCACATCGGTGCAGCTGCCGTGTGCCACTTCGGCTGCCATGCCAATGGATTCTCCGAGCGTCGGATGTGGGTGAATCGTCTTGCCGATGTCGACGGCATCGGCGCCCATCTCGATCGCCAGTGCAATCTCACCGATCATGTCACCGGCGTGCGTACCGACGATGCCGCCACCCAGAATTTTTCCATGACCATGCGCTTCCTCGCTGTCACCAAACAGCAGTTTGGTAAAACCCTCGTCACGTCCGTTGGCGATGGCACGACCTGAGGCAACCCAGGGGAACAGGCCCTTTTTGACCTTGATGCCTTTGGCCTTGGCCTGGTCTTCGGTAAGGCCAACCCAGGCCACTTCGGGGTCGGTGTAGGCCACGCTCGGAATCACGCGGGCGTTGAAGGCGGCGCTGGCCAATTCCTTGTTACCCTGCAGTTCGCCGGCAATCACTTCAGCGGCCACATGCGCCTCGTGCACTGCCTTGTGCGCCAGCATGGGCTGCCCAACAATGTCGCCGATGGCAAAAATATGCCGCACATTGGTGCGCATCTGGATATCAACGTTGATGAAACCGCGGTCCGTGACAGCAACTCCGGCTTTTTCTGCAGCAATTTTTTTGCCGTTGGGAACACGGCCCACGGCTTGCAGCACCAGGTCGTAGGTCTGCGGTGCGGGCGCCGCGCCGCCCTCCTCGGCTGCAGCAAACGTCACCTCAATACCTTGTGACGTGGCCTTGGCTCCGACGGTCTTGGTCTTCAACATGATGTTGTCAAAGCGCGGTGCATTCATCTTCTGCCAGACCTTGACCAGATCGCGGTCCGCGCCCTGCATCAGGCCGTCGAGCATTTCAACCACATCGAGCCGCGCACCGAGCGTGCTGTACACCGTACCCATTTCCAGGCCGATGATGCCGCCGCCCAGAATCAGCATGCGCTTGGGCACTTCCTTCAGGGCCAATGCACCGGTGGAATCGACAACACGCGGATCTTCCGGCATGAAAGGCAGACGCACCGCTTGCGAACCAGCGGCGATGATGCAGTTCTTGAATGCAATGGTTTGTGTCTTGCCGGTTTTCTCCTGCGCGCTGCCCGTGGTTTCTTCCACCTGCACATGGTTGGCGCCAACAAAGGCACCGTAGCCGCGCACCACCGTGACCTTGCGCATCTTGGCCATGGCGGCCAGACCGCCGGTGAGTTTGGCAACCACCTTTTCCTTGTGGCCGCGCAGTTTGTCAACGTTGACTGACGGTTTTCCAAAGTCAACGCCGAGTGCTGCCATATGAGACACCTCATCCATCACCGCTGCCACATGTAGCAGGGCCTTGCTCGGGATGCAGCCCACGTTCAGGCAGACGCCACCGAGTTGCGCGTAACGCTCCACCACCACAACCTTGAGCCCGAGATCGGCAGCACGAAATGCCGCCGAATAACCGCCCGGACCGGCGCCGAGCACGAGCAGATCGCAGTCCAGATCAGCGGTCCCTGCGAAGCTGGCAGCAGCGGGGACCGGCGCTGCAATCACGGTTGCTGCCACTTGGGCTTTCGAGACCTCCCCCATCAAGGTGGAGGCTTGGGGTGGGGTTGCTCCTGCCTGTCCCGAAGGGGAACTCGTCTCGCTGCTGTCAAGCAGCAGGACGAGAGATCCTTCTTTTACCTTGTCGCCCAGCTTGACCTTGAGCTCTTTCACCACACCGCCATGCGACGAAGGAATCTCCATCGAGGCCTTGTCGCTCTCCACGGTGATCAGGCTTTGCTCGGGCTTCACCGTGTCGCCCACCTTGACCATGAGTTCAATCACAGTCACTTCGGCGAAATCGCCGATGTCGGGAATCTTGATGTCTATGGATGCCATGGTGTTCTCTCAAATCAATTGAATACGCAGGGGTTCGTCATTGCGAACGAAGTGAAGCAATCCATGACTTCTGGACATCGTGCATGGATTGCCACGTCGCTACGCTCCTCGCAATGACAAAACATTCAAAGAAATACGCGCCGGAAGTCGCCCAGAATCTGGCTCAGGTAGACGTTAAAGCGCGCGGCACTGGCCCCGTCAATGACGCGGTGATCCCAGCTCAAGCTCAGAGGCAGCATCAGGCGTGGCTGGAACGCCTTGCCGTCCCAGACCGGTTCCATGGTGGACTTGCAGACACCCAGAATCGCCACCTCGGGCGCGTTGATGATGGGCGTGAAGTAGCGCCCGCCAATACCGCCCAGGCTGGAGATCGTGAAGCCGGCACCGCTCATTTCCGCCGGACTCAGTTTGCCGTCGCGCGCCTTCTTCGCCAGTTCACTCATTTCCTGCGAGATCTGGAAAATGCCCTTCTTGTCGGCATCCCGGATCACAGGCACCATCAGGCCGTTCGGCGTATCCGCCGCAAAGCCGATGTGAAAGTACTGCTTGACGACGAGCTGCTCGCCATCGATGCTGGCGTTGAAATCGGGGAACTTCTTCAGCGCTGCCACGCAGGCCTTGATCAGGAAAGCCAGCATGGTCACCTTGATGCCTGCCTTCTCGTTTTCCTTGTTGGTGGCAACGCGGAAGGCTTCCAGGTCAGTGATGTCGGCGTCGTCATGGTTGGTAACGTGCGGGATCATGACCCAGTTGCGGTGCAGATTGGCGGCGCTGATCTTCTTGATGCGCGAGCGGTCCTTGCGCTCTATCGGACCAAACTTGGCAAAGTCCACCACCGGCCAGGGCAGCAGACCCAAAGCCGCACCGTCACTACCGCCAGCGCTCTTGCTCTGCGCCGCAGCCGCGACAGTCTGCACTGCGCCGCTCATCACTGATCGCGTGAAGGATTGGACATCCCCCTCGGTGATACGACCCTTCAAACCACTGCCCTTGACTTCGTTCAGGGGTACACCCAACTCACGCGCAAACTTGCGCACCGAGGGCGACGCATGCGGCAATTGCAACGGCAAAGCAGTCGGGTTGTGCGCCGGCACTATCGGCGTCGCGCTTGCCAGCGCGACGGCTGCTGGCACCACTGGAGCCGGAGCTGAAGACGTGGGCGTCGGCGCGGCGGCGACCGGGGAAGCTGGAGCTGGTGCAGCCGCAGGGGCAACAGCCGCCGTGGTCGCAGCGCCTTCCAGAATTGCCAGCAAATCGCCAATGTTGACCTTGTCTCCCACCTTGACTTTGAGTTCCTTGAGCACTCCGGCATGGCTGGACGGAATTTCCATCGCCGCTTTGTCAGACTCGACCGTCACCAGCGACTGTTCGAGCCGGATGCTGTCCCCCGGCTTGACCATGATCTCGATCACGGCCACGTCCTTGAAGTCACCGATGTCGGGTACTTTGATTTCTATAACAGACATGTATATCTCCTAATCACTTGCAGATCACAAGACTGTCATTGCGGGCTTGACCGGCAATCCATGGATGCCGGATCAGGTCCGGCATGACAATCACGGTGAGAACGCTTTTCATGCGTGCAGCGGGTTGACCTTATCGGCCTGGATGGCGTAGCGGCGAATCGCTTCGGTGACCTTGGCCACCGGCAGCCAGCCCTCTTCGCTCAGGGCCTTGAGAGCGGCGAGCACGATGTAATGGCGGTTGATTTCGAAGTGCGCGCGCAACTTGGATCTGAAATCACTGCGGCCAAAACCGTCTGTGCCCAGCACCTTGAAGCTGCGACCCTTTGGAATGAAGGAGCGAATCTGCTCGGCATAAGCCTTCATGTAGTCGGTTGATGCGACCACCGGTCCGCTGTGTTTTTCGAGCTGCTGGCTGACAAACGGAACGCGCTGCGCACCCTGCGGATGCAGCAGGTTGTGGCGTTCACAGTCCTGTCCGTCGCGCGCAAGTTCATTGAAGCTCGGGCAGCTCCACACATCGGCCGCAATACCCCAGTCGGTTGCCAGCAATTCCTGCGCAGCGATCGATTCGCGCAGGATGGTGCCCGATCCCAACAGCTGGACACGGAGAGGAGGGGTTTGCCCGCCGGGCCCCCCCAAGGGCAAATGCGCCCCCTTGGGGGGCAGCGCAGCACGCGCAGCGGCAAGCGTGGGGGCTTGGTCATCGCCCGGCTTGCAAAGGTACATACCCTTGATGATCTGCTCCTCCGTGCCGGGTATCAGACCTGGCATGGCGTAGTTTTCATTGAGCAAGGTGATGTAGTAGAAGACGTTTTCCTGGCCCTCGACCATGCGCTTGAGCCCATGGTGCAGGATGACGCCGACCTCGTGCGCAAACGTCGGGTCGTAACTGACGCAGTTCGGAATCGTGCCGGCCATGATGTGGCTGTGACCGTCCTCGTGCTGCAGGCCCTCACCGTTGAGCGTGGTTCGCCCCGATGTGCCACCGAGCAGGAAGCCGCGTGCCTGCATGTCGCCGGCGGCCCATGCCAGATCGCCAATGCGCTGAAAGCCGAACATCGAGTAGTACACATAGAACGGCAGCATGATCCGGTTGTTCGTGCTGTAACTGGTAGCGGCGGCAATCCAGCTGGCCATGCCGCCCGCCTCGTTGATGCCTTCCTGCAGGATCTGCCCGGCCTTGTCTTCACGGTAATACATCACCTGGTCCTTGTCCACCGGTGTGTACTGCTGACCCTGCGGGTTGTATATGCCAATCTGGCGGAATAGTCCTTCCATTCCGAAGGTGCGCGCCTCGTCCACCAGAATCGGCACGACGCGCGGACCCAGTGCCTTGTCACGCAACAGCGTCGTGAGAAAACGCACATAGGCCTGCGTCGTCGAGATCTCGCGACCTTCCGCCGTGGGTTCGATCACCGACTTGAAGATGTCGAGTGCGGGCACCGTGAACTGCTCGTCGGCCTTGCTGCGGCGGTGCGGCAGGTAGCCGCCGAGCGCTTGACGGCGCTCATGCAGGTAGCGCATCTCGGGCGTGTCGTCGGCCGGCTTGTAAAACGGAATGTCGGCAATCTGGCTGTCGGGCACCGGGATGTTGAAGCGGTCGCGGAAGATCTTGATGTCTTCGTCGGTCAGCTTCTTGGTCTGGTGCACATTGTTCTTGCCCTCACCACTCTTGCCCATGCCAAAACCCTTGACGGTCTTGATCAGCAGCACGGTGGGTTGCCCCACATGCTTCACCGCAGCGTGGTAGGCAGCGTAAACCTTTTGCGGGTCGTGGCCGCCGCGACGCAAGGCCCAGATGTCGTCGTCGCTCATCTTGGCCACCATCTCGGCCGTCTTGGGATCACGACCAAAAAACTGCTTGCGCACGTAGGCACCGTCGTTGGCCTTGAAGGACTGATAGTCGCCATCCAGCGTGTCCATCATCAGCTTGCGCAGAGCGCCTTCCTTGTCACGCGCCAACAGGGGGTCCCATTCACTGCCCCACAGCAATTTGATGACGTTCCAGCCGGCACCGCGGAATTCACCTTCGAGTTCCTGAACGATCTTGCCGTTGCCACGGACCGGGCCATCGAGTCGTTGCAAATTGCAGTTGATGACAAAAATCAGGTTATCCAGATTCTCGCGCGCTGCCAGACCGATGGCACCGCGACTCTCGACCTCGTCCATCTCGCCATCACCACAAAAGACCCACACCTTGCGGTTCGCGGTATCGGCGATGCCGCGTGCCTGCAGGTACTTCAGGAAGCGTGCCTGGTAGATTGCCATCAGAGGCCCCAGCCCCATCGAGACGGTCGGGAACTGCCAGAATTCCGGCATCAATTTGGGATGCGGATAGCTCGACAACCCCTTGCCGCCAACTTCCTGACGGAAGTTGAGCAACTGCTCTTCGCTCAAACGTCCTTCGAGGTAGGCGCGGGCGTAGACGCCAGGTGCCACATGGCCCTGAATGTAGAGACAGTCGCCACCGTGGCTCTCGCTCTCGGCGTGCCAGAAGTGATTGAAGCCGGCGCCAAACATATGGGCCAACGAGGCAAACGACCCAATATGACCGCCCAGGTCGCCACCGTCCACCGGATGATGGCGATTGGCCTTGACCACCATCGCCATGGCGTTCCAGCGCATGTAGGCACGCAAGCGTTCCTCGATTTCGATGTTGCCCGGACAGCGTTCCTCTTCGTCCACTGCGATCGTGTTGACGTAGGCGGTGTTGGCAGAGAACGGCATGTCGATGCTGCTCTGGCGCGCGTGATCAAGCAATTTTTCCAGCAGAAAGTGCGCGCGCTGCGGACCTTCGCTGGCAATCACGGCGGACAAGGCGTCCATCCACTCGCGTGTTTCCTGGCTGTCCGCGTCATGCGCGGCACCACCGGATGAAATCTCGGGAACTGCTGTCATGTTGTCTCCTGATATGGGGGTAATTTAGTGCAGTTCCGCAATTCTCTCACAAATTCAAACAAATTTCAAATTATGCTATTCACATCCATATTATGATATTCAATCAATATCACGGAACCACGATTTCCGGCGTTCGCCGTCCTGCGGGTGTTGCGCCAGGAGATTCAGGATTTGAAACGCGTCTGAGCGCGCGCCGCGACGGGCTCAGACGATACGCTCCCAGATCGTCACTTCGGAGCAGCTGTGCTGGAACTTTCTGCGGGTCTCGCGGATGACGAATGCCACATCGATTGGCCCCTGAACCAGGCGGAAACGGGCCGTGAGTACCTGCTTCAGACCATCGAGCGTCGTGACGTTTTCACCGTCCCGCTTGAAGCCACCCACCCAATCTTCGCGCGGCGTGTGTTCAGCAAGCCAAGTATAGGGTGAGGCAATCAGCAGCAAGCCACCGACATTGAGCCGTTCGTGCACCGACTGGAGAAATTTCGATGGGCTGTACAGCCGGTCGATCAGGTTGGCTGCAAGAATCAGGTCGTAACCGGAAAAATGTGGTTTCAGATTGCAGGCGTCGCCCTGGAAAAAGTCAACCCGGGCCCGCGCTCCCTCCAACTCCAGATCTTTGAGTTTGCGTTCCCGGTACGAAACCAGTTCACCCTCATCCGCCACGGTGTAGCGTGCGACGCCGAGCCGTGCCAACTGCACTCCGAGGTCTATGAAACGCGCAGAAAAGTCGATACCAGTGACGTGGGTGAAGTGCCGCGCGAGCTCGAACGTTGCCCTCCCCGTCGCACATCCCAGATCCAGTGCCTGCGCGGCCGGCCTGTTTCCCATGGCGCCAATGGCAAGCTGTGCCAGCGCTTTCGGGAAATTGGGTGTTCCCCAGAACTCGTCACCATAATGAAATTCGGCATATTCCGAGAGCTGCTTGTCGGTCTCGTAAATTGGTGAAGCCGGCAGGGTCGGCGCCTGCGCAACGACGTATCGGAACCCGGCATGCTGGAAGAAGTGGCGTCGAAAGGCAAATCGCGCACTGACCAGAGTTTCATTGCCGCAGGAGATCCAGGAACCTCCCTTGATCAGGTTATGGCGCGTATCGTAGGTGGGTGTGGTGAAGTCGTCGTAATACGGATGAACCTCAAAACCGTCAAACGGGTAAATAGGAGTCTGGGTCCATTGCCAGACGTTGCCGATCACGTCATGCAGGCGGCCATGCCTGAACTCATTGACCGGGCAGGATGAGGCGTAATGATCCAGATGAATGTTCGCCGGTGTCACGCTGTCACCCGGTGTTTCGGTCAAGCCGGCATCTGCATGCAGCCGGTACCACTCGTCTTCGGTTGGCAGGCGTACCAACTGCCCGGTCATTTCCTTCTTCCAGTTGCAGAAAGCCTGGGCTTCGTGAAAATTGACCTCCACGGGCCAGTCCCACGGCATGGCGATTTCTTCCAGCATGATCCTGAGTCGCCAGCTATTGCCGCCTCTGACCCAGAAGGTCGGATGAACAGCCTGTGAAAACTTCCTCCACGCCAGGCCTTCCTCCTCCCAAAAGCTTTCATTGGCGTAGGCAAGCGCTTGCACGAAAGGAAGAAACTCACCGTTGCTGACCAGAAACCGGCTGGCCTGGAATGTTGCAACACTGGTCTCGTGCCTACCAAATTCGTTATCCCAGCCATATTGCAAAGCCTGCCGGTCCTTGCCGAGGACAAGCTTGCCTGCCGCAATTTCGATCAACTCGTTGGCCGGTGCGACACCAGACCTGGTGCAGTGTTGCCACGCCGGATGAGGGCGGACGTAGCGCAGTTCGTGCTGGCGTATCAGCACGGACGAGGTTTCAAGGTGAATGCGCTCGTGCTCGATCCCCATCAGGATGGCCCACCACGGGCTGTTCCAGCCAATTGGCAAGGCGAGGGGCATGGCGCTGATGAGAGCGTCAACGACACGCCGCACCTCGTTCCGGTAAGCGCCAACCTCGGCGACAGCCGGCCAGTCGCAATGCGCTTCACTGAGGTCATCCCAGCTCATTTCGTCAACGCCCACTGCAAACATGGACTCAAAGCGGGGATGAATACGCTGTTTGACCAACTTGGCAATGATGAGTTTGTTGATGAAGAACGTCGCGGTATGGCCGAAATAGAAGATAAGGGGATGGCGCAGCGCAATCGGCTTGCGGCAATACGCCTCGTCCTGCGTCAGTACCTCAAACAGCGATTCGTAGCGATCGTAGGTACTGTGAAAGTAGCGACGGATTTCCTCACGCTTGAGTCCCGGATCGCCGCCATCAAGCAGTGGTGTACGCAAAAACAGGTCGTGCTTCTTCTCACCGGGCATGGTTGGTCTCATGTTGATTGCGTTGAACTTGGTACTTTAAACGAACCTGAAGCTCACGACATGAAGAATGCATGACAGGATCCCAAACCCAGCCGGCCAAGGCTGCCTCAGACCCTGCGGCTGCGAACTCAGGCTGGCTTTACTCCGCCAGTCAGCACCATCGCATCGAATCGGTGGAATGCAATACCCGCTGCGGCAAAGCGGCGTACCACTTCGATCTTGATCGCTGTCGGCACCGAGTTCATCTTGCTCCCGTCATCCGGGTATTTTGGCATGTCGTCAGGACTCCATTTCTTCACCAGGATCACGAAGTCAACGATGAAGGAACCGTCGCCCGGTATGCGGTCAAAGTTGACAAAGTGGTAGACCAGCAGATCCCCTGCCGACTTGCCAATGTCGTACAGGATGGCAATCGCTTCCTCGATCTTGTCGGCCGGTGTGGCGGCATCGATGGGCAGCGTGATGCGATTGTGGTAAGCGGTTCTCGCATCAATGTTGAACAGGGCATTGCCGGTGAAATTCTTGTTTGGAATAATCGCCAGTTCGCCAGAGGGCGGCTGGACCGAGACCGAACGCAGCCCGATGCTGACCACCTTGCCCGTAATGCCGGCAATCGTGATCCGCTCGCCGATCTTGAAGGGGCGCTGCAGGAACAGGAACACACCCGAGATGATGTTGGCTATCGTATCCTGAGCAGCAAAGGCTACCGCCATACCGCCAATCCCTATCCCGGCCAGAATGGTCCAGGGATCCTGCCCCATGTTTTTCAGACCCAGGATGAAGCCCGTCATCAGACACGCCAAACCGACCAGCGTTCGCACAAACGACATCAGGAGCCCGTCCAGCTTGGCATCGACACCTAACGTCTTGGGGCGCACGACCACCGTGTCAAACATGCCATAGAGCCGTGAAAGTAGCCAGAACGCCAACATCACGATCAGGAACTGATAGGCATTGACGGACCACTTCTCCGCTCCCTGCGGCAGCATCTCCGGCGTATCCAGAATGAACGACTTGTAGGCGACCAGCGCCACCAGCGAAAAGATCGGGCCGCGCAGCATGACCAGCGCCCTTGACGCATGGACATAGCGCACCATCCGCAACACGCGCAGGAAGCGCGCAAACCGCAGGGTCAGAACAGCGGCCATCATGTGCTCGGGCAGATCGACAAAAGCCGCAAGCAGCACCGGCAGACTGGCCACCACAATAAAGAAGTCAAACGTGTTCCAGCGACTCGCAAAGTAACGCTTTCGCCCCAGTGCCCACAACTTCAAGGCTGCCTCAAACACAAAATACAGCACGCACGCCATATCTATGTGCGTCACCCAATGACCAAAGCGCGCCATCGCCTCCGGATTCAGCGTTGCTGACAGGAACACCACGGTATTGAGAATCAGCACGACCAATATCGTGCTCTCGGCAATCAGGAACCTCAGTGTGCCGGACTTCAAACGCCCAAAGTGGGCGTCAGGCGGTACTTCTTCGATCACAGAATCCATCGTCGTTCCTACGGCTTGGCTGGAGCGCTCTTGTTCATCTGGCTAATGGCCAACTGGATGGGTTCCGACGTCACCGCACTCTCACCTTCGTAAATTCCGGCCGTCGCAATCAGCACGGTCATCAGCAGGCACAAGCCGCAGGTCACGCCGCCCACATAGGTCACCAGCTTTGGCAACGGGCTTTGAAACCACGCGAACACGGTGTAGAAGAAGATCGAGCAAAAAATGGCAAACCAATAGTAGCTTGGCAATTGGAGGCGACTGGCAGCGACACGCGCCTCGCGCAGATCCGCCAATTGATTGAAGCTCTGGATGATCTCGGAACGCGCCACCTGCTGCGCTGGCGTCCTGGGATCAAGCTGCTTGGACTCGCGTGACAGCGAGGCCAGCAATTCGCTGACCTTGTCATTGCGGCCACCCCGCTCCAGCAAGCGCCACTCGTCACTGACCACCAGCTTTGCATACTTCAACAGATCGGCTTGCAGCTTGGGGCCAATCTCGCCGCCGAACGCCTCGTAGGATTTATCGAGTTTGACAAGAATCGTTCCCTCGCGCGACACCAGATCTTCGGCTCCCCTATGGTCCCCCTGCATGCGAACCAGACAAAAAGCAAGTAGCAAAAGGGTGAGCGAAATAAACAGCTTGAAAGACTCCTCGGCACCCTTGGCCGTGTGTTCGCTAGGATCAAGTTTGAAATGACGCCGGACCGCGTAGGGTGCCAATGTCGTCACGACGAGTCCGATGGCCAGAACCATGGCGCCGATCTGAAGGTTCGAAAAAGTATGAAACCAGTCCAACATAGACACTCCGATAAAAATTTTCACAAGCCAATTACATTCAGATCACGGTATTATTTTCAGCACCAGCATATTCACGAAGTTAACAACTTCCATCCCTTCCTCGTACAGGACGTCCGCTTTCGACTGCCGGGCTTTCGCATTGACGGTCGGACTCATAGCGGAGGGCAACGCATCAAACGATTGCGTGAATTCATCCTGCCATAGTGTGCGCACGTCGGGCTCGGGTGCTTTTGGCACAATCCGGCTTTCAGCAAGCAGGGGGTTCTTTTGTCCCACCACGTCAGGCACCGAGGCCGCAAAGTTCTTGATCGCGTCGGGAACCTTTGCGCCCAAACCGGCCAACCCCGGCGCAGCGCTCAGTGCCTTACCCGTCATCCCCGCATTGACATTGCCTGGCCCCTGCCGGGTAGCGGGGGGGCTCGTACGTGCCGGAGCAGCTTTTGCAACGGTCTTTGGAATGGCTGCGGGAGCGGCTGCCGAGTTGGCTGCCGCCTTGCTGGTGGTCGACGCGGCCGCCGCTGCAGTGGCTTTGGCTTGTGCAGTCACCGGCGGGCTTGACTGAACGGGGGTCGGTGCTGCCGCAGTTGCCGGCGCGACTGGCGGTGTCGAAGCCGCCGGCTTCACTGCCGTGCTGCTGCCCTGCACCACGGTGGTTGAAGCCGACCCAGCACCGGAATCCGCATTTGATGCTGTGGTCGCCGATTTTGGATCAGCGTTGTCAGCGCTTGCAGTCGGCGCAGCTGCGCTGGACGAGGTCGTTGATGAACTGGTCGTTGATGAACTGGTCGTTGATGAACCGGTCGTTGATGAGCTGGTCGTAGACGGGCTCGATGCGCTGGACGTAGAAGCCGGCGCTGAAACACCCGACCCAAAAGAGATCAAGGTCGGCGATTGTGTCGAACTACCGGCAAAGGCTACCGGTGTCGTCACAGACGGGCTCTGCGCTGCCGGCGTCAACTGAGCCACAAGCGAACCCGCTGACGCTGCGGCACTGGTGATGTCGGCTGCCAATCCCGCCTGCTGCTTCAGCACGTAATTTGTCGCACCCGTTCCGCTGATTGTTGCAGACATGCTCACCGGTTTGGCGGTGCCCACGTCCGCGTTTGCGAAGGTGCCGCTGCTGGCGTTGGCCAGCGTGACCGCGTCACCTGCGTACACCGTGCCCGCCAGGGTGGCTCCGCTGATGATGGCGCTGGTGCTGGCGTCATAGACCTTGTTCTGCGCCGTCGCTCCGCTCACACTCAGGCTGGCCGGCGTGATGTTGGCGCTCAGCCCGGTAGGCTGCGTCAGGGTGTAGTTGGTCGCTCCCACACCGCTCAGTGCTACCGTGACGCTGACAGCCTTGGCTGTGCCCACGTTCTTGTCGGCGAAGGTGCCACTGGTCGCGTTG
>CAIYMN010000288.1 GCA_903927295.1 uncultured beta proteobacterium | reverse complement strand
GTGAGGTGGTTAGCGGTTTCGAGGGCGTAGACCGCGTACTCGAGGTCGATCAGACACCCATCGGCAAGACGCCACGCTCCTGCCCCGCAACCTACATCGGCTTCTGGGACATCATTCGCAAACTGTTTGCCGACACGCTGGAAGCCAAGGCGCGCGGTTATGCAGCCAACCGCTTCAGTTTCAACACTGGCGAGGGTCGCTGCGCCGGTTGCGAAGGGCAGGGCATACGCACCATCGCCATGAGCTTTCTGCCGGACGTGAAGGTGCTATGCGAAACCTGCAAGGGTGCGCGCTTCAACCCGGAGACGCTCGCTGTCAGCTGGCGCGGCAGGAACATCGGCGACGTGCTGCAGATGGAGGTGGACGAGGCAGTCGACTTCTTTGCTGCCATGCCCAACATCAGCCACCCGCTGCAGTTGCTCAAGGATGTGGGGCTGGGTTACTTGACCTTGGGTCAGCCTTCACCAACGCTCAGCGGCGGTGAAGCGCAGCGCATCAAACTGGTCACCGAACTGAGCAAGGTGCGCGACGACATCACCCGCCGTGGTCAAAAGGCGCCACATACCTTGTACGTGCTGGACGAGCCGACCGTGGGTCTGCACATGGCCGATGTCGAGAAGCTGATCAAGGTGCTGCACCGGCTGGTGGATGGCGGCCACAGCGTGGTCGTGATCGAGCACGATCTGGACGTGATTGCCGAAGCCGACTGGGTGATTGACCTCGGTCCCGATGGTGGCAAGGCTGGTGGCCGTGTCGTTGCCGCCGCCACGCCGGAAGATGTGGTGAAGTCGGGCACGCATACCGGAGTCGCGTTGCGACATGTGCTGGAGCGAATCTGAGGCGTCGACTGTCGATGATTACTTTCCACAACCACATGCACACCCTGCACCAGGGCAAGCTCGAAATGTTTCGCGGCCAGTTGGTGCCGTGCTTTGAAGTGCCGGTGCGGGTCGAGCATGTGCTGGCGGAGATTGAGTGCCGGCAACTGGGTCCGGTGCGTCAGCCCACTGCCTTTGATGACAGAGTCTTGCACGCGATCCACACGCCTCGCTACCTGGATTTTCTGGCGCACGCCTGGATTGAGTGGGTGGCGCTGGATCCGGCGAATGCAGAGCGCGACGCCTTGCCCTCGCTCTGGCCGGTGCGCAGCTTTCGCAGCGATGTGCTGCCGGCCAATTTCTCGGCGCGCATGGGCTTGTTTTCTTTCGATGCTGGCACGCCCTTGACGGCCGGCACCTGGACCGCGGCGCGCTCCGGAGTCGATTGCGCACTGAGCGCGGCACAACTGGTGGCGGACGGTGCACGCGCCGCCTTTGCGCTGACGCGGCCACCCGGCCATCACGCTGGCCCTGACTTCTTTGGCGGTTACTGTTTTCTGAACAATGCTGCGCTGGCTGCACAGCATCTGCGCCATCAAGGCGCCGCGCGGGTGGCGGTGCTCGACATCGATTACCACCACGGCAACGGCACGCAGTCCATTTTCTATGCACGACCGGACGTGTTTTTCACCAGCATCCATGGCGACCCGCACACAGAGTATCCGTTTTACCTGGGTTATGCCGACGAACGCGGCGCGGGTGCCGGTCTGGGTTGCAACCAGAACCTGCCCTTGCCGCGCGGTACGGATTTTGCGGTTTGGCGCGAGGC
>CAIYMN010000287.1 GCA_903927295.1 uncultured beta proteobacterium | reverse complement strand
TGAAATACTGCAGAATTTGCCAAAGGGGCTAATTTACGGGCTGCACGATGTCTTTCTGCCGTGGGACTATCCCGATGAATGGAAGGATCGTTTTTACAACGAACAATACTTGCTTAGCGCATACCTGTTGGGAGGGGCTAGCGGAGATCAGATCATATTGCCAAATGCGTTCGTCACGTATCATTCACCAGACCTCCTCGGGTCGTTGGGCAACTTGTTAGCTGAGCCGAGATTCGATTCAATCCAGAAGACAGGAACCGCCTTTTGGTTGAAAAGGGGTTAGTGCAGCCGCTGCGAGTGGAATGCGGACTTCCCCCCCCGTTCATGTAACACGGGGGGCTATAAATGGAAGAGCGCATGCCCTCATACAAAGCTTCTTGAATTCAATTCAGCGCCAAGGTCTACGTCGCGTGGATTCTGCGCGAGTTGGCGTGGCTGAAATCGCTACATTTCCCAAAGTAGCAGCCGTGACAAGGAGCATTGTTGGTTTGCGTAGTTCGAATACCACCTCTGCGTGAATGATCTGGCTGATGGGGCACTCAGCGCAGCGGCATCAAGGAGGCGACCGAAGGTCGGGGGACAGCCACGGAGTTGAGTGCCCCGTCAGCCAGAGCCGCCCGACTAACTCGCATCGTTAGTGTGAAAAAGCCAACCACCGAGAGGCGAAACCGCTATTACGCCGTGGCCGCCCGCTTGGCCCTCAGCCTCGCCCACGCAACCGCGTTGCGGCTTCGCGCAGGCAGGCTGCGGTGGTGTCCCATCCCAGGCAGGCATCGGTGATGGAGACACCGTAGCGAAGGTCTTTTGCGTTGCCCAGTTTCTGATTGCCTTCGAACAGGTTCGATTCCAGCATCACACCCTTGATGGACTGGTTGCCGTCGACGACCTGGTGCACTACGTCTTTCAGCACCAGCGTTTGCAGCGCGTGGTTCTTGCGCGAGTTGGCGTGGCTGCAGTCAACCACGATGTTGACCGGCAGACGCGAAGCCGCCAGGGCTGACTCGGCCTCGGAAACAGCGACCGAATCGTAGTTCGGCACGCTGCCGCCACGCAGAATCAGGTGGCCGAAGGCGTTGCCGCGGGTCTGTGTCACTGCCACTTGACCGTCGCCGTTGATACCCAGAAAGGCGTGCGGTTGCGCTGCCGAGAGCATGGCGTTCAGGGCCACGTCCAGATTGCCGTCGGTACCATTCTTGAAACCGACCGGGCTCGACAGGCCGCTGGCAAGTTCGCGGTGCGTCTGGCTCTCGGTGGTGCGCGCGCCGATGGCGCTCCAGGCAATCAGGTCACCCAGATACTGTGGCGTGATCGGGTCCAGCGCTTCGGTGCCGCAGGGTAATCCGAGGTCATTCAAATCAACCAGCAGACGCCGCGCCACGTGCAGACCCTCGTCGATGCAAAACGAATCGTCCATGTGCGGGTCGTTGATCAGGCCTTTCCAGCCGACGGTGGTGCGCGGCTTCTCGAAATAGACGCGCATCACGATGAACAGCTGGTCCGTCAGCTCATCGGCCAGCGCCTTCAGGCGCTGCGCGTACTCCATTGCTGCCTGCGGATCGTGAATGGAGCAGGGCCCGACCACCACAAACAGGCGCCGGTCGCGACCGCCAAGAATGTTGGCCATGGTGCGCCGGGCGGTGCTCACGGTCTGTGTGGCGCGCTCGCCGGCCGGGATGTCGTCGTGCAGTTGCGAGGGCGGCAGCAGCGTGAGCTGCGACAGCACGTTCAGGTTTTCAAGGGCGGTGGGAAAGGGCATGGCCCGATTTTAGTTGGCCTGCAGCAATGCCTCGTCCAGTACTTCGACCCAGTGCCGCACCGGCGTGCGGGTGCCGCTTTGCAGGTGCGTGATGCAACCCATATTGGCCGAGACAATCAGATCCGGTGGGACGGGCGCAAACGTGTGGTTCAAATGCCCAAGCTTGCGATCACGCAGTTGGCCGGAGATATCGGGGTTGATGATCGAGTACGTGCCAGCCGAGCCGCAGCAAAGGTGGGCTTCAGCGCCCGTGACCTTGATGTTGAAACCCAGCGCTTGCAGGTGTTCCTCCACGCCGCCGCGCAACTGTTGGCCATGCTGCAGTGTGCACGGCGGATGAAAGGCTATCGCGCCCGCCTTCGCCACACGACGCGCGTCGAGCTTGCCGCTCAATCCGGCACGGATGTCGGGCAGCCATTCACTCAGGTCGCGTGTCAGAGCGCTTACGCGCGCCGCCTTGGCCGCGTAGAGTGGGTCGTCCTGCAGAAAATGTCCGTATTGCTTGACCGTGACGCCGCAACCCGACGCGTTCATGATGATGGCCTCAACCCCGTCTTGCAGATAGGGCCACCAGGCGTCAATGTTGGTGCGCATCTGCGCTTTGCCGCCGTCCTGGTCGTTCAGGTGGAATTTCACGGCGCCGCAGCAGCCGGCCTTCGCAGCCATCACGCTCTGAATGCCGGCACCGTCGAGCACACGCGCTGTGGCGCTGTTGATGTTGGGCGCCATGGCCGGCTGCACGCAGCCTGCCAGCAACAACACCTTGCGCGCATGCGCCGTGCCTGGCCAGGCACCAGCGTCCTGTCGGGCAGGCACCTTGGCCTTCATGCTGGCCGGCAGCAACGGGCGCAGCAGTTGACCCACCTTCATGGCGGGTGCAAACAGGGGCGAAGGGATACCCTCCTTCAGGGCCCAGCGTAGTGCCTGCTCCCCCAGAGGGCGCGGCACTTTGGCATCCACCAGCTTGCGGCCGATGTCGAGCAGTTCGCCATAGTGCACACCTGAGGGGCAGGTGCTTTCGCAGCTGCGGCAGGTCAGGCAGCGGTCCAGATGTGCCTGCGTCTTGCGGGTCGGCGTGACGCCTTCCAGGACCGCTTTCATCAGGTAGATACGGCCGCGTGGCCCGTCCAGCTCGTCGCCCAGCAACTGGTAGGTCGGGCAGGTGGCTGTGCAAAAGCCGCAATGCACGCACTTGCGCAAAATGGCTGCTGCCGCCTGGCCGTCGGCGCTGCTCTGGTACTCGGGGGCGAGATCGGTATGCATGGCGCTCTTCAGAACTCGGCGTACATGCGGCCGGGATTGAAGATGCCAGCAGGGTCGAACTCGTGCTTGAGCTGCTTGTGAATCCGGCCCAAGGCGCTCTGCAAAGGACTGAAGCGCTGGTTCGTCTCGACGTCGGTGCTGGTCGGGGCGCGGAACAAGGTCGCCGTGCCGCCTACCGAGGCTGCGCTGTGGCGCAGTTGCCCAAGTGCCGACACGGGTGCCCACAACCAGCGCTGACCGCCATGCCATTCGATCAAGGTGTCAAATGGCAACCCCAGATCGGGTGCGGTCTGCGGAACCGAGAGACGCCACAAACCGAGCTCGGGTGCCGGAGCCTGAAAAAAGCGCAGGGTCTGATCACGGCAGGCATTCCAGTCCGGCGCCGCCTGAGCGTTGTCCATGCGAGTTGCCTCAGCGCCTGCGGTGCGCAGATCGGAGAGCATGCGGGGGCAGGCTGCTTCGACGGCAGCCGCAGCGCCGCGCAGACGCACATACAGATGTCCGCGCGGGGCGTCGGCGCTGGTTTTCTTCAGCCAGCAACTGGCGTTCAGAGGCAGTGGCTGGCCACCCCAGCGGTGCAACAGGTCAAGTGCCACTTGCTGGCTCAGGCCGCTGCATGTCAGGGTCGCCTCAGCCGGGGCGCGCGGCAGCACTTTGAGCGAGATTTCGGTCAGGACGCCGAGCGTTCCCATGGCACCGACCATCAGGCGCGAAACGTCGTAGCCCGCGACGTTCTTGATCACCTGTCCACCAAAGATCAGAAGTTCGGCACGACCATTGAGCAGCGTCATACCCAGCACAAAGTCGCGCACCGCGCCAGCGCTGGCGCGCGCCGGGCCACTCAGGCCGGTTGCCACCATGCCGCCGCAGGTCGCAGCGCTGACGCCTGTGGCGTCACTGGCAAAGCAGGGAGGCTCAAAGGCCAGATATTGGCCCTTCTCGGCCAGCGCGCAGTGCAGTTCCTGCAATGTTGTGCCGGCTCGCACGGTGACCACCAACTCACTGGGCTCATAGCTGATGATGCCCCGCAATGGGCCTACGTCAAGCACCTCCCCTTGCAGGGACTGGCCATAAAAATCCTTGGAGCTGCCGCCCCGGATGCGCAGCGCCGTGCCTTGGCCCGGCGCTGCGCGCACGCGCTCGGTGATCCGGCGAAGCTCTGGGTCCATGGTTGGCAAGTCTCGATTAGTCGAGGAAGCAGTTTACTGGCAGACCAGCAACCTTGACGCGCATCGAGAATATGCAACCTGACAGGGGCAGGGCTTCTAGCTCTTCTGTGCCGCGTTTCTGGCGCGCTGTCGTCAGGTAAAGGGTTCGCAGGTCTTCTCCGCCAACGCAGACCATCGTTGGGCATTGCGCCGGCGTTTCCCACTGGCCCAGCAACGTACCATCGGGAGCGAGCTGGCAGACACGCCGGCCTTCGTACATGGCAACATAATAGTTGCCCTCAACGTCAACCGCCGCACCATCGGGGCGGCCACCGTAGCCGTCAGCGCGAAGCGATGCTGACTTGGGAGGGAACTGATGAAGGATGCGTTCTGCAGTCAGCGTTGCATTTGCGGGTTCGAAATCCCATGCACGTACTGCATGGCTGGGCGTGTCGGTCCAATAGAGAGTGCCTCCGTCAGGACTCCAGGCCAGACCGTTGGCTGTTGTGGCGGGTCCGGCCTTTCGCTCCAGCAGAGGCGCACGACCCTTGCGGCAGTCCAGACAGTACAGGGCGGCGTTGTGTGCGGTCCTGGTCTCGTCGATCGTGCCAATCCAGAAGCGCCCCAACGCGTCGCACTTGCCATCGTTGGCACGCATGAACGCCGGGTCGTAATCGAGCGTGGCGATGCGTTCCAGCGGCCCGCCCCAGTGACGTGCGCGAAAGACACCGTGGCGCAGCGCCAGCACCAGGCCGCCGCTGGCGGCAGGCGCAATGCAACCCGGCTCCGAGGGCAGATCCCAGGTCTGGACGCTGCCCCTGACAGCATCGGTGCGCAGGACTTGCCGCGCCGTGATGTCGACCCAGTACAGCCGGTGTTCCAGCGGATGCCAGAATGGCGACTCACCCAACTGGTTGGGTTGGGTGGTGACGCATTGCCAGGGAAGCGTGTCGGAAGTAAGGCCTGCAGTGACGTTCATGGCTCAAGGATGGATTGAGCGCATTGTGCACTGCAAGTGCCAGGGGTCACATGATGGCGACCCCAGGCACGGCTGTGCTTAGTGCAGGGCGATGGTTGCGGCCGGGTTGGCGACGCAAGTGGCGGAGTAGCTGTAGCTCAGGTTTGCCGCGCCCGCCATGCCGCTTTGGCCGCTCAGCGCTTGCGACAGCGATGCGTTGCCACTGCCACATGATCCCGCCGCGATGCCGGTGATGCAGTAGTCCAGATTCAAGGGCACGGAGACACCGGCGGCGCTGATGGTTCCCTCAACATGGACGCCACAACTGCCGGTTCCACCGCCAGCGCCCGTGCCGCTGACACCCAGTGTGCTGCCATCAAAGGTGTAGCTGACTGAGCTTCCGGGATTCGCGGCGGCGTAGGCTGTTGTGAAAGCGCTCGAAAGCTGTGTCAATTGGGCGCTTGTCAAGGTGGAAGCAACCAGGCTGGAGAGCGTGACGCTATTGGTCTGCAGATACTTGGATACGCCGGCCAGGACTTTGCCGTAATCGTTCAAGGTGCCGCTGACCGTCGGAACGGTGGTGGCAAGGTTCACGCCGGTCAACTTGAACTGGGTTGCCACGTTGCTCGCCATGGCGTTGAAAGCGGCGGCCGTCGGTGTGCCGGTCGTGCCAAAGGCATAGGTGTAGGCCATCGTTGTCAGTGGCGTCACGACGCCGGTAACAGTGCTGCCGTTGGCGGTGATCACCACCCTGAGCGGGGTTGCCAGCGTGGTCGACTGGTTGGTAGCTTCATCGGTGTAAGTGCCACCGCTGACTTCGACCACAACGTCACCGGAGTAAGGCACGCTCAGCGAGTAGGTGCCGCCAGTGCCGGTGGTGGTGGTGCCGAGCACGGCTCCTGTGCCGGCATTCTTGACCGTGACGGTTGCTCCTGAAACCGGACCCTTGACCGCAGAACCACTGATGGTGGTGGAGACAGTCGGTGTGCTGGTTGAGGTAGAACTTCCGCCCCCGCCGCAGGCTACCAAAATGACGGCTGCTGAACTGGCGGTGATTGCCAGCAAATTGCTTGTACGCATGGAATCCCCCTTCAAAAAAGAGGAAATTTGCACCAAAACAATACCGATGGGTATATCGTTAACCCTTAAAGCGGCATGGTTATCTGGCAGTCAAGAGCATGCCCTTGGTCTCGATAAAGGCAAGGACCTCGCTCAGTCCGCTCAGAGTCTTGAGATTCGTCAAGACAAAGGGCTTGAGTCCCTTGGCTGTCGTGCGCATGCGCGTCGTGTCTGCCTGCATCACCGACAGATCGGCGCCCACATACGGAGCCAGATCGGTCTTGTTGATGACGAACAGGTCGCTCTTGGTGATGCCGGGGCCGCCCTTGCGCGGAATTTTCTCCCCGGCGGCGACGTCAATCACGTAGATCGTCAGATCCGACAACTCCGGGCTGAAAGTCGCAGCCAGGTTGTCGCCGCCGCTCTCGATAAAGACGATGTCAGCGTCCGGAAAATCCACCAGCATGCGGTCGATGGCTTCGAGGTTGATGGAGGCATCCTCGCGAATCGCGGTATGCGGACAACCACCGGTCTCCACGCCCATGATGCGCTCGGCCGGCAGCGCGCCGCTGACGGTGAGCAGGCGCTGGTCTTCCTTGGTGTAGATGTCGTTGGTGATGGCCACCAGGTCGTACTTGTCACGCATCGCCTTGCACAGCATCTCCAGCAGCGTCGTCTTGCCGGAGCCCACGGGTCCGCCGATGCCGACGCGCAATGGTGGCAGCTTCTTTGTGCGGTCCTTGATGTGGTGCAGGGTCATGATCTGAACAGTCTTGAGTATTGAACTTCGTGCTGGGCGCTGAGGATGGCCAGCATGGGAGAAAAGGCCTGGCGCGTGTCATCGGTGAGCGTGAGCGCGTGGTCGATCGCTGCCGGGATTTCTGCGCTGAGTGCAGAGAGGATGCGCTGCCCCGCGCTCTGACCCAGCGGCACCGACTTGATCGCCGCCTGCACCATGTTCTCGGCCCATCCGAAGGCGTAGCTGAGCAGGCACTCGCGCAGCGGCGCGCCCGTGTTGCTGGCCGCCAGTGCAAAGGCCAGCGGGTAGCTCGGCTGCAGTGCAGCGAGGATTTCGATTTGCCGCGAATCGGCAGTGGTGTGATTGCGCAGCCACTCCAGCAGGGATCTGCCCATCTGCTCGGTTTGTGCGCGCAATTCGCTGCTCTCACGCGTTTGCAGCACCCAGGCGTTGAGTTCCGCAATGCGCTTGTGGTCAGCGCTCTGCCAGGCCGGCAGCGCCTGCGCCAGCACCGCCAGATCAGCGCGCGCCAGATTCAGGTGTAACTGATCCAGCAGCCAGGCGCAGGCTTGCGACTCCGTTGCAACGTGCCCGCTGTCCACTGCGGCCTCAAGGCACTCCGAGTACGAAAAGCCGCCAATCGGCAGGGCGGGTGAGGCCAGCCACATCAACTGCAGCAGGCTGTCATCGCTCATGTAGCCCCCACGCTCACTCACTGCGTGTAGTTCGCTGCCCCCCACGGGGGCGCGAGCTTGCTTGGGGCGGCCCGGCGCGTCGCTCATCAATGCCTGTGCCCGTGGTCGTGCTTGCAATCAGGTCCATGCACATGTGGCGTCGCCGCCTTGATGGGGATGCTGATGGGCTTCGGGGTGGCGTGCTCATGGCCGTGGCCGGCGCTCGAATAGGCACCGCCCTCAGGCTCAAACGCCGCGACTTCCTCAGACACGGTCAGATGCATGGCGCGCAGCATATCGGCCAGCACATGGTCGGGTTCGATCTTCAGATGGTCCGGTTGGAGCTCGATAGTCACGTGGCGGTTCCCCAGATGGTAGGCCGCGCGTGTCAGGTCAAAGGCGCTACCGTGCTCGGCGCAGGCGGTGATTCGCAACACTGGCTGCGCAGCAGCAATGACGCGCACCAGGGAGCCATCCTCGGCCACCAGCACGTCGCCGCCGCGCACGACCGTGCCGCGCGGCAGGAAGACGCCCAGTTGACGCCCCGCGGAGTCGGTAGTGTCAAAACGGCTCTTCTGGCGCACGTCCCATTCCAGTTCGACGGTGGCGGCACGTGTGACTAAAACGTTTGCCAGTCCTGAGCCTTGCGGCATGAGTTTGTTGATGGTGAGCATGTTGTTCGCGGTTCATTCTAGGCGGGAGATCCGATAACCGGATTTCCCATGGGATTGCGGGCGAAACCGGATAATGGGGTATTTCGATTGATCTCTCCAGCATGAAGATTTCCAAGTGCGGCGTGCCTGAGCACACCGTCACACTGCACACCCCCCTGTTGCGCGGCGCGCGGCGTTTGCGCATTGCCCTGGTCGGTTTGCCAGGTGCCGGCAAGACCACGCTGTTCGATGCCGTGTCGAGCACCGCACCATTGACCGGCGAGCTGGCCGACACACACCGGGTCTACCGTGCCTGCACGGTACAGATCGGTCTGGACGAAGCCAGCGTGGTGGACTTGCCGAGTCTGAGCTCCGTGCACCATCTGCAAGACGATGAGCTGAGCGCGTTCAAGTACCTGCTGTGGGGCAATGACAGACCGCCGGTGACAGCACACGAGAGCGGCGCACCGCCAGCACCGTTTGAGCCACCCGATCTGATCGTGCAGGTGGTCGATGCCAGCAACCTGCAAAGCCACCTTGAACTCACGCTGGAGCTGGCCCAGCTTGGACGGCCGGTGGTGCTGGCGCTCAACCACATGGATGAGGTGCGCCGCAAGGGCTTGCACATCAACATTGCCGCGCTTTCAACCCAGCTCGGAATGCCGGTGGTGCCTATCGTGGCCCTCATGGGGCAAGGCATTGCCGAACTCTTCAGCACGGCTGTGAACACGGCGCGACAGGCTATTTGTCCGCTGCCGCAGGGGCCAAGTCGACATATCGCAACATGCCTTGAGCCGCTCGGCAAAGCCCTGCAGCAACCCGGAATCGAGGCCGCGTTTCGCGTGCCGCACCAGCTGCTGCTGCTGCTGTTCGCCTCAGGGCATGGCTATTTCGAGCGCGAATTGCAAGAGCACTTTGCTCCGCAGCTGCCTCACCTTCAGGCCTTGCGCGAGACCGCGGGACTGGGCTTGCCGCGCCCGCTGGCGGAAGAGATCCATGCCGACGCACATCACCGCAGCGCGACCGTCTATGAGGCGGCGCTGCGAGCGGGGCCGCCGCAACCCGGTCGCGGCTGGCGCTTCTGGCTTGACGAGTTCCTGCTGCACCCCCAGTGGGGCCTGCTGGCCAGTCTGGCGCTCTTTGCCGCTGTGCTGTTTGTGGTGTTCGAGGTCAGCGGCTGGATCGACGCGCAGACAACGCAGCGCCTGATCGAAGCCACCGCGAGCTGGCAGCCGCAGTCCACCACAGGGGTCGTAGCGCGTGCCATCGTGGATGGCTTTATCGGCTTGATTGGTATCGTCGTGCCCTACATGCTGCCCTTGTTGCTGCTGCTGATTGCGCTCGAAGAGATGGGTCTGATGCAACGCATCGCCTTTGTCGTGGACCGCGGCTTTCACAAGATTGGTCTGCACGGTGGCGTAGCGGTGCCGTTCTTGCTGGGTTTGGGCTGCAATGTGCCGGCCATCTCGGCGGTGGCGCGAACATCAAGCGGGCGTGAGCGCGTGATCGCTTCGGTGCTCATCACTTTCGTGCCCTGTTCAGCGCGGTCCGCCATCATCCTGGCGGTCGCGGGCAAGTATCTGGGTGTCACTGGTGTGATCGGCATTTACGCGCTGACGATGGTTCTGATTGCCGTGATGGGCCGGCTGATGTCACGCCGCCAGCGCGAGGTCGGTCCCGGGCAAGTGCAGGATATCCCGGCCTACCGGCTGCCGGACTGGCGCGCCATGCTGCGTGAAACCTGGGCACGCTCCAGCGATGTACTGACCATCGTCACGCCGCTGCTGGTCGGTGGCAGCGTTGTGCTGGCGCTGCTGGGCCACTTCGGCGCCGATGCTGCCATCAACACGTTGCTGACGCCTCTGACCAACTGGTGGCTGGGGCTGCCGCTGGTGCTGGGTTTGCCCCTGCTGTTTGGTGTGCTGCGCAAGGAGCTCTCCTTGCTGATGATCTTCCAGGCTCTGGGCACGCAGAACATCGACACGGTGCTGGGGTCGGTGCAGATCGTTACCTTGCTGGTGTTTCTGACCTTCTATGTGCCTTGCATCTCGACCTTCGCCGTGATGCACAAGACACTGGGCCGCAGAGAGGCCTGGTTTTCGGTGCTGCTGTCAGTTGGTGTGGCTTTGCTGCTCAGTGCGGCAGTGCGCCTGGGTATGCTGCTGTTGCAGGCACTTCTGGGCTGAAACGCGCAGACGGTTGCGGCCTCACCACCGGCCATAGCGCGCCACGATGCCATGCCACAGGGCGTTGCGTTCCGCGCCCATATGGGCACCGCTGGCATCGCCCGAGGCGTCCTTGGCTGCGGCCATGTGGACCACCACCAGTTTAAGGGCAGGGTCGACCATGATGGATTGGCCGTAAATGCCGAGCATCGCAAAGCGGCGTGTGCTGCCCGGCAGCAGCCAGGTCTGCAGGCCATAGCCCATGTAGGTGCTGCCCTTGTTCTGCATGTGTCCAGGCCGGAACGCCTGCGGTTGACGACCCGCTTCGGTCATGTTCAACAGGTGCTCACGCTGGACTACCGGGTGAGCGTCGCGCTGGCCGTCGTTGGCCATCAACCAACCGAGCCGCGCGTAGTCCCGGACCGTGGCGTTGAAGTTGCCCGCTGCCATCTCGGTCTGGTCAACCGGGTTGATGAGCCAGGTGGCGCGTGACTCAGCCCCCATGGGCTGCCAGATTCTCTCGCCGATGTAGCGGCACAGGGTCTGACCGGTAGCGGCGCGCAGCACCAGCCCAAGCATCTGGGTTTCTGCGCTGGCGTAGTTGAACAGGCTGCCTTCGGGTGCGGCACGTTGCGTGACAGTTTGGGCCGCCGCGGCGCTGCCTTGCTTGCGCGAGATCTGGTTGAAGCGCGCCAGGTCGTCATGACCCGAATAGTCTTCAACGAAGCGCGCGCCGGAGGCCATGCGCAGCAGGTTGATCAGCTTGCTATCGCCATACAGACTGCCGGCGAGGCGCGGCTCATAGTCGGCGGCACGGTCTTCGAGTGATCGGATCAGCCCTTCTTCCAGTGCTTTGCCGAACGCCAGCGCGACAATGGTCTTGGCCATCGAGTTCGACAGCATGCGCTGCTCCGGCTTGCGCTCGTAGTTGCTGCGCTCGGCCACGATTTCGCCGTCCTTGAGCACCAGCACGGCCGTGGCGCGCTGGCGCTGCATGTAGTCGTCCAGCGTGTAGGTCTTGCCGTCAAAGCGGTACTGAAAGGCATGCTCGCTGGCAGCCTTGGGTAGCGCCAGGGGTAGCGCAGCAGGTTCCAGCGTGCAATGCGGCGACAGGTTGTCCATCGCGCTGAACGAGCCGACCCGGTAACGCTCCTGGAACGCCTGTGCAAGGTTGGGAGCCATGGGATAGCCTGCAGACTTGCCCAGCACTTCCTCGTCGGGCGCGGCGCAGGCGAGGCCGCCGAGCAACAACACAGCACAGCAAATAAAACAGCGGCTTGGTTTCATCGTTCGGTGTCGTAGT
>CAIYMN010000286.1 GCA_903927295.1 uncultured beta proteobacterium | reverse complement strand
CATGGCGCTCGGTCCAGTAAAAAGCGCTGGCAGCAAGAAAGTTGCGCACTTCATTGCGCCCAAAGTTGTAGATCAGCGTGTTCCAGTCACGGTGGAAGCCTTCGCGCGGATCCGCATATTCGTACAACGCCGTGCCGTCAAATTGCGCAAGGCCGTGCGCATCGGACGGAAAATGCGCCGGCACCCAGTCCAGCAGGACGCCCAGGCCGCGTTCGTGGCAGGCTTGCACGAAACCATCAAAACCCTCAGGCGCTCCATAGCGGGCACTCAAGGCAAACAGGCCCAGGGTTTGATAGCCCCAGGATGCATCAAGCGGATGTTCACTCACCGGCAACAATTCGATGTGGGTGAACCCCTGTTCGGCAGCATACGCTGGCAAGGACTGCGCCAGCTCCTCCCAACTGACAAAACGTCCGCCCGCGCCAAAGCGCCAGGAGCCGACATGCACTTCGTAAATTGAAATCGGTGCGGCACGCGCGTTGGCCGCGGCACGATCACCAGGCAGGATTTTGCGCGATGGCAGCGCCGCCACAGAGCTGGCGCTGTCAGGACGCAACTGGCTGGCACGCGCGTACGGGTCGGCCTTTGGCGGCAACAACTCGCCGCGCGCTCCCAACAATTCGAACTTGTACAGGTCACCAATCCCCACGTGGGGAACAAAGATTTCCCAGACACCGGCCAGATGGCGCAGTCGCATCGGATGACGCCGGCCGTCCCAGTTGTTGAAGCTTCCAACCACACTGACGCGTTGCGCATTGGGCGCCCAGACAGCAAATCGAACTCCTGCAACGCCTTGTTGTTGCAGCGCGTGGGCGCCCATCACGGTGTACGGATCAGGGTGCTCGCCTGAGCGCAGCAACAACAACTGCTCATCGTCGAGTTGGGGGCCGAAAGCATAGGCGTCGGCATACGACCTGCCCTCATCCTGCGACGCATCAACCCAGTCAACCCGCAAGCGGTAGTCAAAGCGTTTGCGCCGACGTGGCAGCACCGCTTCGAACAGGCCCGCCGGATGTCGCAAGGCCATCGTCGCAAGCGCTTTTTGCGTGCGTGCATCAAGCACCTGCACCTCGCGCGCGCCAGGCAGCATGGCGCGCAGCCAGAGTCGACCCGCTGCATCGGCATGCATCCCAAGCACCGCAAACGGGTCAGGATGGCAGGCACCGACCAGCGCCTGGACATCTAGGTCCGAAATCATCCTTGTCCTTCGATTGAATGCCTTGTCAGCAAGCTTGGCGTTTCCTGTCGTCAAGAGCGTGCCGGCGCTGACCAGACACGTTCAATGTACTCGCGAATGGTACGGTCAACCGAAAAACTGCCCATTGCCGCCACATTGTGCAAGGCACGCCGTGCCCACAGCTCCGGCTCGTCAAACAGTGCGTCCACCTGCGACTGTGCCGAGACGTAGGCATCGAAGTCGGCCAGCAGCAGGTAGGGGTCACGCTCCAGCAGGTTGTCGGTCAATGCGTGGTAACGCTGTGTGTCGCCGTGGGAAAAGTCACCCGCCATGATCGCGCCAAGCACGCGCTTGAGCCGGAGGCTGGCTTCCAGTCGGTCGCGCGGACGATAGCCCTGGGCCTTGATGCTTTGTACTTCTTCGGTGCGCAGACCAAAGACGAACATATTTTCCTCACCCATGGCTTGTGCCATCTCGATGTTTGCGCCGTCCCAGGTGCCGACAGTGAGCGCACCATTCATGGCGAATTTCATATTGCCGGTACCCGAGGCCTCGGTCCCGGCGGTCGAAATCTGTTCGCTCAGATCAGCTGCCGGGATGATGATTTCAGCCAGACTGACGCCGTAGTTGGGAATGAAGACGAGCTTGAGGCGGTCACCAACACGTGGATCGGCGTTGATCACCGAGGCGACGCCATGGGTCAACTCAATGATCAACTTGGCCATGTGGTAGGCCGACGCCGCCTTGCCCGCAATCACCACAGTGCGCGGCGTCCAGTGCGCGTCCGGGTGCTCGATCATGGCCTGATAACGCGCGATCAGCTGCAACACATTGAGCAATTGGCGCTTGTATTCGTGGATCCGCTTCACCTGTACATCGAACAGGCTGGCCGGATTTACCGTGATACCCAACCGCTTCTCAATCAAACTGGCCAGACGCTGCTTGTTGTGCCGCTTCACAAGCATGAAGTCGCGCCCCAGCTTGGGGTCCGCCGCCAGGGATTTGAGCGCAGCGAGCTGTCCCAGATCATGCCGCCAGCCGTGACCGATGCTGCGGTCAATCAGGCTGGAAAGTTCCGGGTTGGCCTGCATCAGCCAGCGCCGCGGTGTGACACCGTTGGTGACGTTGTGGAATTTGTCCGGATAAAGTCTGGCGTAGTCTGCAAAGATCGTTTGCACCATGAGCTCGGAGTGCAGAGCCGAAACGCCGTTGACCTTGTGCGAAGCAACGATCGCCAAGGCGGCCATATGAATGCGCCCGTCGCTGTTGTCATCGATTATCGAAACCCGTTTCGCCATCGCCTCATCACCCGGAAAGCGCTCACGCACTTGTTCAAGGAAACGGCGGTTGATCTCGCGGATGATTTCGAGATGGCGTGGCAACAAGGACTCGAACATGCGCACCGGCCAGGTCTCCAGTGCCTCGGGCATCAAGGTGTGGTTGGTATAGGAGACCGCCTCCTGCGTGATGCTCCAGGCAGCGTCCCATTTCAGCTCATGCTGGTCAAGCAACAATCGCATCAGTTCGGCTGGCGCGAGCGCCGGATGGGTGTCGTTGAGGTGAATGGCATTGGCACGGCCCAGTTGCAGCAGGCTGCGGCCTTCGCGCAAATGACGTGTCAGCACGTCCTGCAGCGAAGCACTGACCAGAAAGGCCTCCTGCTTCAAGCGCAGTTCGCGCCCGGCGGGCGTGCTGTCGTCAGGATAGAGCACCCAGTTCAGAACATCCGCCGCCACGCGGTGACTGCTTGCCGCCAGATACTCGCCGCGACAGAAAGCGGCAAAATCGATGGCACGCTCTGCGCTGGCGTGCCACTGCCGCAGGGTGGAGACGCGATCACTGCTATGCGCCGGGACGATGAAGTCGTAGGCCTGTGCAATGACCCGCTCGGCCGCGACCCAATGGCGCCCTGTGCCCCGGGCTTCGACGTGACCACCGAAGCCGACGGCATAACGAACTTCCGGACGAAACACTTCCCAGTTGTTACCCCAGCGCATCCAGTCATCTGGCACTTCAATCTGCCGGCCATCCTGAATCTGCTGGGCAAACATGCCATATTGGTAGCGCAGGCCGTAACCGAACGAGGGCAGGCCGAGTTCGGCAAACGCGTCAAGAAAACAGGCTGCCAGACGACCCAGACCACCATTGCCCAGCGCCGCATCGTTCTCCAGCTCCAGTGCATCGGACAACTGCAGGCCGCTGGCTTCGAGCTGCCGGCGTACATCCTTTTCCAGACCGAGGGCCGCCAGTGCGTTGCCGAGCGCCCGACCCATCAGGAACTCCATGGACAGATAGTGCACACGGCGCACCGAGCCGTTTCCGACTGAGTTGCTGTCATTGGACTGGGTTCGGGCCCAGCGTTGTGCCAACTGTGCATGCAGGGCTGGCGCGGCAGCAACAGCGCGCAACAAGGAGTCTCGATCCGACACAAGTGAGAGTTCAGAAATCATGAAGAGTCGTCTT
>CAIYMN010000285.1 GCA_903927295.1 uncultured beta proteobacterium | reverse complement strand
ATGAAGATGCCGCCTGTCAGCCGATTGAAGGCGCGCATGACGCTGGCGCTTTGCAGGTAGGCAGACAGGCGTTTGCCGCTGATGGCATAGACAAAATACCAGGCAATTTCAATCACCGTAAACGTCGCCAGCAGAATGCCCAACTGTGGCAAGGTGGCCGCCTCTGGCTTGATGAACTGCGGAAAAAAGGCGGCGGCAAAAAGCAGTGCCTTGGGATTGCTCGCGGCTACCAGCAAACCTTGCCGAAATAGCGCCGCCGGTCTTGCTGCCAAATTGGCTGGCCGGGGCGCGTCCTTCACGTCCTGTTGAACCGGTGAGCGCCAGTTCTGTAGACCCAGATAAGCCAGGTAGGCGGCTCCCGCCAAACGCAGCGCGTCAAATACCGTTGGAAAGGTATGCAGCAAAGCGCCCAAGCCGGCAGCAGAAATACTCATCATCGTCAGCAAGGCCGTCAAGCAGCCGGCCATCGTGGCCACCGCCGCACGCAGACCGAAACGCGCGCTGTTGCTCATTACCAGCAGCATGTTGGGGCCCGGTGTTGCTGCCACAAAAAATGTCATCAGGACGAACAGCCACCAGGTTTGCAGACTCATCTATTTCATTCTTAAAAGGAGGCATTGTCTCCCCTTGCGGGCTGTTCAAGCTGCGCCGCGCAAATGACCACTGAGAAAGGCACCCAATCCTTGGACCGACTGATCAGCCTCGTGCATCCGGCCATGCAGCGTTTGCCAGACGTGCCACATGCCTGGAAACACCTCTACCTCAGCCCTGGAACCCTGCGCGTTCATGCGCTGGCTCAGCAGCAATGAGTCATCCAGCAGTGCCTCCCGCGTGCCGACGTGGATCAGCGTCGCCGGCAGGTTTCCCAGTTTCGCATAGTGTGGTGATACCAGCGGATGGTGCAATTCGGTCTCGCCCGCGTAGTGCAGCGCTGCTGCCCTGAGACGCTCCGTTGTTGGAAAATACGGGTCCACTGCTGCCTTGCTGCGATGCGTGTCATTGGTCAAGGCCAGGTCGGTCCATGGCGACATCAGTGCCAGTGCAGCAGGCGGCGTCACGGCCTGATCGCGCAGACTGATGGCCAGGGCCAAAGCCAGACCGGCGCCAGCAGAATCCCCGGAGAGGGCAATCGGCACATCTCGATGCTCAACACGCAGCGCCTTGTAAGTTGCAAGGGCGTCGTCAAGCGCCGCCGGGAACGGATGTTCTGGCGCCAGCCGGTAGTCAAGATTGAAGACACTGTGTTGCGAGGCGCTGGCCAGTCTGGCCGCCAGGGCACGATGGGTAATACACGAGCCACCAGTGTATGCACCCCCATGCAGGTACAGCACGATGCCCTTGGCCCGCACTACCTCGGGGCGCAGCCATTCGCCCCGACACGCACCGATCCTGGCCTCTTGCACAGCTACACCAGGGGGCATCCTGAAAAGCCGCAGCGCTGCTGCTTCACGTGCCAACCGGAATTGCGGCAAGGGCAGATTGAGCCGTGCCAGTTTGGCCAACTGGTGCTTGACAAGGTGGTACAGCAACCGGGACTTGAAAGACGGCATGGGCTGCTTATTTGATTCCTGAGGCCAAGCCTTGATTGAACGACATCAAGCCCTGCAGTGCCAGGCTCGCCATGGCGGCCGCGTCAACGTCCACCGTCATTTCGACCTGTTTGACCTGATTTGATGCCACGCCCAGAAAACGACCGAGCAACTGCACACCCTGCGCTGCGATGTCCTTCTTGCTGTCATAGCCACCGGTCTCGCGCAGCGTGGCAAACTGTCCCGGTACCGCTAGCGGCTTGGTGAAACTGATAACGGCGCCGCCACCATGTCCGAGCATTGCCGGGAACGAACTGGCACTGGTTACTTCCATGGCGGCCGACGCGTTGGCGCTGGAGCCTCGACGAAACAGCGAGGAGCCACTGCCCGATGTTTCCTGTGCCGCCAGATTCACTGCCATGCCAACCGAGATGGCGTCGACATTGAGCTTCACGTAATTGATCCGGTTGCCTATGTTGCCCATGCCCAGGCCCGTCATGCCACGTGCGTTGAGCTTCATCCCGGTCGGGCTCAAGACGAGATAGCGCCGCTTGCCAAACCCCATGTCAATTTCTTCCGTCATGGCAGCACCGGGTTTGCTGGCTTCCACTGTCGCCTCATAGACTGCACCCAACTCCCGAATGAAGGTGTCTGCCGGCTCCGGCTTGGCGCCGCCTGCCTCCAGCCGTGCCACGAAATCGGCATAGGCGCGGTCCGTGATGGCCTGCAGCACAGCCAGATCAAGCTCCGGGATTTTGTACTCCACCCTCACATTCGTGCCACCATAATTGGTGCCGCCAAAATACGCTGGCCGGCTATTGGCGGAGACGCTGCCACCGGTCTCAAACAGCACCCGATATTCGGAGATGTAAAAGCGCTTGCCCTTGAGACTGGCCGTGCCCTTGAACACATCGACTCCTTCGAGCACGGGCAGCGGCTTTTGCAGCAGGGCGGTGATTTCGGCAAGCGTGGCCTTGGCTGGCGCAGAGGCAGCGGGGGCTGGCGCGCTGGCGGCGGTGGCGGCCGGCGCCACGGCGGCAGTGTTCGTTATGGCGTCAGCGGCAGGGCGTTCGGCCTGCTGCGCCAGGGCCGAGGCGCAGACACTGGCGGCGAACAATTTCAGGGTGGTCGATGACAGTCGGTAAAAGACAGCTTGCACGGTTCGCTCCTTTGAAGGTTATGGGTTTTCAGAATTAAATGAGAAAACCGCGCGTTCGGCAAGCCCGTGCAATCATCGCCCGGACCACTCCTGTTTGGCAGGATGCTCGATCAGTCGCGCAGGGCGGACAGAAACTGCTGCAACTCTGCCGTCCTGGGGTGGTTGAACATTTCGTCGTGCGATTGCAGCGCCAGCAGACCTCCCACGACGTCACCAACGACAATCACGCTGGGGCTGGCGATGGCTTGCGCACCAATCGTTTGTTCCAATGCATCGAGCGTGCACACGAAGTGGCGCTGGCTGGGCAGGCTGGCATTCTGGATGATGGCAACCGGCGTATCAGCGTTCAGTCCGTGCAGCAACTCCGCTTCAATGCGGCCTGCACCACTGACGCCCATGTAGATCACCAGCGTGAGTTTGGCTTGGCGCGCCGTGTGCGCCAGGGCACGCCAGTTGGTGCCGCTATCACCCGGCTTGGCATGACCCGTGACAAACACCACCCCGTGAGCGTGTTCGCGGTGGGTCAGCGCAACGTTGAGCGATGACAAGGCCGCCAGACCCGCTGTAATGCCATTGATCACTGAAACCCGAACGCCGGCCGACTGCAGGCTTTCAACCTCTTCACCACCCCGGCCAAAGATCAAGGGATCGCCGCCCTTGAGCCTGACCACGTTTTCACCTTCGATGGCGGCGCTCACCATCAATTTCTCGATGAACGATTGCGGCGTCGACTTGCAACCACCGCGTTTGCCCACATGCACGATGCGCGCCGCAGGGGACGCAAACTCCACAATAGCCGGATTCACCAGGTCGTCTACCAGCAGCACGGTCGCCGCCTGGATGGCTCTCATGGCCTTGATGGTGAGCAACTCCGGGTCACCCGGGCCGGCTCCCACCAGCGTAACCTGGCCGCTGCAGAAATTGCTTGTCATGGTGTGGAGGTCTCGATACTGCTGACCATGTGCAATATGTGGGCCACCTGTTGCGCAATCGGCTCGGGCACGGGCTGCTGTCCCGCCATGACGCGGCGAATATAGCTAGCGGTCGCCGCGACGTCCGTCGTCTGCGGCAAGTCCGGCAGGTTTGTCAGCGTACCCGCCAGCGGTTCTTGCAGCGCCATAGCCCGTCCCCTCAAAAATCCCTGCATTCGTGGTGTCCGCCGCGGGTCAGCGACAGCCTCACCTTCGGTCCCGCGGATCAGCAAGGCCGTGCTCCGCAACAATGTGAGCGTGTTGGCCATGCTGATGGCGTACTCCGGATGCGTGTAGCTGGTGACCAGCAAACTGCTACCCAGGCAGGGGTTCATCAGTTTGACCAGACTGTGCGCTGAATTGCGCAGATTTACCACGCGGCGCACATCCAGCAGACGCTGCAGGCCCGGGCTTAACAAGGCCGTCGGTGCAAAGGCAACTTCGCCATGGGCTATGGATTGAAATGCTGTCAGCGCCGGGATTTGAAGTGCCAGCAACACTTCGGATGTGAATACCCGGTTCGATTCGGTGGCGGTACCGTGAATCAGGACCGGCAGGCCAGCACGCGCGACCAGCAGCGCCAGCAGTGGCGTGAGCAGCGGCAACTTGCGTGCACCGTTGTAACTCGGGATGACGACGGTGGGTCGGCTGCTTGCCGCAAACCGGTTCATGCGCTGGTGCGTAGCATCCAGAAAGCCCGCCATCTCATGCTCTGTCTCGCCCTTGATACGCATGGCCAGGCAAAAGGCGCCCACTTCCAGATCCGTTACGCTGCCATCGAGCAGTTGCCCGAACAAGTCAGCGGCCTGATCGCGAGTGAGCGCTCGTGCACCGTCCTTGCCGCGCCCGATTTCCTTGAGGTAGTTGCCGATGGCCATGGCGCGATTGTGCGTGACCAGTGATAAATCGGCGTTATATGCTTATGCGCACGGTTGAGCGCCGTCAGCCGCCCTGAATGTTGACGCCAAAATCCTCTTCGATACTGACGGCCGGATAATGAAACCGCACCGGACCGTCCGGACGTTGATTGACGTACTGAAACACGAGTGGATCGGTACTCTTGCGTACTTCATCGACGCTACCCTGGAAGGCCAGCTTGCCTTCGTCCAGGATCACCACGTGATCGGCAATGGCAAGCGTTTGGGTGATTTCATGCGACACAAAAATGCTGGTGAGCCCCATGGAGTCGTTGAGCTGACGAATCAGGCGCGCCGTGACCAGCACCGAAATCGGGTCCAGACCGGAAAAGGGTTCGTCGTACATCAAGAATTCGGGGTCCAGTGCAATCGCACGCGCTATCCCGATACGCTTGGCCATACCGCCCGACACTTCACTGGGCAACAGGTCGCGTGCGTTTCGCAGACCTACTGCGTTGAGCTTCATCAGGACAATGTCGCGAATCAGTGCTTCGGGCAGATCGGTGTGTTCCCGCAAGGGGAAGGCAACATTTTCAAAAACGCTCATGTCCGCAAACAAGGCTGCAAACTGAAACAATATGCCCATGCGACGGCGCACGGTATAGAGTTGTTCCTGGTCCATGAGGCCAATATTCTGTCCGTCAAACAGCATTTGCCCCGACCTCGCGCGGTACTGACCGCCCATCATGCGCAAGGTAGTCGTCTTGCCACCACCCATCGGCCCTACCAGCGCAGTGACTTTGCCCCGCGGTATCTGAAGGGTAACATCCCGCAAAACGGCCTGCTCCCCGTAGCCAAAAGTGAGCTTGCGAAATTCAACAAGTGATGTGTTAACGGCAGGGGGCATAAATAGCCAGCGGAAGCATTTGTCCCGTTCCTTAGTGGCTGGCGGAGAGACAGGGATTCGAACCCTGGATACGTTTGACCGTATACCGGATTTCGAGTCCGGCGCATTCGACCACTCTGCCATCTCTCCGGTATCGAACGGACCCGATTATATCCGTGGGCCGTGGTTCAAAACTGTTGCAGGGCCTGCAAGACTTCGTCGTCGCTGATACCGGCCTGCAACTCAATCGTCTCGCGCAACTGCTGCAGCGCAAGTGCACCTTGCTCGCGCAGCAGGGCGATGGCGCTTGCTGCTTCCCGCGGTGTTGCAAAGCCAAGGCTCTGCAGCAGTACGCGGCCAGCGCTGTCCTGCAGTTTGAAATAAAACTTGCCGTCGCTCTCGCGGTACTGCTTGAAGCTTGACAAGGCTGCCTTGCCTGCCTTGACCACGTTGGCAGACTTGCTTGAACTGCGCAGGTCACGCAAGCCAACCGCGTGACGCAACTCTGCCGTGAAGGGCGTGGCGAGCTTTCTTGCCTTTTCGGCGCCGGCACGCAGGATCTCTTCCATTTCTTCTGGAGCCGCCATCAGGGCGGTGTAGCGCTCGCGCATCGGCGCCATTTCACGGTCAATGCGCTCAAACAGCACCTGCTTGGCGTCAGCCCAGCCAATGCCATCAAGGTAGGCCTGGCGCAGGGCCGCGGTTTCATCGGCGCTGGCAAAGGCCTGGTAGATCTGGAACAGGGCAGAGCCTTCGGTCTCCTTGGGCTCGCCGGGCGCGCGCGAGTCGGTGACGATACCGGCGATGAGCTTTTTGAGTTGCTGGCGTGGTGCAAACAGCGGGATGTGGTTGTCGTAACTCTTGCTCATCTTGCGCCCGTCCAGGCCCGGCAGCGTGGCAACGCTGTCTTCGATGAGCGCTTGTGGCAGCGTCAGGTGTTCGCCGTAAAGATGATTGAAACGCTGCGCAATGTCGCGTGCCATTTCAATATGTTGTACCTGGTCACGCCCGACGGGCACCTGGTGCGCCTTGAACATCAGGATGTCGGCGGCCATCAGCACCGGGTACATGAAGAGTCCGGCGTTGACCTCGGCATCGGGCTCCTGCTGTGCGGAGGTGTTTTGATCCACCGCCGCTTTGT
>CAIYMN010000284.1 GCA_903927295.1 uncultured beta proteobacterium | reverse complement strand
GCAGATCGAAGAAACCTTCACCCGCATGGCCGCCAAAGTGGACAAGCAAAACGCGGGCGACAAGGCCTACACGCCCATGCTCGGCAATGAGAAAGGCGCTGCCTACCAGGCCGCGTGCGACTTGGTGTTCAAGGGTCTGGCGCAACCCAGCGGCTACACCGAGCCACTGCTGCATGCGTGGCGCTTGAAGGTGAAGGCTGCGGCGTGATACTGGCCGTCATTGCGAGGAGCGCCAGCGACGTGGCAATCCATTGAACCATGGCCACTGCCGAACCCACCTTCTGCCCGCTGTGCGGCAAACCGAATCAGTGTGCGATGGAAGTCGAGCGTGAAACCGGCGTCAAGCAGCCGCCCTGCTGGTGCACGCGTGTCACCTTCGATGCGGCGCTGCTGTCAAGAGTTCCCGAGGAAGCTCGCGGCACGGCTTGTGTTTGCGCAGCCTGTGCGAGCGCGAACGAGGCGTGAAGCAAGCTTGCGCTGATCGCGGATGCAAGCCCGCGATCAGTTGGGATCAAGCTGTTTTCAACGAAAGCTGGCTGTCGATATCCGGTTTCGGATAATGACAGCCAGGCTATCTTATTGAAAACAAAGGACTTTTACTGTTTTTGGATTTCATTATCTTGCGCCAAAGATAATGAAATAGAGCAGTTTTGGCCGGGGCGGGCACCGTTTCGGCTAAAGCAGTTCCACCTGGCGCCCATCCAGGCGCCATTGATCCAGTTGCGCCGCCAATGAACCTGCCGTGCTGGCATGGGCCACTACGATCTTGTGGGCCAACTGAGCCACCAGCGCATTGCGCTGCGTGGCCAGTTGCTGCGTCAAACGGCCTACGGTCGCCGCGCCACTCACCACCGCCATATGCGCCTGCGCCAACGGCTCAGTCCACTCCGGTGGCAGCTTCGCCCCCGCCACCGGGCGGGCCAACACCACCACGGCGGGGCTGCCCGCCGCCATTAAAACTTTTAATACCGATTGCTCCAGCGGAGAATGAAAGCCGCTGACCACTGTTCGCTTGGCACGGGCCTGCTGCAATGCCCAGTCCATCGCGGCACGAATCGCGGCGCCTGGGCATTGCCGGGAGGCAAAGAATGCGGTCAACTCCAAGTCCAACAGCTCCCGAGCTCCACAGCCGGTTAATACGGGTTGCCCATCCCATTGCCAAAGCGTTGCAGCCATGGGTTTACCCGTAGTTAATCCATCTTCGGATAATGACTGCACTCGTAACCCTTTGATTCACATAGATTTTTTGTCATTTGCAGTTTCATTATCCAGGCCAAAAGATAATGAATACGTCAAATCCATCAGCCCTGCCAACTCCGGCTTGGTGTAGCTGGCCTGCTGGCGCGAAGCGGCAGGCAACGCCACCAAGACCCCCTGCGCCACCCACTGCCGCAGTTGCTTGGATGAGGCCAGCGTGTCCAACCCCGAAATCTCGCGCAGCTTGCCGTTGGCGATGGGGCCGTTGCGGTCTATCCAGTCGCTCACCTGCACCCACAGCGGGGGGCGCTCTTCATTCAGCAACGTAACCACCAGAGTGGGAACCGCTGCGTCCAATTGCTCTCGGTACAAAGGCTCGTACAAACTGGCCTGCGCCATCTGCGCAAACATCATGGGCACTCCCTCGCCCGCGTCCACATTGGGTGGGTTGGGAAACTCGCGCAAGTGCCGCGCTAACAATCCATTGCGGGGCACTGAGCCTGTCTTCTCTATCGTGGCGGGGGTCAGGCTGCCCGGAAGACGGCCAGGGCTCTCCACTTCTACCCTGTCATCAAAAATACGAATCTGTATGTCACGGTTCAACCGGTAGTCCCGGTGCACCACCGCGTTGGTAATGGCCTCTTTGATCACCCGCTCCGGAAAGCGATAGCGCGTCTTGAAACCCGAGCCTTCCATCGTCAGCCCCACGGCCAAGCGGTCCAGCACATACGCCTGCGCTTTGGCAATCTGCTCCACCGCCGGGCCGGTGATGGTTTTGGGTGGCAGCAGCAAGTTTGGCACCTCGCCACGCAGCACAGCCTTGCCTTTGTAATGGAACACACGAATGTCCGCCCGCATACCCTGCCCCGCCAGCAAGGCGCCCGGCTCATCCGCAAAAAGCAGCAGCGCGGCCAACAAAGGCTGCTGCATGCCATCCACCGGCACTGCGAGCCCCAGCCGTGGCAAACGCACAGCCAAGTCCATATCCGCCAGACCGCGCGTAAGGCAGTAGCTGCGCCAGGCATCGGTGTTCAGCAAATCCAGCACCACAGGCATGGGCAGCGTCTCTGCGCTCTTCACGCCACGCTGATAGGCCAGGTCTGCGATCTCTGGCGCGCTCAACTGGCGGTTGCTGGCATCCATGCGCGTCCAAGTTCCGTCACCCACAATGGAATGCACTTGGTCGCTCTTTTCCAAGCGCAACAGCACCACATGTCCCGGCTGGCCGTTATGCAGAGTACAGGGCAATCGCATCCAATGCAGTTTCGTAATAGCGGGCGTAAACCGGGTGAGCAGTTCGGTGCGGAAGTTGTCAAAGCCTTCAGGATTTTCTTCAATGCCAAACAAGCGGCTTTGCGGCTTGTCGCCCGGCTTCATGGCCTTGGCATCCCCAATGCCAATCACCAGCAAACCACCCTCAGTATTGGCAAAGGCGCAAATGGCTTCATACATGCGGCCCTGCTTGCCGCTGATGCGCTTGAAGTCCAACGTGCGACTCTCCTTCGCGGCCAGCAAGGCGGTGATGCGGTCGGAGGCTTGGGCGGGAGAGAGATCAATCATCGTTGTCCTCAATGCCTTGGCCCATTCGGTACTTGATGTCGTAGTTGATGATGTAGTCCAACTCCTCAGTGTTGAAGCCGTAGTGTTTGGCTAACGCAATATCAATCTCGTCGATCAACGATTTTGACTTCTGAATCTTGAAACTCTGCGTTTGAGTTGTTCCGGTTTTTTTCTGTTCACGTACCAGCATGGTGCTGTTGCTGACCATATCGGTTGCGTACTGGTCAGCCAGGCTAGCAAAATAGAGATCTTCGACCACCTTCGGAGCCACAGGGAACGTCTGTACGTCATATGGGTTCAGGTGGCGCACATTGCTTGTCAACGTATACCACCACCAAAACGTGTTGCTGCTAAGCAATGCGATTAATGGTCGTGTATGCTTTGAATCGACGCCAAAACTAGTTTCGCGGCTTGAGCTCCCTACGCGTCCGTTGAGTACAAACCGGGGTGCGAAGTCGGTAAATACTTTCCAATAGAGTCCGCCGTCGCAACGATAGAAAATTTTATCCCCTTGTTTCACCATCAACTGCGCAACGGTTGTTTTATGCGCCAGCATTTTGGCAAGTAAGTTCTGCTCAACTGAACTGGACAGTTTGGGCACCCAAAAGGCCGGACGGTCTTTGCTTACCTCGTGATAGGTAAGGCAAGGAATCAACGGTTCGCGCGTGTCGGCGGTCCATTTTGTGTAGCCTGTCGCATATGTTTTCCCAGTGCCGCCAGGTGTCACCACGAAAATGGTTAACGCCCGGTTGACCGTATCAAACAGTTTCGCTGGGCGCCAAGCAAAATTGGAGTACCAAACCGTCCGCACTTTTTCGAGAATTTTCTGAACAACCTTCATCCGTTGTGTGGACACCAACGCCAACGGAACGATCATGCTCATTGCACCGTGTGGCTGCAGAAGCTCGTTGCTGCGCTCAATGCAGACGGCATGAACGGCACTTGAATCTGTGGTCGCATACCCACGCAAGTCGTAACCGATCTCGCGGAACTCCAGATACGGTGGGTTTCCAATAATTACATCAAACCCACCATTTGTCATCAACGGATAAAAGTCCACATACCAATGAAATGGCTGGTGAGCGACCTTCCAATCGTTGTACTTCTTTGTTTTTGTTGGATCTATCCCATACTCTTTAGCCAAATGCTCATTCAATGTTTCTTCCAGCACCGCTAAAGCGCGAACCAGTTCCTGTTTGTCCTCTGATGAGGCATGGGTGTCGTGCTGGACTTGCTGAATCTGGAAGTTGTTGTACTTCTGTTCTACAACAACCAAATCAAGTTTGATTTTCAACCAAGGGTCATCACCAAAGAGATTTCCAGTGCGCGTTAGGGCATCACTCCCCAATCCGAGTACAGCTCTCTTTGTTTCTTCTTCGGTCGCATAGCCCACCAGCGTGTTGCCATGGCGGATGTTGAAATCAATGTCAGGCAACGGCTCGATGTCGTCGCCCGGCTCCAGCAGAGCCACCAGTTTGAGGAACAAGCGCAGCTTGGCAATCTCGGTGGCCTGCTCTTCAATGTCAACGCCATACAGGTTGTTGACGATGATGTGCTTGATGACTGCGTAGTCTTGCGCGCGCTCTGAACTGGAGGCGGCAAAGCGGTTCAGGAGTTCGTCCACCTCGGCCCATTTCTCGGGGTGAGATTTCTCGCTCGCTATCAATGCATCGCTGCGCACGGCTTGCAGGGTGCGCAGCGTAGCGTCGTACAGCGGCTTCAAAATATTCAACGCAGCAAACAGGAAGGCGCCAGAACCGCAAGTCGGGTCGAGCACGCTCAGGCCATGGCGAAATTTCTCGTTGCTCTTGCGCGGCAGTCGGCCGGCCAGGGCGAACCAGAAGCTCTTGAGCAAGGCCACATCGGTGCAGCGCTCAATCAAGTCTTGCACAAACTGGCGAATGTTGAGGTTGTAGGTGATGAGGTCGCCCGCGTCCTTGAGTTCACCCGCAGCAAGTTTGAGCCGCACTTCACGCGTGCGCTGATGCCGGGCTATGGTTTCGCGCCAGATTTCGGTTGGCAGGCTCAGCGCGTCATCTGCACGCTTGTTCCACGGCTTGCGACGGGCCAACAAGTCAGGCGCTTCGGTGTCCAGGCCGTTGGTAATTTCAGTCGGGTAGGGAGCGTCCACACCCTTGAGCATGGCGGGGTAGATGTAGGCGTCACCGCTGTATTGCAACAGGGGCCAGGCCAGCGCGTCGAAGGCTGCCACGTGCTCGGCACGTACCTTGGCCAGCAGGCAGGGGATGATCGTGTTTTTGCCGATGTAGTCGGTGATGTCTTCCTTGGTGTAGTAGGCCCCCATCTGCTTCTGGTTGACAAACTTCTCAAAGATGTAGCCCAGCACGTCGGGGTTGATCTCCTTGCCGCTTTTGAGGGGACGCTCGTCCAGGTGCCACTCCCACTCATCAAAGAAGGCGAAGAGCTTGACGAATGCGGCATCGGCCACGTCAAGCGCATCTCCGTAGCGCTGCTCCAGTTGGTGCGGAGCGAACAAGCCACCGTTGAGATAGGGCACATTGCCAAACTCGGCTGCAATGGCGGCGCTATTGGCAGGCGTGCGCTCTTCGGCAAAGCCACGAAAGAACAGCGGAGACAGGAAGCTTTTGTAAAAGCTGGCGCCGGGCGTTGCATCAAGGTGTGCCGCCAAGCGAGACTGAAGGTAGTCTTTGCCGCCGTCCAGAAAACCTTTTTCCTGAAGGAACCACAGGAACATCAGCCGGTCGATGAGCACGGCGGTGTACCAGCGCTGGTCTTCGCTGGTGACCGGAATGCCACTGATGAACTCGGCAAAGGCCTTGCGCTGCTTTTCAAACTCGCCGTAAAACTTCTTGGTGACCTTCTCGCGCGGTGTTGCATCGTCGAGCCGCTGGGTGACACCCAACACGGTCAGAAGTTCTTCTTCATCCAAAGTGAAGTGCAGACGGCTGAGTTTTTGCGTCAGCAACTCTGGCGTTTCACCTTGGCGAAAATTCACTTCGCGGTACTGCGCGGTCTTGCCCGGCACGCGTGCCACCCATTGCCAGACCTGGGTAGTTTGGGCTCTATCGGTGAACACGATCAGGTGTTCACGAACCTCGGGCGTGACTTTGCGTTCAATCTTCTGGCGCGTGGTGTACTCAGGCAATTGTCCGTGGGCATCAGGTCGGCAGTGCAGGATTTGCACGCCTTTCTTGACGGCAACCACGTCAAGCAACCAGGTCTCATCTCCCACCGCTACCGTGTAAGGTTGCTGCTGTGCCGGCAAGTCCCAGCCCAGTTCATTGAAAAGTTGTTTAAAGCGAAACTGCTTGAGGTGCTCTTGGTTGATTACAGGCATGGCAGTCATTCAGCGATCAAGCCCAAAGAGCACACCACACGCGGCTCGCGCAGGTTAGCGTCGTCTTCGGCGTAGGTCAGGCGGCCTTCTTCGCGCAGGGATTTGACGGCACCAGCCAGTTCTTCCTCATTGACGCCGCTTCGCATCAGGCGGTTCAGCAGATCAGCTGCCGTTTCGAGCAAGGGGCGCTGGTAGATGTCGTCGAGCGCACGCTCCAGCTCTTCGTCACGAAACAGGGTTTTCATCTGCTCGCTGGCGTAGGGCTTGAGGCGCTCATAGGCACGGCGGCGCGGGCTGCTCGGGCGCCCCAGCCCGCCACCGACCGCCTTGTCCTGGCTCACGGCCAATTGCAAACCATGAGCAACCAGCTTGTGATGATCTTCCAGCCGTGGCACGGCGGGCGTACCTGCTAGGCATTCGGCAGCGCGCAACACTGTGAACTGCGATTCGGTCACCGCTTTACCATCAGCGCCAATCCAGGCCAGGTGGTCGTTCCCTTCGGGCGATTTGATGTAAACCAGCGCGCCGCCCTTGGCCGCATCGTCTCCTAGCAGCGGAAAGCGCGCGGCGTCCAGCGCAAAGGCCTTAGCCGAGTACACCACTGGCGGCAGGGCTTCCACCGCACGTGCCAAGTCCGGGTCATCCTGAGTGGCTTGCTTCCATATCTGCCAAGCGTAAGAGGCCAGGTCAACTTCGGCGTCAGCATCGTCGAGCACACCTTGCTGCTCGGTGTAGAGATTGCGAATGGTATTGGCTTCTTCATCTTCAAAAAAGGCTTCGTCGGTGCCGACGACTTCGGCGTTTTCCTGCAAGCGCTGGCGGATACGCTCACGCAGTTGGATCAGGCGCTCGACACCATCGGCCGGCAGGAAGGAATAGCAATGGATTTCTTCTGCGCGCTGACCAATGCGGTCAACCCGGCCTGCACGCTGGATCAGGCGAATGATGGCCCAGGGCAGGTCAAAGTTGACGACCACATTGCTGTCCTGCAGGTTCTGTCCCTCGGACAGCACATCGGTGCAAATCAACACCCGCACTTCATCGGTCTTGGCTACGGGTTTGTTGTTGGACTTGGGCGAGAAGCGGCAGGCCAGCGCGTAAGGGTCGGCGCTGGCGCCAGTGGCGACCTCGACGTGGGTGACACCGGCCTTGCGGACCTCGCGCGCCAGGTAGCGCGCTGTATCTGCAAACTGGGTGAAGACGAGCACCTTGTCTTTGCCGTGGGTTTGCATGATGAGCTTGCGCAGGGCCAGCAACTTCTGATCGTGCTCCGGGGCCCACGGGCCTTGAAGACTCAGGAGTTCGCTGAGTGTTTGGGTGTCAGCGGCAAGGTGTTCGGTCAGCATCGGCTTGAACAGACCCGGGCGCATCCACTTGAAACGCTTCTTGTATTGGGTGGCGTACTGTTCATACACCGTCTTGGCCCGGTTCAGACTGTCTGGCACACCATCGGCGTCTGTCGCTGCGTCCACCAGCCCGTCAAGCAAGTCTTCGGGCTCGCCTTCGACACCATCGGCGTCCTCATCGACGCGCTCCAGATCGAGAAGACCAGCGTCCAGAACGCCCACCGGCAAGTCGAGGCCATTTTCAATGGCGTAGAGATAAATCTGATTGCGCAGGATGTGCCGGTCGATGGACTGCAAGAACGAGAAACCGTTTGACTCCAGCCGCTTGAACAGGTTGGTGCGGCAAAAGCCCATCAGGCGCTTGCCGGCGCGGCCCAGGTTTTCGATGATCTTGCGCTCGGGTCCGGTCGCTGTCTTTTCCGCTAGCGGGTCCACATAAAGGCCCAGGCCGTAGCGCGGTACATGCAGCGCGTTGATCTGGTCCACCACCGCAGGGGAGTAAAGCCGCGCATAACGGTCCGCCGGGTCAGCGTCGTTGACTGCAAACTGCCGCGAGACCGGCTTGCGCACCGGAAAGTATCGCTTCTCGCCATCTTTTCCAGCAATGAAGCGGCGGCCTTGCTTGTCGGCTTCGGTGTAATGCTGAATGATGAAGCTGCGCGTGCGGCGCACCATGTAGAGGCGGATCAGTTCGCGCCAATCGTCAAACTCGTCGCTCTTTTCTATCGCCTGAATGGAGTTGACCCGACACTGGTGCTTGCGCTCGAATTCGGCTTCGCCAAGCCCAGTCTTGCGCATGTGGTGCTCGGGGCGGATACCGATATTGGCTTTTTCATCAATGAACAAGCGCAGTTGGGACGACAGATCGGTCTTGGTCTTGTTGTAGGGCGTGGCGGTCAGCAGGATGACCTTGGCGTCGCAGCTCTTGATGTAGTCGGCAATGGCCTTGTAACGACGGCCTTCGCGGTTGCGCAGGTTGTGACTCTCATCGATCAAAACAAGACGGTAGCGTTTGAGGTCAGGCAGCTTCTTCGTTACTTGCGAGACTGGCAATACCATGCCACGCAAGCCATATTCAGTCCGGTAACGCTCCCACATGGGCTCCAGATTTTTCGGGCAGATGATCAGGGTCTCGTAACCCAAGTCGTCTTCAAACATGCGCGCCAGGGCCGTGGCCATGATGGTCTTGCCCAGACCTACGACGTCGCCAATCATCACACCACCACGGCGGTGCAAGTGCCGGGCGGCGATCTTGACCGCGCTTTTCTGGAACTCGAACAGTTCCTGCTCAAACCGTCCGGGTAGCCGGAACTGACTCAAGCCGGCACGCGCCTCGGTGCTGAGGTGGTAAGCCATGTTGAGATAAATGTGGTGCGGCGGAATCGCATCTGGCCGCGCCCAACTGGTCTCGATGATGGCAGCCAGATCAGCCGAAACATCAAGTGCCCACCGGTCGTTCCATCGGGCATCAAACCAGCTTGAAAGCTTCTCGGTGCCTTGATGGTCCAGCACGTCCACATT
>CAIYMN010000283.1 GCA_903927295.1 uncultured beta proteobacterium | reverse complement strand
TCGGTGACGCGCTCCGGCACAACATCACAGAAGTAGACGCTTGCGCCTCGTTCCAGAAAGGCAGCGGCAACGTCCGCGCCGATCCCGCTGCCGGCCGCAGTGATGATGATTTTCTGCTGCGCCCAGTAGTCTTGCGAGTCTGTGCTCATTCTCTGCTTCCTCAAAATAGGTTGAGCGCGGCAGCGTGCTGATCCGCGTCGGATTCACAAAAATGGAACGGTGTTGTGATTATTGAAACAAAAAAATTATATCCGCTAAGTCTTTGCGCGCGTCTGCGCAGCGGGCAGGAACCCCATTCCTGCAGAAATCTCCTGCGCGGCGGCGATTGTCTGCAGACGCAAGGCAGGTAGACGATTGGGCGTGAAGCGTGACGTGGGGCCGGTAATACAGAAAGACCCGACAACACTGCCACTCTGGTCCCGAACCGGTGCCGAGATGCCAGAGACGCCAACCGCCCATTCGTCGATGCACTCGGCAACCCGGAGATGGCGAATGCGGTCCAATTCAGTGGCCAGTGCTTCACGCGAGCTGATAGTGAATTCAGTACGAGGCTGGAGCGAGCTCAGCGTTTTGTCGACAAATTCATCGGTCTGAAAAGCCAACATAGCCCTGCCAATTGACGAGCAATGCAAAGCCACACGGGTGCCCAGCGGCGAGGCAATCTGCAGCGCGGCGGGCGAATCAACCTTTTCCAGGATCAAGGCGTCCCCGTCCTGCATGACGCCGACCATGGTTGTCTCGCCTGTTGCACGCGTGACGGCTTCCATGACCGGACGTGCAACGTCTCTGAGCGTCAGTTTCTGCAGTATACCCACGCCCAATTCCCACAATTTGGTGGTAAGCACGTAGCCGCTGGTGGCCGGATCCTTGCGCGTATAGCCCCGTCGGCACAAGGTGTCCAGTAACCTGAAGACGGTACTCTTGTTCATGCCCAATTTGCGGCCAAGCTCACTGACACCAATGGGTACCTGGCTGCTCGACAAGGTCTCGACTATCTGCAGGGCTTTCTCTACGGTGGCTGACATGGGGCGCGAGCTCCTCTAAGAATATTTACTTATATCTAAACACGAAAAATGTTGTTTCACATATAGAAAAGGGGTTGCAAAAACAATAAGTGCAATCATAATTGACGTAGAACAAATCTTCTTCAAGTTCAATCAAAATCATGTCGCTGCCCGCTCAAACACTCATGGAGCTTTCTCGCCCGTCAAGGCGTGTGACGTACGCGTCACGGGAAACCATGCTTTACGCGCTGGCAGTTGGCATGGGTGAGAAGGAGCTCAATTTTGTCTATGAGGCCAAGCTGGTGGCCGTTCCTTCAATGGCCACGGTGCTCGGATTCGACGACAGCTGGCTGGAGGCCGCTGGCGTGGACCTGCGTAAAGTGGTTCACGGGGCGCAGAACCTGCGCTTTCTGGGGGCTTTACCACCGGCTGGCACGGTGACGGTCAACTTCGGCGTCGCGGGCGTTGTGGACAAGGGTGCCGGGCGTGGCACATTGATCATTCAGGAAACCCGGCTTGACCACGCTGAAACGGGCGAGGCGCTGGCGGTGGGCCGCTCCACTCTCTTTGTTCGCGGTGAAGGCGGTGGCGGGTCGATGGGACTCAATCCGCCAACGCACTCAATCCCGACCCGCGCGCCAGACCGCATCGTCCTGCAGGCAACTGCGCCGAATCAGGCGCTTTATTTCCGCTTGCTGGGCGACTTCAATCCGCTGCACGTCAGCCCCGAGGCAGCACGCAAGGCAGGCTTTGATCGGCCCATCCTGCACGGTGCCTGCACCTACGGAGTCGCTTGTGCCGCAATTCTTCGCACCTATTGTGACTTGGACAGCACGCGACTGCGCGAACTGGAGGCACGCTTTGTGGGCGTTGTAGTTCCCGGCGAAACACTGGTATTTCTGCTGTGGCTTGACGGAGATACGGTCTCGTTTCGCGCCATCGCGGCCGAGCGCGGCGTCACGGTGCTCGACAGCGGCCGTGCCATTGTCCTTCCGGCATGAATTGTGCGTAACCCCAACTCTCACCCCCGATTCCCCCGGGTACTTTCATCCACTTGTTCGAAGGAGACGGTTAAAATGAAACGACGCAATTTCTTCCAGGGCGCGGCAACGGCGATGACCGCTGTCGTGATCGTCGCTGGCGCCATTTTCCAGACATCACCGGCACTGGCGCAATCGCGCGCAGCAACCTTGCGCGTGGTGCAGGAGGCTCTGCCCAACACCCTGGATCCGGCCGGTCTTGCCGGCAATCCGCGTGCCAACGGCTACAGCTGGAATACTTACGACCGCCTGATCACGTTTGGAAAGCAATCCCTGCCCAACGGCACCGAATCCTACGATTACAACAAGCTCGAACCCGAACTGGCCGAGAGCTTTGCGGAGTCTGCCGATGGAAAATCGATCACCTTCAAGATCCGTCAAAACGCCACTTTCCACGACGGAACACCGGTGACCGCCGCCGACGTGAAATGGTCACTGGACCGCGCCGTCAGCGTGACAACCGCCAAGAACCAGCTAGGGACCGGGTCCCTGACCAGTCCTGACCAGTTTGTGGTGGTGGACCCCTACACCGTGCGCGTTGATGTGCCGCGCAAGGATCGCTACACACTGCCGAATCTGGCGATTGCCTTTCCGGTCATCCTCAATTCCAGTCTGGTGAAGAAAAATGCCACGGCACAGGACCCTTGGGGTACTGAATGGCTCAAGAGCAACGATGCCGGTGGTGGTGCGTTCAAACTGGAGAAGTTTGAGCCCGGACAGCAGCTGGTGCTGGTACGACACAATGGCTGGAAATCCGGTCCCCTGCCGACCATTGAGCGAGTGATCACGCAAGTGGTGCCGGCCGCGTCCAATCGCCGGGCCCTGCTGGAGAAGGGCGACGCCGACATCGCACTGGACCTGCTTCCGCAGGACACGGTTGATCTGGACAAAGGAGGCAAGTTCAATATCGTCTCCACGACGCAGGTCAACGCCTTCCAGTTCGTCGCCATGAACACAAAGACCAAGCCGTTTGACGACATACGGGTGCGTCAGGCGGTTGCTTATGCACTGCCCTACAAGGCGATGTTTGACGCAGCACTTCAGGGGCGCGGACACCCCTTGTTCGGCGGGCCATCCGGACTGCCAGCAAGCAATTACTTTCCTGCACCCCATCCGTACAACACCGATCTGGCCAAAGCCAAGAGCCTGCTGACGGCTGCGGGTTTACCCAACGGATTTGAGACAACGTTTTCTTTTGACCTCTCGGTCGCTTCGGTGGCCGAACCGGTTGCCACGCTGATTCAGGAAAGTCTTGGCAAAGTGGGCATCAAGGTCACGATCAACAAGATTCCCAGCGGCCAGATCGGGCAGGCGCTGACCAAGAAAGAAGTGCCGTTCTACTTTGAAGGCTCCGCGGCCTGGCTGCGTGACACCGACTATTTCTTCCGCATCTTCTATCAGGGCAGCACGCGCTGGAATTTTGGCGACTTCCAGAATCCCGAGATTGCGCAACTGGTGCAGGACGCACGCTGGGAGGCCAATCCGGCCAAATACACAGCCATAACCAAGCGCATGATTCAGATTGCCAATGAAGAGGTTCCAGTCGTCCTGTTATGGCAGGCGGCGCAGGAACTGGCAGCGCAGAAGAATCTGAAGGGCTTTGTCTATTACTTCCATCGTCAGGTCGATTTCAGGAAGATCTCACGACTCTGATTGACGGTCGTCCCGCCCCTTCGGGGGTTGGGCCGGTCACGGTGCGTCGGGGCGCAGCAACAGGACGATGGTGTGATCGCCACTGGTGAGCAACTTGCCATCCTTGCGTAGCAGTCTTCCGCGCTCCACTGCGATGCCCCGGTCAGGTTTTGAGCTGGGGCGCTTTTCCACGAGTTCCAACTCCAGGTAGACCGCGTCACCGGGGTCCAAGGGCGCCAGAAAACGTATCTTGTCCCATCCCAGGGATGCAATCACACTGCGCTCGAAGCAGCCCAGCTGGGCTTTGAGCCCTTCGATCAGGGCCAGGCCAAACAGACCATGCGCAATGCGCCCGCGAAAGCCCGCAGCTCGGGCGAAATCCTCGTCCATATGGACCGGATGGCGCTCGCCGGTCAGATCGGCATACCGATCAATGTCGTCAACCGTGATGAAGCGCGTCGATGAGATCAACTTTGTGCCGGGGACAAAGTCTTCGTACCAGATCTGCTTTTCCATGCTCATGCTTTATTTGTTGGGTGAATCACTGGCGATCCCGGCTGGGTGCCGTGCCACACCGCATCCTGCAGGACACGCCAGTCGATCTTGTTACTGCCGGAACGCGGCAGGGACGAAACAAAGACAACCGAAGCTGGCACCTTGTAGGCGGCCATGACGTCACGTGCCCAGTCAATGATGTCGCTCTCCTTCAGGTCATGCGGCGAGTCGGCCTTCAGCACCACGAAGGCCTTTACCGCTTCACCCTTGTAGTCGTCAGGCGCTGACACAACGCAGCTTTCCTGAATCGAAGGGTGTTCATAGAGTTTGGCCTCACATTCAGCCGGCCAGACCTTGTAGCCGCTGACATTGATCATGCGCTTGAGCCGGTCGACGGCAAAATAGTAGCCCTCTTCATCGCGATATCCCAGATCCCCGGTGCGAAGAAAACGCATGCCGTCGAGCATCACAAAGCACTCGGCATCGGCCTCAGGATGATTCCAGTACCCGAGCATCACCTGCGGTCCACTCACCAGAATTTCACCCACTGCGTTGTCAGGCATTTCTCCCATGGTTTGCGGGTCCACAACCCGGGAGTGCGTCTCAAAGATCGGAATTCCAAGGCACTGGGGCTTTGCCCTTTTGGGCGGGTTGATGTGCGTGGGCGCGATGGTCTCGGTCATGCCGTAGCCTTCAACATAGGTCAGATTGAATCTCTCCTGAAGTGTCCTGGCGACGGCGGCCGGCATCGCCGAACCGCCACCGGTCAGTGTCGTGAGTTTCGCAAAGGTGCGATCCGAGAAAGAAGGGCTGGCAAGGACATCCACGATCATGGTCGGCGCAGCATTCCAGAAGCTCACGCCGTATTTCTCGAAAAGCGGCGGGATGAGTTCACGGTCCCAGCGCGCCATCAAAACCAGCGTCGCGCCGGCAAAGATGCCCGCATTCATCGAAGCCTGCATGGCTGCCACATGGAACAGCGGCATGAAGGCGGTGACCACACTTTGACTGTCAAACCCATACCACGCGGCCTGTGCGACCGCGGTGAACTGCACGCTGCCGTGCGTGTGCATGCAGGCCTTTGGTTTTCCGGTGGTTCCGGACGTGTAGGGCATTAGGCACAGGTCGGAATTCCCGACCGTCGGCAACTGTACTGGCGTTGACATTTCAAGTGCCGCAGTCCATGCAATGAAAGGGGCAGATTCCTTGAAAGTCCCTCGACTCTCCAGAACCACATCGGGCAGTCGAAGGGGAACACCCTCAGCCACATAGTCGGCGTAGCGGGCAACGATGATGTATTCCAGTGCAAGCTGCTGCGCCCGAAAGCGATCTACCAGTTCCATCCCGATCAGGGCGATACGGGCGCCGCTATCGGATTGGATATGGGCCAATTCACCCGCAAGATTCATCGGATTGATGGGGACGGCAACTGCGCCTATGGCCAGAATTGCGTAATACGAAATCACAAATTGGGGCGAATTCTGCATGTCCAGCAGAATCCGGTCTCCGCGCTTTGCGCCACAGTGGTGCTGCAGGTAAGCGCCCAGTTGCAGTGCTTGCCGCAGTAGTTCACCGTAGCTCGTCTCGTTGCCATAAAACACCAGCGCCGGATGCAGGGGTCGTGCCCGTGCGCTGCGCTGCAGATTTGCGAACAGGCCATCTGTCGGCAGCGACAGAGAGCGCGCCAGACCCACGGGCCAAAACTCGGATTGATTGTTCATCGGTATGAAAAATTCTTTGGGGAATTCATGGCGCTCAAATCATCAATAGTGCTGACCCCAGGGGCGAGCGCCAAATGGCAACAAACTCTGTGCAATCGGGCCGCACTGCCCTCCCTGCAGCAGCAATACCAGGCGACCCTCTCCTTCGATTTGCAGGGGCAACAACTGCGGTGGCGCCAAAGAGGTCATCGTGCCCTGAATCACGGCAATGTGTTCATCGTCGCAGAGCCGAAGCAGCCCTTTGATCCGAAGCACATGTGGTCCCATGACCGATTTCAGAGCCTGCTGGAACATTGCAAGATCACTCGTCTGGAGCGCAGGCAGCACAAATGCCAATCGCTCAATGTCGCGGTGCCGGATCTGCGCCGTGTCAGCCTCGTCGTCATGGTGATGCCGATGGCCATGACCGGGTGCTTGCGGCGCAGGTGTTCGATGCAGATCAAGGAGCTTGAGTGCATCGATCTCCCCCATCACAGCGTGAAGCCGCTCGGCTTCTGCATTGATGGCACGAACCTGATCTTCCGCAAACACAATGCCGTTCTGTGACACCAGATCGCTCTTGCTGATGATCACCCGGTCGGCCATGCGGACCTGGCTGACGGCCTCGGGAAAACGATTCAGTGTGGCGTCCAGAGCGACAGCATCGCAAACAGTCACGACGCCGGCAACCGAAAAGTTGGACAGAAACTGCTGCTCTTCGTACAAGAAAGCCAGAAACGGAGCAGGATCTGCCAGGCCTGATGTTTCGACGATCACCCGATCAAAGCTTCGAAGGCGGCCCTGCAACTGTTGCGCCAATGCCGAATCCAGGGTATCGACAAGGTTGCCCCGGATCGTGCAGCAGAAACAGCCATTGGCGAGAAGAACCGTGTCTTCGCTGGAAGATTCCAGCAGGTCGTGGTCAATTCCAACTTCTCCGAATTCATTGACCACCACCAGCGTTCCATCCATTCCGGGCTGATGCAGCAATTTGGCGATCAGCGTGGTCTTGCCGCTTCCGAGAAAGCCCGTAACAATCGTTACCGGGATCTTTGCGGGACCGTTCATGTCGACAAGTAGCCGGCCGCAACATCGAGCAAGATGTTCAGTCCGGCGTCAAGGTCTGCAGCATCGGTCGCCTCTTCGGGGCAATGGCTGCGCCCGCCAATCGAGGGTACGAAAATCATTGCAGCTGGAACCAGGTCGGCGAAATTCTGTGCATCATGACCCGCGCCGGATGGCAGAGTCATGCTTGCATAAGCGCGTCGAATAGCACAATCCAGAATCGCGGCCTGGAAAGATCCGTTCATCAGCGCGGGTTGGGTCCGATGTGTTACGCGCAGCGACACTTCGACACCCAGGTCTTGCGCCGAGTGCCTTGCCAGATCGCCTGTCAACTCAGTGAGACGGTTCAACCGAAGGTCATCGATGTCCCGCAATTCGGCTCCCAAAGTCACTTTGGACGGCACCACATTACCGGCATTGGGTTCGACCCGCACAACACCGACCGTACCGACCGCAACGCCCTTGCCCTCGGCCATGATCATCTTGCGCCAATGGCTTGCAAAATCAGCGGCAGCAGCAAAGGCGTCGCGGCGCAGATTCATGGGCGTGGTGCCGGCGTGGTCCGGGCGGCCCTGAAACTGAAGCGAGAAGCGCGCCTGCCCGACGATGGCGCTGACCACGCCGATGCGTTTGCCGGCAGCTTCTAGGACAGGCCCCTGCTCAATATGCAGTTCCAAATATGCCGAAATGGCACCAACAGGGATGGCGGCAGTGGCAAACGTCGTTGTGGACAAAGAGCTGCCTGTCAGGGCTTGCGAGAGATACAGGCCGTCCACGTCGCGCATGGTTGGGAGGAGGGTCAAATCCAGCTTGCCTGTCATCGCGCGGCTTCCGGTGAAAGGACCAAAGCGACCCTCTTCATCACGGAACGCAATCACCTCGAAGGGGCGTGTGCGCTTTGCGCGGCTCTCCAGCAAACGCCTCGCCACCTCAAGGCCCGCCAACACACCCAGGGCGCCATCGAGCCAGCCACCGCGCGGGACCGTGTCAATATGCGAGCCGATGACGAGGGCACCGTCCTGGGTCCCGCCTGGCTGCGCCTCCAGGCGGCCGATCAGGTTGCCTGCACCATCAAACCGCGTTGCCAGCCCAGCCTGTTCCATGCGACTGGCCAGCCACAGGTGCGCATCCTGATCCACCTGCGAGTAGGCTGGGCGGGTCCAGCCTCCCGCTTCGTTGCGGCCGAATTCGCAAAGTGCGTGCAGGTCCGCGGTAAGACGGTCCATCCCGACCATTACCTGGAGTCTGTCTTCATCGTCGTGCGGTGAAGAAACTTGCCGTCCCCCGCTTTGCCGAGGAAGTTTCCTTCGTCCACGGCAATATTGCCGCGTCGCAATGTCATGGTTGGCCAGCCGGCAAGTTCAAGACCCTCATAAGGCGTGTAGCCAATGGCGCCGTAGTTGCATGATGGATCCATGCGCCTACGGGTTTGCGGGTCCAGAATCACCAGATCGGCATCGGAGCCGACCGCAATACGGCCCTTGTTGGGCGCCAGGCCGAACAGGCGTGCCGGACCGCTGCTCCAGACCTCTGCCATTTGGGCGAGCGTGATGCGACCGGTCTGGACCCCTAGCGTGTATAGCAGGGGCAGGCGGTGCTCGACCCCGGGCACGCCATTGGCGGTTGTGGAAAAGGAAGCGCTTCCCAGCTCTTTGGCAGCAGCGCTGTACGACGCGTCGTCGGAAGTCACAGCAGCGATCTGGCCGCTTGCGATACCCTGCCACAAGCGGTCCTGATGCTCGGCCGAGCGCAGCGGTGGGCTCATGACATAAAGGTGCGCGTCCGGTCGCTGATAGGCTTCGTCCGTGAGTGCTAGATAGTGGGTGCAAGTTTCAGCATACGCCCGTTGTCCACGCGCCTGCGCTGCGGCGATCAGATCAAGCCCGGGCCCGCTGGAGAGGTGAAAGATATGAACCGGACTCCCGGCATCGGCGGCCAGCAGCAAAGCGCGTGAGACCGCTTCGGTTTCACTGATCGGGGAGCGGCTAAGGGCGTGATACCTCGGTGCCACTTCGCCTCGGGCAAGGCAGTGTGCGACGGCCGTATCAATCATCGAGGCATTCTCGGCGTGTAAACCCAGCAGCATTCCGTGTTTGCCCATCGCACGCATCAAGTCGTACAGGGGGCCGTCGTCAACCTTGAGTCGCTCCTTCTCATAGACCATGTAGGCTTTGAACGAACTGACGCCCGCCTCCAGCAGGGTCGGCAATTCCGCCAAGGTGGATTCATTGATGTCCGTCGCAATCACATGCAGCGCATAGTCGGTTGTGACGTGCCGGTCCGCCTGAACACGACGATGTTTCAGGCCATCGAGCAGGCTGTGCCCATGGCGCTGCAAAGCGAAATCGATGACCGTGGTGGTTCCGCCGCGCAAAGCGGCGATGGTGCCAGAGTAAAAGTCGTAAACACTTTTCTGGCCCATGAAGCCAATCAGGAAGTGCACATGGGCATCGACGCCCCCTGGCAGCACGATCCGGTCGCGCGCATCAAGGAAGCGCTCGCCCCGACCGCTTCCCGGCGGGACAATGTCAACTATTTTTCCATCGCTGATGACAATGTCCGCCAGGTCCGCGCCGTCTGGGCGCACCACCATGCCGCCGGATACCACGAGATCGTTGCTCATACGTTTTTCAAAGCCTGATTCAGATCGTCAATCACATCCTGCGTGGCCTCAATGCCAACAGACAGGCGAATCAGATTGTCGGTGATACCGCGATCGATTCGCTGGGACGGCGGCATGCTGTAGTGCGATGTGTTCGCGGGCTGGCTGATCAGGCTCTCGATGCCTCCAATGCTCGGACCGATGCCACACAATCTGCAGCCATCAACGACACGTCGCGCAGCTGCGCCATCTCCTGCAACTGTGAAGGAGAGCAGGCCGCCGAAGCCACTCATCTGGCGTTGTGCCAGGGCGTGTTGGGGGTGGGTCGCCAGACCAGGGTAGTGAACCCCGCTGACACTCGCGTGGCCCGCCAGGAACGTGGCCACTGCAAGGCCGGTTGCATTGTGCTGGGCCATCCGCAAGGGATAGGTGGCCATTCCGCGCAGGAAAAGCCAAGCGCCAAAAGGATCCATGATGGCGCCCACCGACTGCTGCAACTGGCGCACCCGTCGCGTCATTTTTCTTGGACCAGCAACCGCTCCCACGATCAGATCACCGTGACCGTTGAGGTATTTTGATCCACTGTGGATCACCAGATCAGCACCAAGTTGCAATGGCCGCTGGTTCATCGGGCCGCCCAGGGTGCTGTCAACGAGCATCGCGACGCCTTTGGCCTTTGCCAGCGCCGCGACAGCAGCCAGGTCCACGATCCGCACCAGGGGATTGGTGGGGGATTCGACGTAGATGGCTCGCGTCTTTGGCGTGATCAGGCGCTCCAGGGCGCTGGCATCCAGACTGTCGCACCAGATCACTGTCACACCCCGTGTCGGCAGAATATCCGAGAACAGGCGGTAGGTTCCGCCGTAAATGTCGGCGATGCTAATGATCTCATCTCCAGCTCGCGTCACCGCAGAGATGGCAGCATCGATGGCGGCCATGCCAGAGCCAAACAACACTACCGATTCGGCCTCTTCCAGTGCCGCCAGTCGCTCCTCCGCTGCCATGATGGTGGGGTTGCGCTGACGCGTGTAGACAAAGCCGCGTTTCTCCCCCCGGTTGATCGCTTCGAGATCCGCGGTATCGGTGGCAACGAAGGTGGTGGTCTGGTAGATGGGTGGCGACGCCGCACCGAGGTGCTGTGCAGGGCTCACCCCGGCATGCACAGCACGCGTCGCCAAGCCCCTGCGTGCTTTGGGTTCCGGCGTCATCGACCCAACTCGCGGGCAATGACGATGCGCAGAATCTCGGAAGTGCCGCCGCCGATTTCTGCCAGCTTGGAGTCGCGGAAATGGCGCTGCATGTCAAATTCCATCAGGTAGCCCCAGCCGCCCATCAAGCGCATTCCGTTGAGCGCCGTGCGCACGTAAGTCTCTGACGAGAACAGATTGGCCATCGCGGATTCCTTGGGATTGGGGATCCCTTTGTCAACCAGGAAGGCACTGCGCCACAGAAGCATGCGGGCGGCGTCAATCTCCATCTGCATGTCGGCCATCTTCGCCTTGGACAGTTGGAATTGACCGATCTTTTGACCAAACTGCTCACGCTCATTGGTGTACGCATGCGCCTTGTCGAACGCCGACTGCGCAGCGCCAACGTTGACCGCGGAAAGGCAGCAGCGTTCGTAATCCAGTGTTTTCAGAATGTTCTGCCAACCGTGATTGACTTGACCAATCACATTCTCCTTGGGGATTCGGACGTCGGTGAGAAAGATCTCGTTGAGATCCATCGGTTTGAGACCTAACTTCTTGAGCTTGCGAATGTCTACACCGGGTGTTTTGGCATCCAGCAGGAACATCGTGATTCCCTGGTGCTTGGGCGCATCCACGTCTGTGCGAGCCATCAGGAGGATGTAGTCTGCGACCTGAGCGCAGGAACAGAACATCTTCTGCCCGTTAATAACCCAATGATCGCCGTCCAGCACGGCACGGGTTCTGAGCGAGGCTGCATCAGATCCGGAATTTGGCTCCGAAAGCGAGAGGGCAAATCGCAACTCCCCGCGCGCAAGTTTGGGTAACAGTGCCTTCTTCTGCGATTCGGATCCGAAATGTGTGAGGGCGTCGGCTGCGATCACAACCGTCGTGTAGTAGATATTGGCAGCCGCCTCAAAGTGGTAGGCCAGTTCTTCCAGAAAGACCGTCAGGTCCATGCAGTTGCTTCCGGTGCCACCGTAGGCCTCGGGAATGGGCAGACCAAGCCACCCGGCCTCGGACAGGCACTGGTACAGCGCTGTTGGGAAACGCTCTTCGTCATCACAGGCTCGCACGTACTCGGGCGTCACTTCACGTTTGAGCAGGGTGCGCAGGCCCTCGCGCAACAGGGTTTGCTGCTCGGTCAAGTCAAAATCCATGGGGTGTTCCTTCCTTATTCACCAAGCCAGCGGGGTGGCCTTTTCTCGGCAAAAGCCCGAGCGCCTTCCAGAAAATCTACCGAATTTCGCATTCGAGTATGTGCAGGCAGTCCTGAGCGCATGCGCCGGAATGCCTCTTCCTCGGGCAAGCCCTCCATCGCCCGGTTTATTTCCATTAGCGCGGCAACGGCCAAGGGCGCCGCCACCACGATTTGATTCGCAATCGCCCTTGCCGTCGACATGAGTTCACTGCGCGGTACGACGCGATTGACAAAGCCAAGTTGCAGGGCTTCCGTGGCACCCATACGGCGGCCTGTCAAAAGCAGATCAAAGGCCACGTTGTAGGGCAGCCTTCGAGTGACGCGAAGCAGTCCACCGGCCTCGGGTATGAAGCCACGCGCCAGTTCCGGCAAGGCAAACTCCACCTCCGGCACGGCCAGAATGACTTGGCACGCGAGTGCCAGCTCAAAACCACCACCTACTGCGAGACCGTTGATCGCGGCGATAACCGGCTTGTTCAAATCAAAGCGTTCCGTGAGGCCCATGAAGCCGTAGCCACCGAAATCCTCACCAATATCTCCATTGGCCACCGCCTTTAAGTCCCAGCCCGCGGAGAACATGCGCTCCCCGCCACCCGTGACAATGGCTACCCGAAGGTCGTTTCTGTCACGTAGCATGTTGAAGGCCGCTGCGAGGTCACGGCTTGCCTGCTGATCAATGGCGTTCGCGGGGGGGTGATCCATGGTGATTTCCAGGATCGGTCCGTTTTCGAAGAGGGTAATGCGCGACACTTGATATCCTCATCAGACCGCAAACTCGGCCAGCACGTCCTTGGAAATTACATCACGATGAATTTCTGACGTGCCTTCCCAAATCCGTTCCACCCGCGCATCTCGCCAGAAGCGCTGCAGAGGGAGGTCCTCGGCGATGCCCAGACCGCCGTACATCTGCAAGGCTTCATCGGTGACCCGTCCCACCATTTCGGAAGCAAACAAGTTAACCTGCGCCGCTTCACGCTGTGACAGGCAGTCCAGAGACATCTTTTGCGCGGCATCGAAAACCATGAGCCGCGAGGCATGGATGTTCATGGCCATGTCAGCCAGTTTGAAGGCGGTTCCCTGAAATTTGCCTATCGTCTGACCGAAGGCGGTACGGGTATTGGCCCAGGTTGCGGCCATCCCCATGGCGCGCTCTGCCAGTCCGACACAGTTGGCCGCCAGCATGACACGACCTGAGAATATCCAGGCCTTGGCCATCTTGAAACCAAGGCCTTCCTCACCCAGAATGTTGCGCGAAGGCACCCGCACCGATTCCAGTCCAATCGTGGTTGAGACCAAACCGCGGTTGGAAACACATTTCAAGGGCGCTACGGAGACCCCCGCAGAGTCCTTGTCAACCAGGAAGGCGGTCATGCGCTTGCGCGGGCCGCGCGGTGTTTCGTCAACACCCGAGACGGCGAACACGATCATGTAGTCAGCGCGCATGGCTTGGGTGATGAACTGCTTGCTGCCAGTGATGATCCAGTCGTCGCCGTCCTTCACCGCCCGGGTGGTGATGGCGCGCGCGTCGGAGCCTGCCCCCGGCTCGGTCAAGGCGAAGCAGTCCATGCGCTCACCCCGGATGGTGGGCTTCAGGTAGGTCTCAATCTGGTCGCCGCGACAGGCTTTGAGGATGGGGGCTGGGCGATTGCAGATCATTTGCAAAGCCCGCGTGGCGCGGCCGAATTCGACCTCGACGGTAGCCCGCTCGAGCGATCCGAGTCCGCCACCGCCATGTTCCTCTGGCATATTGAGGGCGTAAAACCCAGCTTCGATGGATTTGCGCTTGACCTGTTGAAACAGGTCCTCAGGCACGAAGCCTTGGCGTTCGACAAGCTCTTCATGCGGCAGAATTTCTCCTGCCACAAACGCCTTCACAGAATCGGCGAGCATCCTCTGCTCGTCGCCTATACGGAAATCCATGGTTCACCTTTCGTGGTTCGCAGGAGCCTGGTATATGATACGCTCCGTGTTTCAAAATGAGAAACAGCGTTTTGAATTCTATCAATAGAGCCCGATTTTTGTCAAGGAAGGCGATGGTCCGAGTGCGTACCGATGAGGTCCTCGTGCAGAAGAAAGATGGCACGCTCCCGAGAGGACGATTTGCGACCTTAGACGTTTTTGATATAAAAAACGGACTATCAGTCCTTTGAGTTTCGCTCAAGCGCTTATAGAGTCGCTACCAACGCCACCATCTTCTTGACCACTCAGGTGAATTGACCGATGCAGCAGTTTTTTCTTTTTATCATCGAATCCGACCAGGGGTAGGACCATGCTCAATCGACGTTGGCTAAGGTACGGGATGCAGCGACTTGCAGCGACGTTGCCGATCCTGGCCAGCGTTGTGGTATTCACTTTTGTCCTGATGCGCTTGCTGCCCGGGGACCCGGCCAGCTATTTCATCTCCAGTCCGAACGCAGGACCGGCGGAAATTCAGGCGCTTCGGGAACGCCTTGGCCTGGACAGAAGCCTGCTCGAGCAATTGGTGATCTACATCGGCGATCTGTTTCAGGGAAATTTGGGCTATTCCCTGACCACCGGTCAGCC
>CAIYMN010000282.1 GCA_903927295.1 uncultured beta proteobacterium | reverse complement strand
TTCACGCAGGTGCTTCCAGTTACATTGGTAGTCAAATCCACGCTCTTGCTATACGAGGCCAACAGGTTGCCGTGAACATCGTAGATGTATTTGTTGGTGGAGTTTTCGTCGATGCGCGCAATGATGTTTAGGTGAGAATCTCTGATGTACATAGTTAGGGATCATGTCCAAAACTCAGTTTAAGAATCGGTCATAAGCGAATATGTTTCGCCTGATGAAACGACTGCGCCGATTACGGCTCCCGAAGTTTGCGGCGGGTCGTTTTTCACCTGTTCTGCAGCCCTTTGGCTGCTTGCAGGCGCACTCATGCCTGCGCCCGCTGCAAAAGCCTGCTTCTGGCCATCCAGATATTGGACAGTGCAAACAGGGTGAGGAGTTGTGCGGTGTTCTTCTTGAGCCCGCGATAGCGCACTTTGGTGTGACCGAACTGACGTTTGATGACCCGAAACGGATGCTCCACCTTGGCCCGCACTCTGGCCTTGAGTTGTTCGGCTTTTTCGTTCAAATCGCCCCAGGGTGTGTATTTTTGCGCCTTGCGCTTACCCGGTCGCATGGCCACATGCCAGTCCACGCCCGTGGCCTCAGGGCGTTTGCTGGCGCCTTGATACCCTGCATCAGCAAACACAACCGATTCTTCACCGTGCAGCAAACCGTGGCCCTGGGTGACATCGTTGACGTTTGCCGCAGTGCCGATGACGGTGTGCACCAGGCCGGATTCAGCGTCCACCCCGATATGCGCCTTCATGCCGAAGTGCCACTGGTTGCCTTTCTTGACCTGGTGCATCTCGGGGTCACGCTCACCGGTGCTGTTCTTGGTGGAACTTGGTGCTGCGATAAGCGTGGCGTCCACCACGGTGCCGGTCTTGAGCAGCAGGCCGTGGGCGCTCAACTTGGCATTGATGACCTGCAGAATCTTCGGGCTCAGGTCGTGTTCTTCGAGCAGATGGCGGAAACGCAGGATGCTGACTCGATCAGGAATACGCTGGGTACCGCTGATACCGACGAAGTCACGGTAAAAGCTGGTCTCGAACAGTGCTTCTTCGGCACCCAGGTCGGACAGACCAAACCACTGCTGCAAACAATGAATGCGCAGCATCAGTGCAAGATCAAACGGCGGTCGTCCCGTCTTGGCCACCGGTGCATGCGGCGTTATCAGTGCCAGCAGTTCGCCCCAAGGCATGACCTGCTCCATCTCATCGAGCAGGATTTGCTTGCGCGTGCGCCGCGTGCTGAGATCAAGGCCAAGGTCAGTTTGTTTCATGCCGTCACTGATTGCAATATGCGTGCCCAAGTCACGACGATTGGGGAAGAGTTTTGAACATGATCCTTAGAGACTTGCCGCAGCGCTGCTCTGGCTGGCGCGGATCTTCAGAAAGTACACATCCTCCAGATCCGGCTCGACCTGCACAAAACCCTCGTCGGGCTGGCTCTCGCAGTGCACATTGATCTGGGGCTGGCCCGCCACAAGGCGTGATGACAGCACATTGAAGCGCTGCTGGTACTCGGGCAGCGCGGCCTTGCTGATGCGTTTTCGCCAGACCTTGTCGCGCAGCAGTTCGATGGCGGCCTGCGGCTCGCCCTGCAGCAGGACTTCCCCCTTGACGATCATCGCCATGCGCGGACACAGGTCGGTCACGTCTTCCACAATGTGTGTGGACAGCATCACCACCACCTGTTCGCCGATTTCTGCCAGCAGGTTCAGAAAGCGGTTGCGCTCGTCCGGATCCAGGCCCGCGGTGGGCTCGTCCACGATCACCAGCCGCGGTGCCCCCAGCAGCGCTTGTGCAATGCCAAAGCGCTGGCGCATGCCGCCCGAAAAAGTTCCCAGCTTGCGTTTGCGTGCTTCCCACAGATTGGTCTGCTGCAGCAAGCCATCGACCATCTCCTTGCGCTCGGCGCGTTGCGTCAGGCCCTTCAGGACGGCGAAGTGGTTCAGCAGGTCTTCTGCGCTGACTTTCGGGTAGACACCAAAGTCCTGCGGGAGGTAGCCGAGCTGGCGCCTCAGCCCCTCCTTGTCCTGCAGGACATCCATACCGTCGAAATGGATGCTGCCGCTGTCGGGTTCCTGCAGCGTGGCGATGGTGCGCATCAGCGAGGATTTGCCGGCACCGTTGGGTCCGAGCAGGCCGTACAGGCCGGTTGGGATCTGCAGATGAACGTCCTTGAGTGCCTGTACGCCGTTGGCGTAGGTCTTGTTGAGCGCCTTGATGGTCAGCATGTCAATTCCTTGCAGTTTGCGAATCTGGAGAGTGCCCGAACCGGGCGAAGCAACAATGTAACTGCTTGTGAGCTGACTCGCAGCGGATTTGCGACAGGCTGCGTCGGCCGCGGCATCCCCGGTGCATTAAGGCGACAAAGCGACGAGGGATGTGCGCGGCCATGGCCTGAAGCGCACCGCGACCGCCGAGCCATTCCTGATGCAATCCTGATGCCGCCAGTGTTACGCTGGCGGTCTTATGAGCGAAATCGCTGCCACCCGTTCCCTTCGCCAGCCCGTCTGGCGCTGGTCTGTTGTTTCCTTGTTGCTGGTGGCAGCCACGGCGTGCGGCTACCTGGTTGACCATCACGTGTCGCTGACCAGCCAGGCCATGGTGTACGTGCTGGCCGTGGTGATTGCCTCCTACGCACTGAGTTGGAAAGAATCCGTCGTGTGCGCCGTGGCTGCGGTCACGGCATTCAACTTCTTCTTTGTTCCGCCACGCCTGACCTTTGAGGTCGATAGTCAGGAGCATCTGATCGCGCTGTTCACCATGTTGCTGGTGGCACTGGTGATCAGCCATCTGGCGGCAGGGCTGCGCCGCGAAACGGAAACAGCGCGGCTGAACGCGCAGCGCGCCGGCCAGTTGCAAATGCTGGCGACTGAACTCTCTGGCGTGAGTAACGCGCAGGAGATTTCGGCACTGGGTCAAGCCGCGCTCAGGTCGGCCTTTGAGGGACCCAGCGTACTGGTCTTGTGTCAGGAGGGCGGTGAGTTGCGGGCCGAGGATGAACTATCGCCCGCCCTGCGTGATGCGATGAAGTGCTGCATGAACGAAGCCGCAGTGCTTGGTCCCGGTACCGGGCGCTGGCCCGGGCTCAATGCCTGGTATCTGCCCCTGGGAACCAAGGGTCAGATGAGTGGGGCTGTCTGTGTTCAGTCGGTCCTGGCTGGCGACACCAGTGCTCGTGAGCACGCGCAGGCCTTGTGCAGTTTGCTTGGACAGGCGCTCTGGCGCGTGCGCCTTGGCGCTTCGGTGCTGGTGGCGCAGCAGGAGGCGCAGCGCCAGCATTTGCAGAGTACCTTTCTCGCTGCCATATCCCACGATCTGCGCACACCTCTGGCCGCTATCGTCGGAGCAGCATCGTCGCTGCAAACGCAGCGCGACAAACTCGGCAGCGCCGAACAGGACCGGCTCTTGAGCAGCATTGTCAGCGAGGCCACTTACCTTTCCACGGTGACAGACAACACACTGCAGCTGGTTCGCCTGACCAATGCCTCTCAAATTCTCAATCAGGACTGGGAGTCGATGGAGGAGATCGTGGGTGCGGTACTGGCTCGCGTGCGTCAGCGCGACCTCGCACGCCGCATCAAGTCAAGAGTGCCGGAGCATCTGCCACTGATCAGGGCTGATCCGGTCCTGCTCGCCCAGTTGATAGGCAATCTGCTGGACAACGCGCTCAAGTACAGCGGCGATGCGATAGACCTGAGCGTTAGTGCCACCGAACATGAGCTTCAGGTGGCTGTAAAAGACCGCGGACCGGGCATCCCGCAGGAGCAAGTGCAGAACCTGTTCGAGCCGTTCTCGCACAATGACCACTCCGGGCAGCGTGGAGCCGGTCTGGGACTGGCGGTATGCCGGGCCATTGCCGTGGCGCATGGTGGCAGCCTGACGTACCGGCGCCGGGCCGGTGGCGGCAGTACCTTCGCGCTCGCACTGCCACTGGACAGGCAGCCACCGCCAGGAGCGTCGGCATGACACTGCGCGTCCTGGTGGTCGAAGATGACCGCGAGATACGGTCACTGATGCAATCCGCGCTGACCGTGGAAGGGTTTGAGGTGCAGACAGCAGTATCGGTGAGTGAAGCCAGGGCACTGTTGCAGCATGCGCCACCCGACGTCATGCTGCTTGACCTCGGGCTGCCCGATGGGGACGGTATCGAACTGGTCCAGGAAGTGCGAAAGCACCATTCGCTGCCGATTCTGGTGGTCTCCGCGCGGCATCAGGAAGCTCAAAAAATACAGTTGCTTGATGCAGGTGCCGACGACTACCTCACCAAGCCCTTCAATGTTGCCGAACTGCTGGCGCGCATTCGGGTCGCGCTGCGGCATCGTGGCACCACGCTGGACGCTGCCATCAAGGTGCACGAACTCGAGGACCTGCGAGTTGATCTGATCTTGCACCAGGTGCATTGCAGAGGTGAGGCCCTGCATTTGACACCGACTGAATTCAAACTGCTGGCTCGCCTGGTGCGCAGCGCTGGGCGGGTGGTCACGCACCGACAACTACTGTCTGATGTGTGGGGGCCTGAGTTCACCGAGCACACGCATTACCTGCGGCTCTACATGGCTCAGTTGAGAGCAAAGATTGAAAGCGATCCGGCGGAACCCCGCCATTTGCTGACCGAGACCGGCATCGGCTACCGCCTGGCCGCGATGTAGAGCATCTGTCCTTATGCGTTCCTGATGCCATTGGGACGACAGTGAGGTCATGTTCACTGACATTGGGTTGCGATGGGTATGAAAGACGAGCGCGAAAGCCTTGCTGCGCTGACGCTGGGAGCCATGGGTGTGGTCTACGGTGACATCGGGACCAGCCCGCTGTACACAATGAAAGAAGTCTTCGGCCCGGCAACCGGAATCCCGCTGGACGCAAGCCATCTCATTGGCGCTGTCTCGGTCATTTTCTGGGGCCTGATGATGGTCGTCACGGTGAAGTATGTGCTGCTCATCCTGCGTGCAGACAACCGCGGCGAAGGTGGCATCATGGCCTTGACCGCGCTCGCCGCCAATGCAGCGGGCAAAACACCGCAGCGTCGCCTGGCCTTGCTGATGACAGGCGTATTCGGCGCCGCGCTGTTTTATGGAGACACCGTCATCACCCCGGCGATCTCGGTGCTGAGCGCGGCAGAGGGGCTGGAAGTGGCGACACCGGCGTTCAAGCCCTATGTCGTGCCCATTTGCATGGCGGTGTTGATTGGCCTGTTCTCCATGCAGCGCTTTGGTACGGCCACGGTGGGCAGGTTGTTTGGGCCGGTGATTGTGCTGTGGTTTGGCGTACTCACAGTCACCGGTATCAGGGAAATTGTGCAGCAACCCGCCATATTGGCGGCGCTGAACCCATTGAACGCACTGGCGTTTCTGCGAGCACAGGGCAGTCACGTGTTCCTCGCGGTCGGCGCCATAGTGCTGGCTTTCACGGGCGCGGAAGCGCTCTATGCCGACATGGGGCACTTTGGCAAGCGACCCATACAGTGGGCCTGGGGCGGCCTGGTCTTGCCAGCATTGGCCATCAACTACATGGGACAGGGCGCCTTGCTGTTGCGTGACCCGACAGCACTCGCCAATCCGTTCTATCGTCTGTTTCCATCGTTCTGGCTCATGCCCGCTGTGGTGCTGGCTACCATTGCCACCGTGATCGCGTCGCAGGCGGTGATCTCGGGTGCCTATTCCATGACCAAGCAGGCGGTGCAACTCGGCCTGTTGCCCAGACTGCAGGTCAATTACACCTCCGCCAGCAAGGCCGGGCAGATCTACATGCCCGAAGTGAACTGGGCCTTGCTGCTTGCCGTCCTGATGGCCGTGTTGGGATTCGGAAGTTCCTCGGCGATGGCGGCCGCCTACGGGATTGCGGTGACCGTGACCATGCTCATCACGACACTGTTGACGTATTTTGTGGTGCGCGACGGCTGGCGTTACCCGCTGCCGCTGGCGCTGGCGGCCACTGGCGTATTTCTGGCTCTCGATACGTTGCTGGTGCTGTCCTGTTCCATCAAGTTCTTCCAGGGCGGCTGGTTTCCATTGCTGCTGGGTATGGCCATCTTCTTTGTCATGGCGACCTGGCGGCGTGGTCGTGAACTGCTCATCGAAAGCATTCGTCATGATGACCCGGAGCTCTTGCCTTTCATCCAGGGCTTGCTGAATGACAGCGTGCACCGGGTTCCCAGAACGGCTGTATACGCCGTGGCCAATCCGGGCACGGTGCCACAGGCGTTGATGCACAACCTCAAGCACAACCAGGTGCTGCACGAGCGCAACGTGATTCTCACCGTGCTGTTTCACGACGTGCCGTGGATCGCCTTTGAAGAGCGGGTGCAGGTAGAACTGCTGGCGCCGGGATTCTGGAAGGTGCAAGTCAATTACGGCTTCAAGAATACGCCCGACATTCCGAAGGCGCTTGACCTCTGCACGGCGCAGGGTTTACCGATAAACCTGTTCGAAACCTCGTATTTCCTGAGTCGGGAAATTGTGGTGCCAACCAAGGGCGCCGGTATGAGCCAATGGCGTGAAACATTCTTTGCCCTGATGTCGCGCAACTCGGGCAGCGTGGCAGGCTTCTTTCGCTTGCCCAACAACTGCGTGATTGAACTGGGCACGAGGGTGCAGATCTAGCGCATGCCCAGTGCTTCATCAGCCGCCGCCAAGGCATGAATCGCGGTGGTATCGTACAGGGGGATCGCCGCGTCCGACGGGCTAATGAGCATGGCGATTTCCGTGCATCCAAGGATGATGGCCTGCGCTCCCTGTTCAGCCAGACGCGCCATGACTCTCTGATACTCGGCGCGTGACCCAGGCAGGACCTGACCGAGGCAAAGTTCTTCATAAATGATTCTGTGCACTACTGCCCTATCTTCAGGGCACGGTGTAACGACCTCCAAACCCTGCTGCTGCAAGCGTTCGCGGTAGAAATCCTGTTCCATCGTAAAGAGGGTGCCCAGCAGTCCCACTCTGGCATGTCCATCGCTTCTGATTTGCCTGGCTGTCGGGTCTGCAATATGGAGCAGGGGGATCGAAGTTGCCGCCGCAACGACGGATGCAACTTTGTGCATGGTGTTGGTGCACAGAACGATGAAGTCTGCCCCGGCAAGTTCCAGAGAGTGCGAGGCCTGAGCCAACATCAGCCCTGCTGCAGTCCAGTCTCCCTGGTGTTGCAGACGCTCAATGTCATGGAAGTCAACACTGTAGAGAATGATTTTTGCTGAGTGCAGGCCGCCCAGGCGTTCCCTGACTCTCTGATTGATCAAACGGTAGTAGGGGACGGTGGATTCCCAACTCATGCCGCCCAACAGTCCAATCGTTTTCATCTCAGCCACCCTGCATTTCACCGGATAGCAGCGTCACCACGCCGGGCAAGCCGGCTTGAACCGCTCGAATAAGTGCATGCGCAACATCCCTGGCCGGGATGGCGCGGTAATTGGCGGGCAGCAGCGGACGCAGACGGCGGGCCAGCAAGAGGCCGACGCCCTCGCCGGCGCGGTCGGACTGGCCGAGCGCCGCGCGGTCTCCGTCGATCAGGGAGGGCCGCGCAATCACCAGACTGCTGAACCCCATGCGCGCGAGAGACAACTCCATCTCTCCCTTGACGCGGTTGTAAAGAACACCAGACATGGCGTTGGCGCCCATGGCGCTGACAACACCCAACTTTTTCGCACCAGACGATAGCGCCGCGCTGGCCACCGCCACAACCGCATGCAGGTCGATAGCCTGGAAGGCGGCTGAACTTCCGGCCAGCTTGATGGTGGTCCCCAGTGCAATAAAGCATTCATCGACCTTGGGAAGCGCCGGCAGCGCGTTCAACTCCAGCACATGGGCCGTGAGTTTGGCGTGAGTCACGCCGGGTGCCCGGCGCCCCACGCAGTGAACCGCAGCCACCGTCTTGTCGGCCAACAGGGCCGACAGGATTTCCCGACCGACGAGTCCTGTTGCCCCCGCCACCAAAACCACCCTACCATGATTCGTCGCCATTGGCATCTCCGTTTTCACGCCCGCGCCCATACTCAAGCTGAAGCACGCGGGCACCCCAGCATAGAGCAAAAATGACGGTCAGCGCGCCGAGTTTGTGAACCAATGCGCCGATGAATTGTGACTTGTGCAAGAGCCCGAGCGACGAAAACAGGAAGATCCAGTCGTGACCGCCTTCTTCGCCGGTCCGCCCGGAAAGCAGCATCAGCTGCGGCTGCAGTGCATCGTACATGTAGGGTGCAATATCCAGCAATGAAACGCCAAAAAACCAGAGGCCGATGGCGGCGCCAAAGGCGTCACGATTCTTGATCAGCAAGGCGCCACCCAGAATGGCGGGCATGATCAGTTGCCCCAGCGTGCCGCCCATCACCATCATCCACTGGCCTAGCAAACGGAACACGACGTGGCCGGCTTCGTGGAAGATCAGCAAGGGGCGATGCAGGAAAGACGATCCGATCTCACCCGTGCGATAGTCCTGCGCGATCAGCACGACACCCCAGACTGCAAACGCCGCCAGCAGGGCAAGGCTGGGCCAGAAGACGATGGGGTCGACTTTGCTTTGCACAGGCAACACGACCTTGGCCGGCATGGGCTGGCCTACCTTCGCGAGAATCACGCCGCAGGCCGGGCATGACGCAGGCAGCGACTGGTCGCTCGGCAAAGGCTTGTGAGCGCATTTCGGGCAGCTGGTGAACATGGCCTCAAGTGTATGCAAGCGGCGAGACCTCTACACTAACGGCATCATCGCTCCCCGGGAGGTCGCTATGTCTGAAATCCACTCTGGTGGCTGTGTCTGTGGCGCTGTACGGTACCGTGTTCACGGTCATCCGGCTTTCGGCACAGTCTGTCACTGCACTTTTTGCCAAAGGAGATTGGCAAGTGCGTTCGCGGTTCTTGCGTCCTTTGCTCAGGATGCTGTGGAGTTGCTGCAAGGAGAACTTGCCGAATACGAACACCGGTCTGACGAAAGTGGCAGATGGCTGCGCATGAACTTCTGCCCGAAATGTGGAACGACAGTCTTCCATACCGCAGAGATTCGGCCCGGCATGCGAACGATCACGGGCGGTACGTTTGACACCCCTGGCTGGTTCACCATAGATCGGCACATCTGGGTTCAATCGAAGCTGCCCTGGGTGGCAATTCCCCCGGGAGTGGCCACCTTTGAGCAGGGTTATGTGGCAGCGCCGCCAGCAGCGAGCGCCTGAGCAAGCATGAAATATTTCTCTTACGGTTCCAATATGGATGCTTTCCAGATGAAGGATCGCTGTCCAACCGCTCGACCACTGGGGACTGCGCTTCTATCGCAGCATCGCTTTGAGATTGACAGCCGCGGCTTCGCTACCGTCACGGCCAGCGCCAGTTCCAGTGTTTACGGCATTGTGTGGGAAATCACGCCGGCGGACGAGGCGTCCCTGGATCAATACGAAGAAGTGCCGGATTTCTACGTGAAGCAGTACCACAAGGTGCAATTCGAAGGTGGAACCGAATCCATGCTGGTCTACGTCAGCACGGATCACTCGTCACGGTCGGGCCGAAGTCAATATCTGGAAAGGATCATTGAGGTCGCTGAAGAGAACCATCTGCCCGTTGACTACATCAGGGAACTAAGGTCCTGGATGGGAGTTTGATGGGCCGAGCCTGCGAATTCAATGGATTTTTGTTATAAAAGGATCCGATTCCGGAAGTTAATACCTCGGCACTCGAAATACCTGTATGAAAATTTTGAGCATGACAAAAATGCTTTGCTTGCTTACGGCTGGGCTTGCAGCAGCGCAGATGTTCACTGCCTGTGGAGGAGGGGGCTCTGGCGCGACCCCGGCGAATCCGGTCGTTGTTGCGCCTGCCATCACGACCCAGCCCGCGAGCTTGACCGTTACGATCGGTCAGACTGCCAGTTTTTCCGTCGTGGCTAGCGGCACCGCGCCGCTGCAATATCAGTGGAAGAGAAGCGGGGCTGCGATCAATGGTGCCACCTCCGGCAGTTACGCGATAACCCCGGCAACGACAACTGATAGTGGCGCCACCTTCAGTGTCACGGTGACAAATTCGGCTGGCAGCGCCACCAGCCAGAGTGCAACCTTGACGGTCAACCCGGTCGCTTCGGCGCCTCAAATCACGACGACCGCACTTCCGGTTGGCGTTGTCAACAGCGTTTATCAAGGCACACTCAGGCTTAACGGTGGTGCGGCGCCCTACGCATGGAGCGTGACGGGCGGCAGCTTGCCGGCGGGGCTTGCGCTTGCGTCGGCAAGTGGCATCATCAGCGGCACGCCCACCGCGGCCGGAACCGTGGCCATCATGTTCACTGTCGTCGATGGGAACGGGCAATCTACTTCAGCCAGCCTTGGTATCACCGTCAACCCGGCAGTCGTGCCGGCACCTCAAGTTACAACGACGACGCTTCCAGGCGGTGTCGTCAATAGTGCTTATCAAACCACTCTTGTGGCTAGCAGCGGCACGGCGCCCTATTCGTGGAGCGTGACTGGCGGCAGCTTGCCAACGGGTCTTGCGCTGGCGGCGACCAGTGGCGTAATCAGTGGCACCCCCACGACAGCGGGAACCTCAAGCATCGTTTTCACCGTTCGTGATGCGAATGGCCAGTCGGCTACTGCCAATCTGAGCATTGTGGTCAATGCTGCCGTTCCCGCGTTGAATATCACGACGACGACCTTGACGAGCGGGGTTGTCAACAGCGCTTACCGAGATACGCTTCAGGCCAGCGGTGGCACCGCGCCCTACACCTGGACTGTATCGAACGGCAGCTTGCCGACGGGGCTTGCGCTCACCGCGGCGAGTGGAGCTATTTCCGGAACGCCGACGACCGCTGGAACCTCGGCGATGACGTTCACGGTTCGCGATTCCAAGGGTGTGTCGCTATCGAGCGGTTTGAGCATCTTGATCAATCCTGTCGCCACGGTGGTCAATGCACCCTTTGGGCACGTCGTCATGGTTCTATTGGAGAACACCGACTATGCTGAAGTCGTCGGGACCACGGCGATGCCGTACTTGAACTCTCTGTTGGCAGGCTTTGGGCTGGCGTCGAAGTATTACGCCAACACCCACCCTTCGATCGGAAACTATTTCATGCTGACAACAGGGCAAGTTCTCACCAACAATGACGCCATGACGCCCTCGAGCTTTCCGGTGGCGGCGGACAATGTCGTGCGACAGCTGATTGCCAACGGAAAAACATGGAAGTCTTATGCCGAAAACCTGCCATCGGTCGGCTACACCGGAGGTGATTCTGGTCGATATTACGTCCGACACAACCCACTGGCGTACATCAGCGACGTCACCGGCAGCACTGCGACCAGGCAGAATCTTGTGCCATTTACACAGTTCGCGACCGATGTCACGGCTGGTACGTTGCCCCACTATTCGTTCATCACACCCAATGGTTGTAACGATGCCCATGACTGTTCTCTGGGTACAGCCGACACCTGGTTGCAGAACAACATTGCGCCGCTGTTGACCAGCACTCCATTCAAGAATGACGGCTTGTTGATCATCGTCTTCGACGAAGGGAACGTGGACAATACCAATGGCGGCGGGAGAATTGTTGCAGCGCTGGTGAGTCCGGCTTTCTCGAAAAAGGGCTACGTCTCAACGACGCAATACCAGCACCAGAGCATGCTTCGACTGACGCTGGAAGGTCTTGGCGTTTCGTCCTTCCCCGGGGCTGCCGCCTCGGCGCCGAGAATGTGGGAGTTCTTCACGGTCTCCGCACCCTGAAAACATGCTATGCCCGCTCCAACAACATCCAGCAGCACGAGTAACGTTGGTCAAAGCGGTTCACTGAGTATCAATGCGCTTCTTGGGGGTGTCAAGTGGGGTGGTGCCACCGGAACCGGCACCACCCTCAGCTACAGTTTTCCTTGGACTACGCTTGCCACGGCCAGCTTTTCTGGTCATGGCGGTACTGGCAACTATTCACTGCTCAATGAATCAAATGCGACGCAACACTACGGACTAAGCACAATCCAGCAGGCGGCAGCGCGAAGCGCCTTGCAGGCATGGGCAAACGTTGCCAACCTGACGTTTTCCGAGGTGGCAGAAACCGCCTCCAATGTTGGTGATATTCGATTTGCGTGGACATCGGCGACAGATACGACGAGCACTGGCAGTCAGGCATGGGGTTGGGCCAGCCTCCCGAATTCATATTGGCCCGCGAGCGGCGACGTGTGGATCAGTACCCTTTCGTCGGCTGCCACAAGTTCCGACTGGTCTTCTGGTTCCTACAACTACAAATCCCTGTTACACGAACTGGGACACGCTTTAGGGCTGAAACACCCATTTGAAGGTGTGCCTATTCTTTCGGGCAGCCAGGATTCGCAGCAATACACGGTGATGTCGTACACGAATCATCCGCACAGCCTGTTTGTTCAGTTGATACATAACGCAAATGGATCAGTTGCCTGGACGTCATTCGACGTTGTGCCTGACAGCCCAATGCTGTATGACATTGCTGCCATGCAATATCTGTATGGCCCCAACCTGACTTGCAGAACCGGCAATGACATTTACACGTTCGATCCAAATACTCCGTTCTTCAGAACGATTTGGGACGCAGGCGGGACTGACACAATTTCAGTATCAAATTTTTCCAGAGGCTGCAGCATCGACTTGCAACCGGGGCACTTCTCGAAGATCACCATTCTGTCGGATTCAACAGCCGGCTACAAGTGGGCTTCGCCACCCACACAGCCAACATATGATGGCACAGACAACCTTGCCATTGCCTTTGGTTGTGTCATTGAAAACGCCATCGGCGGCAGCGGCAACGACACGCTGATCGGTAACGACGCAAACAACAGCCTGGATGGCGGTGCCGGGAACGACACGTTGTACGGCGGTGCCGGAACCGACACCGCAGTCTTCAGTGGATCATCAAAAAACTACCAACTCGGATTTGCCAATGGCAACTGGACTGTTCAAGACAAGACAGGGGTCAACGGTACGGATGCTCTGTTCAATATGGAACGGCTGCAATTTGCAGACAAGACCGTCATCACCGATTCCCTGACACCCGGCACCTACACCGATCTGCCCGAGTCCCTTTGGCAGTTCTGCATTGTTGCCTTCAGTGCAGTTCCCGGTGTCGAGTACATGAACCAGATGGCCGATGCGTACCGTGGCGGACTTTCGGTTCAGATGATTGTGGATATCTTCACCTCCAAGAGCCAGTTCACGGACGTGTATCCGGCCAATCTAAGCCACCTCAATATGGCCAGCACCTTGGTGAACAACGTCGTAAAAAGCAGCGCATCGACCGCCGTGAAGCAAGGCGCCATCAATGACATTGTGGGTGCGCTCGACACTGGCTGGACAACAGGACGAATAATTTACACAGTGTTTGGCAACCTGGCTGGCAAAGCGCTCAGTGACGCCACCTGGGGCACCGCGGCGCACCAGTTCCAAAATGAATTGGCGGTAGCCAAGTACTACACCAATGTCATGGGCCAGAGCACCACCGACTTGACGACACTCAGGCAAGTACTGGCGCCGGTCGATCAGAATACGGATGTATCAACATCGGAGCACATTGCAACGCTGGTTGGCATGGCGTTGATGGCATAGACATGCCGGCGTAAAGGGCGACCGGGCTCGCGGCCGAAAGTGCCTGGTTCGGCAACTCAACCGGGTCATTCGAAAAATCCTGGCGGGGTTGTTGGGGGGTAGAGCCGTTTTCAGGCTCTGCCGCACGCACAAAAATGGCGGAAGCTGTGAGATTCGAACTCACGGATGTCGTAAAACATCGCCGGTTTTCAAGACCGGTGCATTCAACCGCTCTGCCAAGCTTCCGAGGGGCGTATTCTAGCTGCCCGGCGATGTGATCGAAGCGGCGTGACAAAATGCAGCCATGCCAGATGCAGCAGCTCCCGCCCAGCCACGCAACCCTTTGCATGGCCTGACGCTGGAGGCTATCGTCACGGCACTGGCTACGCACTACGGCTGGGCCGAACTTGGAGAACGTATACCCGTGCGTTGTTTCACCCATGATCCGAGCATCGGATCCAGTCTGAAATTCCTGCGCAAGACACCCTGGGCGCGCGAAAAGGTGGAGGGACTTTACCTTTTCATGCTGCGCGAAAGGCACCGCTCGGGCGGCGCGCCCTAGAAGTCGCGCTGCCCCTGCTGCTAGCCGGCGTTGTGCTTGGCCGCGTTGGCCACCGCGAGTGCCGTCATGTTGACGACACGCCGCACTGTGGCCGAAGGTGTCAGCACATGGACAGAGGCCGCTGCGCCAAGCAGGATCGGGCCCACCGTGACGCCATGTCCGCCCGTCATCTTGAGCACATTGAACAGGATGTTGGCTGCGTCCAGGTTCGGACAGATCAGAATGTTGGCCTCGCCCTTGAGTTCACTGTCCATCAGCGCTGCGTGGCGCATTTCTTCGGACAGGGCGGCATCGCCGTGCAGTTCGCCGTCGCATTCCACGTCGGGTGCCATCTGGCAAAACAGTTCGTAGGCCAGGCGCATCTTGACGGCGGACTTGCGGCTCGACGAGCCGTACATGGAGTGCGACAGAAACGCCACTTTCGGCGGCAGGCCGAAACGCTTCACCTCGTCGGCGGCCATCATGGCGATGTTGGCGAGTTGCTGCGCGTCCGGGTCTTCGTTGACAAAAGTGTCGGCAATGAAGAGCGTGCGCTTTTCCATCATCAGCGCGTTCAGTGTCGCAAAGCCCGAAGCACCTTTCTTGGGGCCGATGACGTCGCGGACGTGATCCAGATGCACGTCAAAACGGCCGTGCAGACCGCACAGCATGGCGTCTGCATCACCGAGCTTGACCATCAGCGATCCGATGGTCGTGGTTGAACGGCGCACAGCGGCCTTGGCGGCTTCGATGGAGACGCCACGCCGACCCATCAGGCGATGGTAGGTTTCCCAGTACTGGCGAAAGCGCGGATCGTCTTCCGGGTTGACGCAGGAGACGTCCTTGCCAAGCCGGATGCGCAGACCGGCTTTGAGCAGCCGGGCTTCGATCACGGCCGGGCGTCCGATCAGGATAGGGCGTGCCAGTCCTTCGTCCACTGCCAACTGTGCAGCACGCAGCACGCGTTCGTCCTCGCCTTCGGCGTAGGCAACCCGCTTGCCGGCCTCGGGCACGGCTTTGGCCGACGTAAATACCGGGCGCATGAACATGCCGGTCTGATAAACAAAACGCGACAACTGTTCGCGGTATGCATCCATGTCCTTGATCGGGCGGGAGGCCACACCGGACTCTTCAGCGGCCTTTGCCACGGCGGGTGCAATGCGCAGAATCAGGCGCGAGTCAAACGGTGTCGGAATCAGGTACTCCGAGCCAAACACGAGTTCCTGGCCGGCGTAGGCGGTGGCTACTTCTTCGCTGATGTCGGCCTTGGCCAGGTCAGCGATCTGGCGCACGCAGGCCAGCTTCATGGCTTCGGTGATCTTGGTGGCACCGCAGTCCAGTGCGCCTCGGAAAATGTACGGGAAGCAAAGGACGTTGTTGACCTGGTTCGGGTAGTCGGAGCGGCCTGTGGCGATGATGCAGTCGGGTCGCACCGCCTTCGCCAGTTCGGGCCGGATTTCGGGCTCGGGGTTGGCCAGGGCCAGGATGATGGGTTTGTCGGCCATGGTCTTCACCATGTCCTGCGTCAGCACCCCCGCAGTGGAGCAACCCAGGAAGACATCGGCGCCCTTGATCACATCGGCCAGCGTGCGCAGTTCTGTCTTCTGGGCGTAGCGCGCCTTCGATTCGTCGTAACCACCGGGGCGGCCTTCGTAGACCAGACCCTTGGAGTCGCAGACATAGACGTTTTCGCGAGCTACACCCAGGCCGACCATGACGTCCAGACAGGCAATCGCTGCGGCGCCTGCGCCGGAGACGGCCACCTTGACCTTGTCAATGGGTTTGCCTACCAATTCCAGACCGTTGAGAAGGGCTGCGCTGGAGATGATGGCAGTGCCATGCTGGTCGTCGTGAAACAGCGGAATGTTCATGCGTTCGCGCAGCTTCTTCTCGATGTAGAAGCACTCGGGCGCTTTGATGTCTTCCAGGTTGATGCCGCCCAGTGTGGGTTCCAGCGCGGCGATGATCTCGATCAGCTTGTCGGGGTCACGCTCGGCCAGTTCGATGTCGAAGACGTCGATGCCGGCAAATTTCTTGAACAGGCAACCCTTGCCCTCCATCACGGGCTTGGAGGCCAAGGGGCCAATGTCGCCCAGGCCGAGCACAGCGGTGCCGTTGGTGATGACGCCCACCAGATTGCCGCGCGAGGTGTATTCGTTGACGAGTTCGGGGTTGGCTTCGATGTCCAGGCAGGGGTAGGCAACGCCGGGCGAATAGGCCAGGGAGAGGTCGCGCTGATTGGAAAGAGGTTTGGTCGGAGTGACCGAAATCTTGCCGCGTGTCGGTGTGCGGTGGTATTCGCGGGCGGCTTCGCGCAGGGCGTGCTCTGCCGGGGACAATTCGTTACTCATTCTTTTCTCCACAGTTATTGGCTAAGCCCTTCAAGGCTAGCGGATTTTGCTACCACCGGTCATTGTCACCTATGCGATAGCTCAAGAAATGGTGAATCGACCGGGTCAGGCCGGCTGCAGCAGATCAAGCAGGCTGCGCGCGATGACTTTGGTGGCGCGTCGCAAGTCCTCCAGTACCAGCCGCTCATCGGAGCGCTTGGCGTGCGATTCCAGAACGGTGCGCGGACCGGCACCGTAAATCACACCCGGAATACCGGCCTCGCAGAACAGACGCACGTCGGTGTACAGCGGAGTGCCCAAAGCCGGGATCTCTTCGCCAAAAACCGCCTTGCCATGATGCTGAATGGCGTCCACCAGCGGCCTGTTGCCAGGGAGCGGCTGCAAGGCTTTGGCCAGCAGGATGCGCCTTACATCCACTGTCACGTCGGCACTCAGCGCCGCGCTCTCTGCGATGATGCTGCGCAGAGTGGCTTCGACCTGCACCGGATCTTCTTCCGGAATCATGCGCCGGTCGAGTTTGAAGCTGACGCGCCCCGGGATGACATTGGTGTTGGTGCCACCTTCAATCACGCCGACATTGAGGTAGGGGTGCGTGATCCCCTCGACGCCGGAGCAGACCTGTTTGTAGAGCAGATTCTGTGCGTACAGCGCATTGAGGATTTTGACCGCGGCCTGCAGTGCGTCCACGCCGGACTCCGGTATGGCCGCGTGCGCCATCTGGCCGTGCACCGTCACCTCCATCTGCAGGCAGCCGTTGTGCGCAGTGATGACCTGATAGCTGAAACCCGCCGCAATCATCAGGTCGGGCTTGACCAGTCCGTGTGAGAGCATCCAGAGCGGACCAATTTCGCCACCAAACTCCTCGTCATAGGTGAACAGTAGTTCCACGCTGCCGCTGCGTGGCCTGGCTACCGCTTCGAGCGCGCGAACGGCAAACGCATAGGTCGAAAAATCGCATTTGCTGACGGCGCTGGCGCGGCCATAGATGCTGCCGTTTTCGATTTCGCCACCGTAGGGATCCTTGCTCCAGCCTTCGCCCGGAGGAACCACATCGCCGTGCGCGTTGAGCAAAATCGTGCGGCCTGCACCGTAGTTGCGTCGTACCAGCAGATTGGTGATGCTCTGCAGGCCGGCGGCGCGCACCTCGGCATCGGGCACTGGAAACTTCTTCGCCTCCATGCCAAAGGCTTGCAGCAGCTCGGCGGCGCGCTCGGCGTGCGGCGCGTTGTTACCCGGTGGCGTGTCGGTGGGCACGCGGATCAGTTCCTGCAGAAACCGGACCTGCTCATCAAAGTGCATGTCAATCCAGGCATCAAGTTGTTCGTAAGTGGTCATAGGTCTGGTTGTGAAAAAAACAGCCATTGTCATTGTGGCCCGGTATTGTTATCGCCGGCTGGTATTGTCATTGCGGGCCCCGACCCGCAATCCATGCCTCGCGTGGCACTGGATCCCGGATCAAGTCCGGGATGACAGAGACATGGTCCGGGAGGTTCACAATGACAAGCCGGTCAGTTCCAGCATTTTTGCGAAAGCATCCACTGCCAGTTGCATATCGTCGCTCGTGCTGGACTCCAGCGGATTGTGGCTGATGCCGGCGTTTTGTCCGCGCACAAACAGCATGGCTTGCGGCATGATCTCGTGCAACTTCATGGCGTCGTGACCGGCGCCGCTGGGCATGCGGTGCAGCGGCACAGCCAGGCTGGTCAGTGCATGTTCCCAGCGAAGCTGCCAGGCCGGGTTGCTGGGCGCCGCCGCAACGCGCATGGTTTCTGTGAGTGTGTAGCGCAGTTGGCGGCGTTCACCGATTTCAGTCAGACTGGCCAGAATGTCATTGACCAGAGCGTCGCGCTGGGCGTCGCTGGGTGCGCGCATGTCAAGCGTGAACTGGCAGCGCCCTGGCACGACGTTGGTCGAGCCATTGGGCACCAGCAACTGGCCCACCGTGGCGACCGAATCACCATCCTGCGTGGCGCGTTGCTCCACGACCAGGATCAGTTCCGCCACCGCCGCGGCGGCGTCCTGACGCCGGGTCATCGGCGTCGTGCCGGCGTGGCAGGCGGTGCCAGTCACTTCGCCAGTGCAGCGCACGCTGCCGTTGATCGAAGTCACCACGCCCAGCGGCAGGTTCAATTCATTGAGGACAGGGCCTTGTTCGATGTGGACTTCGACAAAGCCCAGGTAGTCACGCGGATTGCGTCGAAGTGCGTCAATCTGCTCAGGGTTCATTCCAGTCTGCGCCATCGCAGCGCGCAGCGTCATGCCATCGGCGTCAGGCAAGTCCAGCCAGGCCTTGTTGAACTTTCCGACGAGCGCACTGGAGCCCAGAAAGCTCGTCTCGAAGCGCTGCCCTTCTTCTTCCGCGAAGGCCACGACTTCGATGTGAAAGGGCAGACGCCGGCGCTCGCTGGCCAGAGTGCGCACGCAGGCCATCGGCACCAGAATGCCAAGCCGGCCGTCGTACTTGCCGGCGTTGCGCACGGTATCGAAGTGAGAACCTGTGAGCAGGGTTTTGGCCAACGGCTGGTCGGACAGGTAGCGAGCGACGACATTGCCGACGGCATCCATTCCGACCTCGTCAAAACCGCATTCCCGCATCAGCACCTTCAGGTGTGAGGCGCAGGCGCGGTGCGCCTCGGTCAGGTAGGTGACCGTGAGTTGCCCTTTCTCTGCGTAGCCCGGATCGCTGTACTGAGCGAGTGCCTCAGCCCAATCCCAGACCAGATGGCCCAGCACCGGCTCGAAGCCAAACTTGTCGTTCAGTCGCAGCTCCGCAATGCGGTGAATGTTGCGTAGACACTCCTGAATTTCGAAGCTGCGCTGTCCGTGCAGACGACGCTGGAACGTTTCGATGATTTCATGCCGGGTCAAGCCACTGCCGCGTGGACCGCGCACTGCCAGGATGAAGGGGAAGTCAAACCTCGCCTTGTAGGCGGCGTTGAGTTCCTGAATCGCGGCGAATTCCTGCGCGTTGCAGTGCGTGAGGCCGGCGCTGCTCTGTTCATTGCTGGACTCTGCTGTCAGGGTCTGGCTGATCATGGCTTTGCCGGCCAGTTCCGGGTGTGCGCGAATCAGCGCCAGTTGCGCCTCCTGCCCTGCGGCGGCCAGCACCTGTACCAGGGCGTTCTTGAGTTGCGCCAGCGACGCAAAAGGCCTTTGCGCGAGTGCCGCCTGAGCGATCCAGGGCGAGTGCTCGTACAGGCCGTCCAGCATCTGCGCCGCCTCAGCGTCGCTTGCGCTATTGAGTTGTTGTATTGTCATTGCGGGCCTGACCCGCAATCCAGTGGTGGCGTAGCACTGGATCCCGGATCGGGTCCGGGATGACAGATGCCGGAGCCGGTCAGGGCAGGTGGCAGATAGGGATGCGCTTGCTTCCAGTGCCGGGCAATGTCGATGCGCCGGCAAATCCATACCTGCGAATGGCCCTGCACGTAGTCCAGAAACTTCTGCAAGGACTTCATGCGCCCGGGTCGACCCAGCAAGCGGCAGTGCATACCGATGCTGAGCATCTTCGGCGTGTTCAGGCCGGCCGGGTCACCCTCGGCGTACAGCACATCAAAACTGTCTTTCAGGTAGGTGAAGAAGTCATCTCCCTGGGCAAAGCCCTGGCTTGAAGCAAAACGCATGTCGTTGGTGTCGAGCGTGTAGGGAACGATCAACTGCGGCACCACCGTACCGTCGCTCTTTGGCACACGCATCCAGAACGGCAGGTCGTCGCCGTAATAGTCGCTGTCGTAGTCAAAGCCGCCGTAGTCGGCTACCAGACGATGCGTCTGCGGACTGTCGCGCCCGGTGTACCAGCCCAGTGGCCGCCCGCCCGTGAGTTCGCTCAGGATCTGCATCCCGATGCGCATGTGTTCGCGCTCGGTCGATTCGTCGAGGTTCTGGTAGCTGATCCAGCGCCAGCCATGGCAGGCGATCTCGTGCCCGAATTCCCTGAAAGCGGCGCACAGTTCCGGGTGCCGTTGCAGTGCCATACTGACGGCAAACACCGTGAGTGGCAACTGGCGCCGCTCGAACTCGCGCAGGATGCGCCAGACCCCGGCGCGCGAGCCGTACTCGTAGAGGCTCTCCACGCTGAGGTGTCGAGCGGGAAAAGCCGCCGGGCTGGCCATCTCGGAGAGAAATTGCTCCGACGCAGCATCACCGTGCAGCACGGAGTTCTCGGCACCTTCTTCGTAGTTCAGAACAAACTGCAGTGCGATACGGGCTTGTGCTGGCCACATGGCATGCGGAGGTCTGGCGCCGTAACCGACGAGGTCGCGCGGGTAGGGCAGCGTGCTGTCGTAGTGCTTCATGGATGCTGGCGAGAGGGCATGTCGGCATGATAATGGCAATTTTTGCAAGACAGAGGAACACGACATGGGCTTGAGCACACATGTACTGGACACCATGCACGGCACACCGGCGGCCGGCATGCAGGTGGCGCTGTACAGCACGCTGACACAGTCGCCGACCCTGTTGAAGCAATTGGTGCTGAATCAGGATGGACGCCCAGGCGATGGATTGCTGCTTGACGCCGACAGCCTGCAGATCGGCACCTATCGCCTGGTGTTCGACGTCGCAGCCTATTTCCGCTCCCGCGCAGTCGCCTTGCCCGAACCCAGTTTTCTGGATCAGGTGAATCTTGACTTTGGCGTTGCCGACCCTTCCCGGCACTACCACGTGCCGCTGCTGGTGAGCCCCTGGAGCTATTCAACCTATCGTGGTTCCTGATGAGTCTTGACCTGTTCCTGCGGCGTCTGGCCCTTGAGAGCGCCTGTCTCATGACAGTGCACGCCTCGCGAGGCTCGGTGCCACGCGAGAAGGGGGCATGGATGGCCGTCTTTGCCGAGGGTGCGCTGGGCACGATTGGCGGCGGCCACCTGGAGTTTGCGGCCATGGCGCAGGCGCGCGAGCGTCTTGCCTCGGGCATAGGCGAGGCAGTGATTCGCTATCCACTTGGCCCCAGTCTGGGGCAGTGCTGTGGTGGCGAACTGCAGGTGTGCTTTGAAGTGGTGACGGCGGCCGATATCGGTGCACTGAGGGAACGCCTGACGATCCAGCATCCAGCGCTGGCCCTCTTTGGCGGAGGCCACGTAGGACAGGCGCTGGTGCAGGTACTCGCCCGCTTGCCACTGAAGCTGACCTGGATTGACAGCCGGGACGAAATCTTTCCAACTGAACTGCCTGCGGGCCTTGTGTGCCAGCATTCCGATCCGGTGCAGGCCGAAGTGGCCTGTCTGGCGCCGGGCTCGCGCGTTTTGATCATGAGCTTCAGCCACGCCGAAGATCTGGAGGTGGTCGCGGCCTGCCTGACACGTCAGCGTTTGCAAGCCGACCTTCCTTATGTCGGTTTGATTGGCAGCAGGACCAAGTGGGCCACCTTTGGCAAGCGCTTGGCGGCGCGCGGCTTTACGGACCAGGAAATCGGTCATGTGACCTGTCCTATCGGCATCTCGGGAATTGACGGCAAGGAGCCCGAAGTGATCGCCGTCGCAGTTGCGGCACAGATATTGCAGAGCCTGTCAGACCGGCGCTGAGGCGCGCACATCAACAGAGCAAGGAATTATGGAAAGCTATTACCTCGACTGGGCCAACCTGCTGTTGCGCTGGGTTCACGTCATCACCGCCATTGCATGGATAGGCTCGTCCTTCTATTTTGTTTTTCTGGACAGCAGCCTGACACCAGCGCAGGATGAAGATCTGCAAAAGCAGGGTGTGACCGGCGAGTTGTGGGCGGTGCATGGCGGGGGCTTCTATCACCCGGTCAAGTTCAATGTGTCGCCACCGGAATTGCCGAATCAGTTGCACTGGTTCTACTGGGAGGGCTACAGCACCTGGCTGAGCGGCTTTTCGCTGTTCACGGTCAGTTACCTCTGGAGTGCCAGCACCTACCTGATCGACAAGTCGCTGATGGATTGGGCGCCCGCAACGGCGATTGCAGTGGCGCTTTCTTTTCTGGTGTTGTTCTGGCTCATGTACGACTGGATTTGCCGCCTGTTCGGCCAGCGCAAGCAAGGCGACGCTATCGTCGGTGCGCTGGTCTTTGCGCTGGTATGTGCCGCTGCCTGGGCTGCCTGCCACTGGTTTGCCGGGCGCGCCGCCTTTCTGCTGGTGGGGGCCATGCTGGCCACCAGCATGAGTGCCAACGTGCTGTTCTGGATCATCCCGGGGCAGAAGAAGGTGGTGGCCCAGATCAAGGCGGGGGCGCCAGTGGATGCCATCCACGGCAAGCGCGGCAAGCAGCGCAGTGTGCACAACACCTATTTCACGCTGCCGGTGCTGTTTGCCATGCTCAGTGGCCACTACAGCTTTACCTACAGCCATCCGCAGAACTGGCTGGTGCTGATACTGATGATGTTTGCCGGTGCCGCGATCCGCCAGTTCTTTGTCATGCGGCACGGCTACAAGCTGGGGCGCAATCGCAATCCGCTGGCGTACGCGCTGGCGGGCGTGGCAGTCATCGTTGCGCTGATTGTCTTCTTGCGCCCGGCATCGACGGCCTTGCCCCAATCGGCGCAAAGCGCTCTAAGCTACAAGGATCTGCAGCCGGTGCTGGCGCGGCGCTGTTATCTGTGCCACGGACCACAAGTCCAGATGAAGAATGTGCGCCTGGATTCGGCGCAATACGTCAAGGCCTACGCCCAGTACATGTACCAGCAGGCGGTGGTGCTGAAGCTCATGCCAATGAACAATGCCACTGGCATTACCGACGCCGAACGCCTGCTCATCAAGCAATGGTTTGAGTCGGGTGCCAGGACGGACTGAAGCTGCCCAGCGTCAGTCAACCCGGGCGCCGGACGCCTTGACCAGTTTTTCGTATTTGGCGCGCTCGCTGTTCATCAGTGCGCCAAACTCTTCCGGCGTGCTGGGTACGGGCTCGGCCAACAGCGCAGCGAAGCGTGTCTTCGTGGCAGGTGCCTCAAGCGCGGCGACGAAGGCATGGTTGAGCCGGCTCAGGACCTCCTTCGGTGTCGCAGCCGGGGCCACCAGACCCCACCAGGTGTCGATGGCAAAACCTTTGAGCGTGTCGGCCACCGGAGGTACGCCGGGCAGGGCGCTCGATGGCGCCAGCGTGGTAACGGCCAGCGCCTTGAGCTTGCCGGAGCGGATGTTGGGGGCCGCGGTGGCGAGGTTGTCGAAGTTGAAATCGACCTGACCACTCAGCAGTGCCAGCTGCGCCGGCGCGCCGCCGTTGTACGGAATGTGCACGGCAAAGATGCCGGCGTCGCGTTTGAACATCTCGCCTGCCAGATGGCCGGCGCTGCCGTTGCCACCACTTGCGTAGTTCAGCTTGGCCGGATTGGCCTTGGCGTAGGCAATGAGATCCTGCACGCTGTTGATCTTCAGGCGCTGCGCGGTTTCGGCGTTCATCACCAACACATTGGGCACTCGCACCATTTGCGTGATCGGGGCAAAGTCGGTCGCCGCGTTGTAGGGCATCCTGCTGTAGAGCCAGGGATTGACAGCGTGCGTCGCAGTGGCGGCGATGCCAATGGTCAGACCGTCCGGCGCAGCCTTGGCAACCGCATCGGCACCGATATTGCCGCCAGCACCGGGACGGTTTTCAACAATGACGGTGCCCAAAGTGTCTTTGACCCGCTCCGCCATGGCGCGCGCCGTGATGTCCAGCGGACCGCCAGCGGCGTAGGGAACGATCAGGCGAATCGGCTTGCCTTGCGAGTGCGCCAGCGGCGCAGCCAGACAGACCGTCAATGTCAGTGTCTTGAGCAGGAGTTTTTTGAAATTCATTGGGGCGCTTTCGTCTGTTTGTCAGCTTCACTGGTGAATGCATCGGCGTAAAACTCGTCAGGCGGCAGACCCGCCTGGGCAAAGTCGCGTTGCGCCGACTCGACCATGACGGGAACGCCGCACGCGTAGACCTGGTAGCCGCTCAGATCGGGCAGGTCCTGCAGCACGGCCCGGTGCACAAAGCCGCTGCGTCCGTTCCATTGGTCCTCGGGCAGTGCATCCGACACCACGGGCACATAACGCAACTGAGGCATTTCGGCAAGTTTGGCGCGCACCCAGTCGTCCAGGTACAGGTCCTGCGGCCTTCGGCCACCCCAGTAGAGAGTGGCCGGTCGTGTGATGTTCTTGTGTTGCATGTATTCGAGGATGGCTTTGATCGGGGCAAAACCGGTGCCCGAAGCCAGAAGCACCATCGGCTTGCTGCTGTCCTCGCGCAGGCAGAAACTGCCAAATGGTCCCTCCAGGCGCAGGATTTCCTTCTCTTTCATCGCGCCAAACACGCGATCGGTGAACACGCCGCCGTTCAGGTGGCGGATATGCAACTCCAATGTTGCGCCCTGGAGCGGTGCCGGTCCTGCGCTGGCCATGGAATAGCTGCGGCGCAAGCCGTCCGGCAGAAGGAAATCAAGGTACTGACCGGCGTGGTAACTGAAGCTCTCGTTGGTCGGCAGTTGCAGCCTGAGCAGCATGACGTCGTCTGATTTGCGTTCCAGTTGGGTTATGCGGGCCGGCATCCTCTTCACTGGAAAAGACCCGGTCTGCGTCACCTGACGGGATTCCAGCACGACATCGCCAAGCGCTATCGCGCAACAGGTCAACACCATGCCGGCAGTTTCTTCTTCGTCGCTCAGGGCCTTGCTCTGGTGGGCGTTGTGCCGCACAGCGCCGCTGAGCTTCCTGCACTTGCAGGAGCCGCAGGCGCCGTCCCTGCATCCGTAGGGCAGGCCCACGCCGTGCCGGATGGCAGCCGCAAGAAGCGTTTCGCCGGCGCCAGCCGTAAAGGAACGCTCGCTGGGCTTAATGCTGATCAAAAACTCTGCTGTCGTGGTGTCGCTGGGGGTCATCTTTTCTGTATCCTTGGACCCTGTTGCCTGTTTCAACTATTGGGTAGTACTGATTTTGCCTTCAAACCAGAGCCCCCGCCCGATTCTGTATGCCAGCCGCCCCGGCGCCCTACCGGCGCGCTTTCGTCGCTTGCGCCTGCTGATCGTCGGCTGCGGTGATGTCGGCATGCGCCTGGCGCATGCGCTGCCTTCGGGCGTGCGTCTGCTGGCCTTGAGTTCCACTGCGTCGCGTCTGGCCACACTGCGCGCTGCCGGCCTGACACCTTTGCTGGGGAATCTGGACGATCCGGCCTCCTTGCGCCGACTCTCCGGGCTGGCGCAGCGCGTAGTGCATCTGGCTCCGCCTCCGTCAGAAGGCTGGAGCGACCCGCGCACGCTGGCGCTGGTGCGTGCCTTGCGCTTGCGTGGGGTGCCTGATGTCGTTGTGTATGGCTCGACCAGCGGTGTCTATGGCGACTGCCAGGGTGATCTGGTCAATGAAACCCGAGCGCCAGGAGCGGATACGCCGCGCGCCCGACGGCGCATCAGCGCCGAAGACACGATGCGCTTTCTGGGTCGTGCAACATCGGTGCGCAGCTCCATCTTGCGCATTCCGGGCATTTACGCGAACGACCGGTCAGACGGCACGCCGCGCTCACGTCTGCTAAAAGGCACGGCGGTGCTGCGCGCCAGCGACGATGTTTATACCAACCATATTCATGCCGACGATCTGGCGCGCGCCTGCATCGCCGCCCTGTGGCGCGGCAAGCCGCAGCGAACTTACAACGTGAATGACGACAGCCGATTGAAGATGGGCGACTATTTCGACCTGGCCGCCGATCTGTACGGCCTGCCCCGTCCGCCGCGTGTCTCGCGCGACACTGCGCAGGACAAACTGCCACTGTTGCTGCTGAGCTTCATGAGCGAGTCGCGCCGCATGGACAATTCACGGTTGAAAGACGAACTGCGCCTGCGTCTGCGTTACCCGACGGTCGAGAGGGGCCTGCTGGCCGGCCAAGCATAATTGGCACAAGCCCTGAGATGGCAAACAGAATAACATTTTGAAAAGGAAGCATCATGACGAGCACCAAAAGATACGTTTTCTCTTTCGAGGAGGGAGATGGCAAGAACCGGCTCCTGCTTGGCGGCAAGGGAGCCAACCTGTGCGAGATGACGCAGATTGGCCTGAATGTGCCGCCGGGTTTCACCATCACGACCGACGCCTGCACGGCGTACCTGGAAAGGAACCAGTTGCCCGCCGGCCTGATGGACGAGATCCGCAGCTACATGACGGCGCTGGAAAAGAAAACCGGCAAAGGGTTTGGTGACGGCAAGAATCCGCTGCTGATTTCGGTGCGTTCCGGCTCAGCCATGTCGATGCCGGGCATGATGGACACGATCCTCAACCTCGGGCTTAACGATGCCTCGCTGAAGGGCCTGATTGCGCAAACCGGCAATGAGCGCTTTGCCTACGACGCGTATCGCCGCTTTATCCAGCTGTTTGGCAAGATCGCGCTCAATATCGGCGACGAACATTTTGACGATCGGATGGACGCCGTCAAGCGTAAACACAGTGCGCACCAGGACGTGGATCTGAGCGCGGACAACCTGAAAGAGCTGGCGGGCGAATTCCTGGCCATCATCGAGCAGCACACCGGCAAACCGTTTCCGCAGGACCCATTCGAGCAGCTCGAAATTTCGGTTGGCGCGGTGTTCCGCTCCTGGATGGGCAAGCGCGCGGTGGACTATCGCAAGCAGTTCCGGATCACCAAGGATCAGGCCAATGGCACCGCAGTGAATATCTGCACCATGGTTTTTGGCAATATGGGCAACGACTCGGGAACCGGCGTGGGCTTCACGCGCAACCCGGGCACCGGCGAGAACGTCATCTATGGCGAGTATCTGGTCAACGCTCAGGGCGAGGACGTGGTCGCCGGCATCCGCACACCCAAGGCGATCGCCGAGATGGAACAGGAAATGCCGGAGATCTACCGCCAGCTGACGATGCTGCACAACCGGCTGGAGTCGCACTATCACGAAGTGCAGGATTTCGAGTTCACGATCGAGAAGGGTGTTCTGTACTGCCTGCAAACGCGCAACGGCAAGATGAACGCGCGCGCCATGGTGCGGACCTCGGTCGAAATGTTTCATGAAGGGCTGATTTCCAAGGAGCGCGCATTGCTGCGCGTTGAGCCGGCCGTGCTCGAGCAGTTGCTGGTGCCGCAGCTGGCGCCCAACTTCCACGGCAAGTCGCTGGCGCAGGGACTCTCGGCTTCGCCCGGTGCTGCCTCCGGCAAGATCGTGTTCGACGCCGACAGCGCCGAGTTGCGCGGCCGCGCCGGCGAGAAAATCATTTTGGTGCGCGAGGAAACGAAGCCGGAAGATATTCACGGTTTCTTCCAGGCGCAAGGCATTCTGACGAGCCGGGGCGGCAAGACCTCGCACGCTGCGGTGGTGGCACGCGGCATGGGCAAGCCCTGTGTGTCGGGTTGCGAGCAGATCGTGATCAACGACCAACTACGCTGTGCCCAGATTGGCCAGACCACCTTGCAGGAAGGTGATGTGATCACCATCGACGGCAGCACCGGCCACGTTTATGCCGGTCACGTGCCGACGGTGGAGGCCGAAATTTCACACGAGATGGACCTGTTGCTGACCTGGGCCGACGAGGTGGCGCGGCTCAAGGTCATGGCCAACGCCGACACCCCGGAAGACGCGCAACGGGCGCGCGACTTCGGCGCCATGGGCATCGGCCTGTGCCGCACGGAGCGCATGTTCAACCGTACGGATCGTCTGCCCATCGTGCAGGAAATGATTCTGGCCGAGACGCCCGAGGACAGGCGCTCGGCGCTGGACCGCCTGTTGCCAATCCAGCGTGCCGATTTCAAGGGCATCTTCAAGGCCATGAAGGGGCTGCCAGTGACGGTGCGATTGCTTGATCCGCCGATGCACGAGTTTCTGCCGACCGCGGCGCAGCTTGAGCTTGAGATTGCGCACTTGCACCAGTTGCGCGACACCATCAAGGGGCTCGAAGAGATGCCCGATACGCTCAAGATGCTCAGTCCCAAGCTCTATCAGCAATACGCCGATGGTCTGAACAAGTTGATGCGCGGCCTTGATACCTTCAAGGATTCGCATCTGGAAGACGATGTGATCGGCCGCAAGGAAAAAGTGCTCAAGAAGGTGCGGGCGCTGGCCGAAGTCAATCCGATGCTGGGCCATCGTGGCGTGCGCCTCGGCATCACCTACCCCGAGATCATGGTGCCGCAGGTGGCGACGGTGGAGGAGCTCAAGCGCATCCATAGCTACGTGCTGCGCATTCACAAGGAAGTCAAAGCGACGCACGGCATCGACGTGCAGTACAAGTTCGGTTCCATGCTCGAAGTGGTGCGCGCCTGCATGCGTTCGGGCCGCATGGCCGAGATCGCCGAGTTCTTTTCGTTTGGCACCAACGATCTGAGTCAGGCCACCTTTTCCTTCAGCCGCGAAGACGCGGAGAACAAGTTCCTGCCCTTTTACAACGAGACCGGCATTCTGGAAGACAACCCGTTCGAAGTGCTTGACATCAAAGGCGTTGGGCAGTTGATGAAGATGGCAGTGAAACAGGGCCGCGAGACCAATCCGGATCTGAAGATCGGCATCTGCGGCGAGCACGGTGGGCATCCGGGCTCCATCCACTTCTGCCATTACATCAAGCTCAACTACGTCTCCTGCTCAGGTCCGCGGGTGCCGATCGCGCGGCTCGCCGCAGCGCAGGCGAAGTTGCTGGAGGATCAGTACCGCGAACCGGTCTGATTCCTTAGAGCAGCCAGGGCAGGAAGCGTTTGCTGCGCTGCATGTAGGCGCCGTAATCGGGATGGCGCTGCTGCAGCCAGGTCTCTTCCATCCGAGACTTCAGGAGCAGCACCAGCGCCAGCGCCAGCCAGGCCGTCCAGGCGGCCAGCGGGTTCGACAGCCAAGCCAGCGCTGCGGCGCCGAGCAGTACGGCGCTGTACATGGGATGGCGAATCCAGCGGTACGGTCCGCTCGTCACCAGGACGCCAGAGCCTTTGGGTTTGGGATGAATGCTGAAATTTCCTAACCGGTTGTGTCTCAGGGTCCAGAGCGCCAGTGCGACCGCGATCATCGCCAGCAGCCAGGCACCCAGGGGAATCGCGAGTCGAAAAATGGCGGGTAGTGCCAGCAGTGTCATGAGCAGCAACAGGCCGAGTTGCAGGAACACCAGCAGCGTGCCGGTGCGCAGGGCTTTCTGGGTTGGGAAAAGTGCCATACTTGCCATTTTGACAGTGCGTCAAGTTTCATTCTTGAAGGAATTGATTGTGTCTGAACCTGTTTCTTACCAGTTGGACGATGGCGTTGCCACGCTGACCCTCAGCAATGGCAAGGTCAACGCGATCTCGCCTGATGTCATCAAGGGCTTCAATCAGGCGCTGGACCGCGCCGTGCAGGACAAGGCGATTGTCATCATCACCGGACAGCCGGGCATTCTCTCGGGCGGCTATGACCTCAAGGTCATGACGGCGTCTCCCGAAAGCGCGCTCTCACTGGTCACGCAGGGCAGCCTGCTGTCCCGGCGCATGCTCTCGCATCCCTATCCGATCATCGTGGCCTGCCCCGGGCACGCCGTGGCCAAGGGCGCTTTCCTGCTGCTGTCGGCCGATTACCGCATCGGCGTCGAGGGAAATTTCACGATCGGTCTGAATGAAGTCAAGATCGGGTTGACGATGCACTGGGTAGGCATCGAGACGGCGCGCGATCGCCTGAGCAAGGCGGTGTTTCAGCGCTCCGTGATCAACGCCGAAATGTTCAACCCGCAAAGCGCCCTGGAAGCCGGGTTTCTTGACGCGGTGGTGGCGCCAGAGGAACTGATGAGCGCGGCCCGTGCGATGGCCCAGCAGTTGAAGACGATCAATCTGAAAGCCCACGCCAAAACCAAACTGAAGGTTCGAAAAGCGCTGCTCGAAGCGCTGGACCAGGCCATCGAGATCGACAAGACAACGGGTCTGATCAGCTAGCTATTGACGTTCTGGCGCGTGTGGGTCGAGGGGTGCTACCGTGGCTGACTCCGCGAATGTCCTGCGACCTTTGGTCTTGTCATCCCGGACTTACGGCTTGTCATCCCGGCCCCGGATCAGGTCCGGGGTTTCAACATCCGGGATCCAGTGCCACGCCGCCACTGGATTGCGGGTCAGGCCCGCAATGACAGCCGGCGCCCGCAATGACAAGCCCGTGCGCAAGATCAGGCTGATGGGGCACTCAGCGCAGCGGCATAAAGGGGGAGTCCTTAGGACGGCGGACAGCCGCGGAGTTGAGTGCCACAGCGGCCTGATCCACCCGGCATGGTGAGCGGAGTTTGGCTCGTCATCATTTTTGCAAAGACAGACGATTTAAGCTGGATAAGTTCCCGGCAGCAAAATCGACTTATCGATCGTGTCGATATCCGTGCGACCGCACAGCGCCATGGTGGTGTCGAGTTCCTTGCGGATGATTTCCAGTGACTTGGCGACGCCGACCTCACCCATGGCGCCCAGGCCGTAGATGTAGGCGCGTCCGATGTAGGTGCCTTGCGCTCCGAGCGCGCGCGCCTTGAGCACGTCCTGGCCGCTGCGGATGCCGCCATCCATATGCACTTCGATTTCCTTGCCGACGGCGTCCACGATCGCCGGCAGGGCACGGATGCTCGATTCCGCGCCGTCCAACTGGCGTCCACCGTGGTTCGAGACGATCAGCGCATCGGCACCGGAATTGACGGCGAGCCTGGCGTCTTCCACGTCCTGAATGCCCTTGAGGATCAGCTTGCCGCCCCAGCGCTTCTTGATCCATTCGACGTCGTTCCAGTTCAGGGTCGGGTCAAACTGGCTGGCCGTCCACTGCGAGAGCGAACCCATGTCCTCGACGCCCGTAACGTGGCCGACGATGTTGCCAAAAACGCGCCGCTTGGTGCCGAGCATGCCCAGGCCCCAGCGCGGCTTGGTCATCATGTTGAGGATGTTGGGCAGCGTCATCTTGGGTGGCGCGCTCAGGCCATTCTTGAGGTCCTTGTGGCGCTGGCCGATGATCTGCAGATCCAGCGTCAGCACCAGTGCCGAGCAGTTGGCTGCGCGCGCCCGCTCGATCAGGCGCTCGATGAAGCCACGGTCCTTGATCACATAGACCTGGAACCAGAACGGGTGGTTTCCGGTGCCCTGGGCAACGTCTTCAATCGAGCAGATGCTCATGGTGGAGAGCGTGAAGGGCACACCAAAGGCCTTGGCCGCGCGCGCTGCCAGAATCTCGCCGTCGGCGTGCTGCATGCCGGTCAGGCCCACGGGAGCCAGCGCCACGGGCATCGCCACCTTTTGCCCGATCATGGTGCTGGCGGTGTTGCGACCGTCCATGTTGATCGCCACACGCTGGCGCAACTTGATTTTCTGGAAATCGGTTTCGTTGGAGCGGTAGGTGCCCTCGGTCCAGGAGCCGGAATCGGCGTAGTCGTAGAACATGCGTGGCACGCGCTTTTCAGCCATGATCCGCAGGTCTTCAATGTTGGTGATCACGGGCATGATGTCTCCTTCATTTTTCTGACATGGTAGCGCATCGCCCTCAGCGAATTTTGGCCGCTTCGACTTCCATTTGTGCGACCAGTTCCTCCATTTGTTCCACCATCGCCTGCACGGTTTCCCGCTTGGACAAGTCAACACCCGCTTTCTGCAGTTGCTGCATCGGGTGGTCGTTGCCGCCACTCTTGAGCAGCGTCAGGTAACGCTCGGTGGCGGCGGCGCGGGATGCATCCGAGCCGGTCGTCATGTCCTTGAACAGCTTGGCCGAGGAGGCAAAGCAGGTGGCATACTGATAGACGTAATACGGCGAGTTGAAGAAGTGGGGAATGCGCGACCAGGTGTATTTGTACAGGTCGTCGACCGTCACCGCATCGCCGTAGTAGTCCTGCAGCAGCTTCAGGTAAATGCCGTTCAGGACGTCGGAGGTGATCGGCTTGCCCTGTTCCACCAGCTTGTGGGCTTGCAGCTCGAAGTCGGCAAACAGTACCTGAGTGTAGAAGGTGCCGACGATGGAGTCGACCGCGTGTTGCAGCAGCAAGAAGCGCTCCTTTGGATCTGTCGTTGCCTGCAACAGACGGTTCAGGAGAAAGCGCTCGTTGGTGGTGGATGCAACTTCCGCCACGAAGATGGTGTAGTCGGCCATCACGAAGGGTTGCGTTTCATGCGAGAGCAGCGTGTGCATGGCGTGCCCGCCTTCGTGCGCCAGCGTGAACAGCGCGTCCTGCGTGTCATTGTGATTGAGCAGCATGTAGGGGCCGACGCCGTAAATACCGCTGACGTAGGCACCGCTGCGCTTGCCCTCGGTTTCATAGACGTCGACCTGCTTGCCGGCCATGAACTTGCGGTACTTCGCCACGTAATCCGCACCCAGCGGAGCCACCGAGGCCAGTACCTGGTCGCGCGATTCGACATAGGGATAGGTCTTGTCAGTCTTGTAGATCGGGATCGCACCGTCATACAGGTGGTAGTTGTCCAGCCCGAGCAGCTTCTTGCGCAGCTTCGCGTAACGTTGCAGCGGCGCCGTGCCCTGGCGCACGGTATCGACCAGATTCGTCACTACCGAGACCGGGATTGCGTTGCCGTCCAGCGCTGCTTCGAGCGTGCTGGGAAAATTTCTCGCCTGGGCGCCGAACCAGTCGTGCTGCAACACACCGTTGTAGATGGCGGCGTAGGTGTTGGTGGTCGCTGCATAGGTCTTCAGATAGGCCTCGAAAGCCTTGGCGCGGTCCGCCTGCTTGTAGTTGGTGGCCAGCACCGACTGGTAGGTGCCGGGCGAGAGTTTGATCTCCTTGCCGTCAGAGAGTGTGACCAGCGGGAACTTGATGTCCGAGGTTGAGAGTTCCTGAAAGGTTGCCTTGGGCGTGGCGCTGAAGCGCGCGGCGTAGGACAGCAGGCGCTCGCCCGATTCGTCCAGCACATGTTTTTGCTGGCGGTAGTTGTCCAGAATCGTGAAACTGTAGGCTTGCAGCGCTGGCGTGGCGGCAATCCACTGCTCCATCGTCGGCTGCGCCACGCTCAGCAGTTCCGGCGTGAACCAGGAGGTGGCGGTGCCAAGTTTGGCGAACAGCGCCATGACGCGCTGGAACCTCCCCGAGATGTCCTGATTGCGCGTGTCAATGTCGCGCTGCAGCGCGGTGTAACCGTAGACCTTGTACTGCAGTTTGCCGATGTCGTCGAAAGCCTGATACGCCTTCAGGACCGCGTCCGGTCCGTTCTTGAGCGTACCCTTGAGTTTGACGAAGGCGTCAATGCGGCCGTCGATGTCCTGCATGCCGGCTTCCCAAGCTTCCCAGTTGGCGTAGATGGGTGAAAAATCCCAGCGGAATTCCGGGGGTATTTCGGCGCGGTTCTGGGTCGCCGGTTTCGCGTTACCAGCAGCTTGCGCGCCGCCGACCAGCGAGAATGAAACGGCAGCGCTAATGATGAGGTGAAAAATCTTGTTCATGGCAGAGGGACCTTGCATTGGGGCTAAGATGGGGCGGGGCGGGCAGAGTATCGCATCGACTGCGCCATCGTGCCGGCTGGCTTTGACAGGTTCAAATGGCTGGCCGGCGGGTAAAGAATT
>CAIYMN010000281.1 GCA_903927295.1 uncultured beta proteobacterium | reverse complement strand
TTCTCCCAACTTTCAGCCGCACCACCAGCCATTCAACTACTACGTGCCTTACGCGCCGGGTACCGCTGCGCGCGCCGAACACTTGCTCGACGGCGACAAATTCATGAAGGCCATTGAAGGTGGGCGCCTGCCGCAAGTCAGCTTTTACAAGCCTGCCGGCGTAAATACCCAGCACCCGTCGTACTCCGACCTCATGACAGGTGACGCACACATCGCCGATGTGCTGGAAAAACTCAAGGCCAGCCAGCAGTGGGGTGACATGCTGGTGATCGTGACTTACGATGAAAACGGGGGCTTTTGGGATCATGTGGCGCCGCCCAGCGGCCCTGGTTTTGGAGATCGATTCGGACCGGGTAGCCGCATTCCGGCGATCCTGATCGGACCGCATGTGAAGAAGGGCAATATTGACTCGACGCGTTACGACACGGGATCGATCCTGAAGTTCCTGACACGACGTTTTAGTCTTGAGCCTCTCGCTGGAGTGCGTAGCGGGGTCGGCGATCTCTCCGGCGCGTTGAATTGAAATTTGCAATGACCTTAATTCATGATAGTGACGTAATGAACATGATGACTTTGCCCCACAGGAAAAGCACGCTGGCTCTGGCACTGGCTTGCTCGATGTTGCCCATGACTGTGTTGGCGCAGGATGGCGGCAGCACCGCCGCGACGCCAACCTTGCCGTCAAAAGTACCAGCGTCCAGGTATGTGCTGTCCAGACCGCCGGCAGACAGTGCCGGATCAACCGTCGACGCTACGGACACCCAGGCGGACCGCCTCGCCATCGAGGCAGTCCGGTTGATGGGGGAGAACAAACTCACCGAAGCATCCGAGAAGATCAATGCTGCACTGCGCATCCGCCTGGATCGCTCCTACTACCACCTGATCAATGGATTGGTGTACCACTTGCAGGCCCGCCAGGGGCGTGGTTCCAACTACGATCTTGCCGAGCAAGGCTATCAACGGGCCATTCAGTTCGACAGTTCGAACTGGCAGGCGCGCTTCTTTTCGGGCATGTTGAACATTGACAGGTCCAAGTTTGAAGCGGCTCGACAGCAATTTGCCGAGGCACTGCTGCTTCATCCTGATGACCCCGCTTTGCTGAACGCCTTTGCCTACGCGGCCTATCGCACCGGCGCCCCGGATCAGGCGGCGGGTGCCATCAATGCGATGGAGGCCATGGGCGGTGCCCAGACGCCCACCGAGTTGCGCAACGCAGCGGTGATACTGGCCGCTGTAGGCGAAGACAAACGGGCGCAGGCCTATCTGGATCGCCTGAAGAGCAGCGGCGACGAACGCGTGGTCGGACATGTGGAACGCCGAGTCAGGGACTGGCGTGATATTTACAGCCAGCCCGAGATGATCAAGACGCAGTTTGCACCGCCAGGAGCGCCTGGCATGCCCGGAATGCCAGGCGTGCCGGTGGGGCCACCGACGAAGCCGACGGCCCCTGGCACTGAGAACAAGATGGTGGTGGTCGATGTCGTGTTGATCTCGACCGAGGAAGATTTTTCCAATCAGCAGGGTGTGAACCTGTTGCGCGGCCTGCAGATACAGTTTGGTGCCGGCAGTGGTTCGTTTGCTGCTCAAAGTGTTACCAGGAGCCCGGGTGACGGGTCATCTTCGACGGCCATTACGCGCAACATCACGATCCCATCGGTTTTTTACAACCTGAATATTTTCAATACCAATAACGCACGCAGCGAGATTCTGGCGCGACCGACGCTGGTTGCCATGGCCGATCGGGCGTCCGAGTTCTTCTCGGGCGAGGAACTCAATGCGGTCGTGGTCAACAGCAGCAACAACTCCAGCGCGAGTCCGGTGAACATCCAGAAGGAAATCGGCACCAGCCTGTCGGTCACGCCGTCGTTCCTTGAGGATGGGCGGGTGACGCTGAAAGTAATGGCACAACGCACCTTCATCAAGACGCCTAACGGTAACCTCACTGGTTTTGATGCGCGGGTTGAAACGTCCAAGAGCAAGGTGGACGCCAGTGTCGTGATGCGCTCCGGCGAGACGCTCATTCTGGGTGGCTTGAGCGAGAAGGAGGGTGAGAGCACGCGCGACGGTGTTCCGCTGTTGCAGGATGTTCCGGTATTGCAGTATCTTTTTTCGAGCAATACCAAGCGCGATTATCAAAAGTCCACGCTGATTCTGATCACACCGCGCCCACCCCAGTACGTCTATCAGCCGGACGCTGCGCGGCAGGAGTATGAAAAGTCGCTGACCGAGGACGAGAGGCCATTTGCCAATTTGCGTGCCCGCTACGCCGATTGGTTCAGACCCTATCCGAACTGGGCTTCGGTGTTTCATCATCTTCAGGAAAATCCGCTGTACCGCGAGTTCCGTACGGGCGACGTGACCCTTGAGAGTTGGACCGACATGCGGTCACTCAAAGACCGCTTGAACAAAGTTCTTGAATTTCTCCACTATTGAGCCCGAACATGAATGCAAAGCCGATAAATTTATTGTTTACGACGCTGGCCTTGTTGTTGTGCGGGACCAGTATGGCTCTGGCTGCCGAGGGAGACACCGGCCGCCGCGGCAATTTCGCCAAAGCGGGTGACGCTTGCCGTTTTTGCGATTTGCGCTACGAAGATTTGTCGACGCGTGACCTGAGCGCCGTTGATTTGCGTGGCGCATTTCTGCATGGGGCGAACCTGTCATGGTCCGCGCTCAAGAACGGTCGCTTCAGCTCGGCCAATATGATTTTCGTGCGCATGGAGTGGGCCGACCTGGACGGCGCAGATCTTTCCAAAGCCTATCTGGAAGATGCCGTCATGTTCCGATCCACTTTTCGCAATGCCAATTTCCGCCAAGCCAATTTGTCGCGTGCCAACCTGAGCCGCAGTGAGATGCTTGGCGTCAATATGGTAACTGCCGTCCTGCGCGGGGCAGACCTGTCGACCGCGCGCATTGCCAATGCCGCGTTGCGCCAGGCCGACATGAGTGACGTCAATCTGGAAGGAGCCCGTCTGCGCGAAAGCGATCTGCAGGGAGCCGTGCTGGATCGGGCTAATCTGCAGGGTTGCGACCTGACAAACTCTGACTTGTCCGGCACGTCGATGAAGGGAGCCAGTCTTGCAGCAACCTACATCCACCTGGTCAATTTCCGCGGCGCCAATCTTTCTGGCGCGGACTTCAAGAATGCGCTCATTGATGCGGTCAACTTCGGAGGCGCCAACCTCAGCGGGGCTGATTTCACTGGCGCGGTATTGCGCAATAGCATACTTACCGGGGCCAATTTGTGTGCCACCAAAATGCCGGACGGCTCTATCGGATCCTGCCCGATTCCGCCAACGCCACCGCCTGCGCCAGCAGCGGCACCGGCACCGGCACCGGCACCGGCACCGGCACCGGCACCGGCAGTGGCGCCAACCCCCGCCGCCGAGGGGCAGGCAGCTCCTGCCGCAGTACCGCCTGCGCCTGCTGGCGACCCAGCTCAGAAAGCTGCTTGACTGAGAGACGCAATATGCATAAACAGATTCAAACCTTACGAAATAGCGCGGCACTGATTTGCCTGTGCCTTGGCATGCATGTATTTGCCCAGGATTTGGTGCCTGCTTCTGCAGACACGCCACTGGAGGAAGGGCCTGTCAAAGGCAGAAGCAGTGCCAAGGATACGCTGCGAATAGCCATACCGGGCAATACCTATGCCCGAACCGAAAAGGCTGTGCCCACGGGCATATTCATCGAGACCATGGATGCAATTCTGAAGAAGATGGGTAAATCGCCGTCCTACATCAATATGCCGATCGGCGAAGCACTGGGCGAACTCAAGAGCGGAACGATTGCTGCGGCCGCAGTGGTTGTGCAGACACCAAGAATCAAGGACACCGCCTATTTTTCCGACCCGATCATCAAGGAATACAACATTGCGGTCACGCTCAAGAACAAGGGCTTCAACCTGAGCAGGATTTCTGACATGCATGGCAAAAAGGTTGGCGCGCGCGTCGGCTATCAGTACCCCTTGGTGGAGAGAGAAAAGCAGATCGAGTTGCTGCGCTATCAGACCGATGGCGAGATGATGCGCTCTCTGCTGTTTGGTGAGACCGACCTCGTGCTGATTGCTGGAATTTCGAATATCTATACTTTTCGCAGCGAAGGCATCATGACGCGCCTGGAAGTCCTGAAAACATCAGTTGGCGTGGTGCCGCTGGTTGTCGCGTTTTCGAAGGACCGCTTCTCCAAGGAGAATGTGGATACCTTCAATAGTGAACTTGCAAAGTTCATGAAGAGCGACGAGTGGGAGAACATTCTGGAGTCCAATGGTCAGGCCGACCTGGTCAAGGACTGGCCCATGATTGCGCAGTGAGTGCCACGGCTGGCGGATTGGTTATGGGATGAATGATTTGCGAATAGTCAATTTGGTCGTGCATGCTGTGGCGTTGGTCGCTTGGGCCGGCGCAGCGCCAGCTCAGACCTTGCCCTCAGCGGGGTCTGTGCTACGTCAACAGGAAATGGCTGTACCCGCCAGGCCGGCGCAGTTGCCCGCCGCCCAAAGCAAGGATCTGGTCACGACCACCGCACCATTGCTGGCGGGTGAAGTCCGGATCCTGGTCAAGTCGATTCGATTCAGTGGCATCCAGGCACTCGCGAGCGAGGTCGAACTGCAGGGTTTGGTGCAGGACAGCATCGGCAAGGAACTGGGAACGGGGCAACTGCAACAACTCGCAGAGCGCGTGACGGAGTTTCTCAAAAGCCGGGGCTGGTTTTCCGCACGCGCTTCACTGCCCGAGCAGGATCTGACTGACGGTAAGCTGGAGATTTCGATCTCCACCGGGCGTGTCGACGGCGGTCTGCAGGGCATTGAACTCAAGGCGCCGGAAGCACGCCTGAAAGAGCAGCACGTTCGCGCCGTTCTTGCAGCCACGCTGACCGGCATCGATGCGCTCGGCCTGAACCTGCAACATTTGGAGCGCACGCTGCTGGTGCTCAATGAACTGCCCGGCATCAACGCCCAGGCTTCGCTTGCGCGTGGCAAAGATAGCAACAGCACTCGCCTGCAGATCGAGATTGCAGAAGGCCCAGCCCTTCAATCGAGCGCAACGCTGGACAACTTTGGCAGTCGCTATACAGGTTCGGTGCGTGGAACCGGGCAATTGCGCATCATGGATCCTTCTGGTGCAGGGGATCAGGTCACACTGGGAGCCGTTGGCGCCGCAGGCGTGGCGATGGGCTCCGTGGGGTACAGCCGTCCGCTGGGTGCGAGCGGATTGAACTGGGGGCTCAACGCCAGCACCATGCGCTACAGCATTGGGGCTGATCTGAGCAATCTGGACTTATCAGGCAGCGCCAGCACGGCCGGCGTGAGCTTGGGCTACCCGTTCCTGCTTAGCAATAACGCCCACCTGCGCGGAACGCTGGCGGCAGACTACAAGGCTCTGGCGGACTCTGGCAATGGGGCAAGCTTGCGCGACAAGCGGTTGCTCAACGCAGTTGCATCGCTGACGGGTGACCGACTGGACGAACTTGGTGGCGGCGCACTCAACAACTTCAGTCTGACGCTGACGCTCGGGCGACTCGACCTGTCCGGCTCGGCAAGCGACCTCGCAGCGGATCAGACCGGTCCGCGAGCGAATGGGAGTTTCAACAAGGTCAGCTATTCCCTGTCGCGTCTGCAAAAACTCCCCGGCGCGTTCACGCTTCTTGCCAGTTTGAACGGGCAATTTGCCAATACCAATCTTGATTCTTCGGAGAAGTTCATTCTGGGTGGCAGCAGCGGGGTGCGGGCCTATCCGGGTGGCGAAGGCTCGGGTGATTCGGGCTGGGTTGGTAGTCTGGAAGCGCGTTACGACGTACCGACTGTCACAAGTCTTGGAAATCTGCAGTGGTTTGCGTTCCTGGATACCGGGCACGTCACGCTCAATAGCAACGTGTGGGGAGCGGGCGCGGTTTCCAACGCCGAGGGCGTCAACAGCTATGGTTTGTCGGGTGCCGGATTTGGGTTGACACTCACACGCCCGGGCATCCACACTGTGCGCGCACTCTGGACGCAGGCCGTGGGCAGCAACCCCGGGCGCAGCCTTGCTGGCAACAATAACGACGGCCTTGCCGACCGGAGCCGCTTTGTGCTCATGTCGAGTTTTTATTTCTAGGTCGGGCCTGCAGCAATGAAGCGTCATGCGTCAATGAACCGGGTCTACCGCATTGTCTGGAATGAGCAGACCGGCTCTGCGGTGGCCGTGGCCGAACATGTACGCGCTAGAGGCAAGCGCAATGTCCGGGGCGTAGTGCTGATGGCCAGTTTGATCGCCGGCGCAGTACTCCAGTTGGCGCATGCTGCACCCGGTGCCAATCAACTGCCAACCGGAGGACAGGTTGTCAACGGTTTGGCCAGCGTGACGCAAAGCGGCAACGCCATGACAGTGCGTCAAGGCAGCGACAAACTCGTGGCTAACTGGAGCACTTTCAATATCGGCAAAGACGCCTCTGTGCAGTTCGTGCAGCCCAGCAGCAGCAGCGTGGCGCTGAACCGCATCAGCGATAGCAGCGCCAGTCAGATCTTCGGCAGCCTATCGGCCAACGGACAGGTGTTTTTGCTCAATCCCTCGGGCATCGTGTTCGGTCCAACTGCACGGGTCGATGTCGGCTCGCTGGTGGCTTCGACGCTGGACCTGAGCAATGAGAACTTCCTGTCCGGCAACTACCAGTTTGCGCGCAACGGATTGGCTGGCAGTGTTGTCAATCAGGGCGCCATTCAGGCCAATGGTGGTGCTGGCAGTGTGGTGGCCTTCATTGCGCCACAGGTGTCCAACACCGGGTCGATCACAGCCAACGGTGGCAATGTGGCGCTGGCGGCAGCCGACAAGGTCAGTCTTGATTTTTCGGGCAATGGCCTGATCAAGGTTCAGGTTGATCAGGGCACCTTCAACGCGCTGGCCGAGAACAAGGGCTTGATCCAGGCCGATGGCGGCACGGTGATCATGACCGCCAAGACAGCCAGCGATCTGATGGACGCGGTCGTCAACAACGAGGGAACCATTCAGGCGCGCACGCTGCAGAACAAGGCCGGGCGCATCATGCTGCTGTCTGACATGGCGCATGGCGAAACACGTGTCGGCGGTTCGCTCGACGCTTCGGCACCGGAGGGCGGCGATGGTGGCTTCATTGAGACCTCCGCAGCGCGTGTCAAGGTGGCGGATTCGGCGCGTATTACGACGCTGGCGCCAAAGGGCAAGAGCGGTAACTGGCTGATCGACCCAATATATGACTTCACCATTGGCGTTGGTGGCGATATCACCGGGCCAAATCTGGCTGCGGCGTTGAACGTCAGCAGTGTGACGATTGAGACCAGCACTGGACCATCGTTTTGCACCGCCGTTTCGATATCCTGTGGAGTTGGCACGCTCGGCAATGGTGATATCTACGTCAACCAAAGCTTTACAACTGCCGGCACTACGGCGGCAACAGTCCTGACGTTGAAGGCGGAACGCGACATTGTCTTTCAGTCTGGTGTAACTATCAATTCAGCAATTACTGGCTCACCCGTCTCAGTCTTTCTGCAAAGCAATGCGACTGATTATTTTGCTGGCGGGGCGATTGTGATGCTGCCGGGCTCCGGGATCTACAGCAAGGGTGGCGACATCACCCTGAGCGGTGGCAGTCTGCCGTTGACTGGAACTTATGCATTTGGACGCGACGGTTTGGGGGCGCTCGGCGGTGTGGCGGGAGTTGGCGGCGGCGCGGATGCCGGCAATGGCATCGCGCTGATTGGCGCGACACTGAACTCGGCCGGCGGCAATATTCTGTTGCGCGGCAAGAGCTTCAATGGCGGCAGCATTGCCCTGGGGACCAGTAGCGGCCTCAATGCAGTGAACTCTGCTGGACATGTGACTGCAGACGGCATTTTCATCAACGAGTCAGGTGGCACAGGCAGTCTGATTGACAGTGGCACGGGCACCGTCAAGATGGTCGGTTTGTCTTTAGGAACGATAACAGCCAATGATATGGGCTTCGCTGTGAGCGTTTCTTTGAACAGCAAAGTCAAGTCTGGCAGCGGCTCAGGGACGACAAGCGTCGACATCAACGGTGAAGCCAGTCTGGCGACCGCAACGACTGGCGGTATCGGTGTCGCCATTGACGGAATCGTGGAGGCCGTTGGGGGTGGCAACGTGAATATTGTCGGTAACGGCAAGGTTGGTTCGCTTGAACCGTGGGGGTGGGGTATTCACCTTGACCAGTCAGCTCAAGTACTTTCCAGTGGTGGTTCCATCAGCATGGTGGGCGTTGGACCTACCTATGGTATCGGGATGAACACCGCCAGTAACAGGATCGGTACGGCATATGGTACGGACGGAGTAGCTCTGGCTGGCAGCGTGAATTTGCAATCGACCTCCGGCATGGTCCTGGGAGGAGCGATTTCAGCCAATGGCGACGTAAGTCTTATCTCCGCGTCCGGCGCCGGCACCTATGTAAAGGGTGGTGTCGTTACCTCGGCATCGCCAACCGGTACAGTCACCCTGCAGACTGGCGCCGGTCCAGGAGTGCTGAGTTACGGTGGCCACATCATTGCGCCCAACCTGTTGTTGAATGGTGCGGCATTTCAACTGAACGGTCAAAACCTTGCGCCAGGCGTGCCAGGTGATGGAAGCGCATCGGGCAACGTGGTGGGCACGCTGGCGGGTACCGTCACGGGCAGTGGCGGCTTGTCGTTCATGAACACGGGCAATCTCACGATTGGCACCGTGGGCGCCACCAGCGGGATCACGATGAGCGGGTCTGGCTTCATCGCCGTGGCGACATCTGGCAACCTGAACCTTGCTCAAAATGTTACGACTGCCTACAACGGCGCCCTCGATGGGGGCACCGCCATGGTACTGGTTGCTGGCAATGGTTCTGCTGCTGGCAATGCTGCTGCCGGAAATATCACGGTGACAGGGTCGCCCGTGGTTAGCGTTGGTGCCGGCGGCAACGCAGGCCTGTTCAGCAGTGGCATCGCTGCCAGTACGGGTCTGGCAGGACTGATCAGCCCGGGTAACTTCCGTTACAACAGCAGTTTTCAATTGGGGCTTGCGTCCCTGGCGTCGCCAAGTTATGCCTTGACAACAGGCTACACACCGACGACGCTCGGCAGCGGCCTGTACGCGGTTTACCGCGAGCAGCCAGCGGTAACGCTCTTCATGGGCACGCAGACCGTCACTTACGGCGTGACACCAGTACCGGGCATGGGCATATCCGGACTTGTCAACAGCGACCCGCCCGGCACTCCGGTCATTGTGGGGTCGAAGTCGACTTCGGGCAATTACATTGTTGGCGTCGCGACCGTTGATGCACCGCCGGATCTGGCCAACCTCGGTTATGCCGTGACGTCCGTTCCAGGTAGCGTGACAATTCTGCCGGCAACGATCAGTGCCGTGACAGGCATCACTGCTGCCAACCGTGCCTACGATGGCACCACTGCGGCGACGATCAACACCGCTTCGGCCGGCTTTACCGGCATGGTGGTGGGGGACATTCTGAGTGACGGTGGTGCTGCAGTGGGGGCGTTTGTCGACAAGAATGTCGCTAACGCCAAGACGGTCAATATCAGCGGGTTGACTTTGGCTGGCACTGATTACCTGAATTACACGCTGGCCAGCAGCACAGCAGTTGCCACTGCCAACATCACGCCGGCGGCCATCACTGCCATCACTGGCGTGACGGCTGCAAACCGGGCCTACGACGGCACCACCACAGCAACGCTCAATACAGGTGCAGCAGCGTTTACGGGCATGTTTGCCGGTGATGTCCTCACAGTG
>CAIYMN010000280.1 GCA_903927295.1 uncultured beta proteobacterium | reverse complement strand
TTGCCGCCAAGAGCATTGATGTGGACGCCGTCGTCGCCGAATTCAAAACCGCCCGCAGACAGGGAAACACGCCCAAGAAACCTGCAGCAGTGATGGAATGAGCAGCAAAGCCATCGTTCTGGATGCCAACATCCTGATTCGGGCGGTGCTGGGCAAGCGCGTGCGCGAAATCATTGTGGCCAACGCGGAAACGGTCCAGTTCTTTGCGCCCGATGTTGCCTACGCTGACGCCCGAAAGTACCTTCCGGCACTGCTGAAAAAAAGAGGTGTGAATGGCGAATCGGCGATGGTGGTGCTGGACGCACTGGAATCAATAGTCCGGCCGCTGGAACTTGGTGTCTATGCAGGGTTACAAACACAGGCACTGCAGAGGATTTCCATTCGCGATGCGGATGATTGGCCTGTTCTTGCGTGCGCCATGACGATTGCATGCCCCGTATGGACAGAAGATGCTGACTTCTTTGGCACCGGGATAGCGACTTGGACCACAGATCGCGTGGAGTTGTATTTGGTCGGTTGATTCTGGCCAGTGTCTCTTTAGTGCCGAGGCTGTGTAAGAAGCGCTGGAGAAATCATCGGTCAAAAATGCGCCCGCGTGGGACGGCCTGCAAGCGACGATCGCCATCATGGGAATGGTTTTAGCACCCCAAATTTCTCTGCAAGTCCGCTTGATTTTGAGTTTTTACACAGGCTTTGCCCGTTCCCGACGATGATTTCCTGGAAATGCCCGCCCGATACCCGACATTGACCACTCCCTTCAATGTCCATGGAAGATTGATCACTTGACGCCTTGACCGTGAGTCCAGACGCCCATTTGACCCAGACCGCCGACTTTGACTGCCCTAGGGCTGGACGCTCAAATCGTTGCACCGAGCAGGTGTCATGACCAACGGGGTGGGGCAGCGGCAATCGGCAGACAGGTTCGGTTCACGAACATGAAATGGCGCAAAGGAAACATCCAGACCTTGAGTGGCCGCGAATGCAATGAAGAGTTTCGGTATGCGAACGTGTTCAATAGGATTCGCGACAATTCCTACGAGTTTCGCATGGCCTGCAATTTCTACGGCAGTTTCCAGAGCTGGCCTGAGTCACAACTTCCGGCGTCAGATTCCAGCCATATTGATGTACTTGACGACGAGGTAATCATCGATTCCGTAGTGGGAGCCCTCCCGGCCGATCCCGGACTGTTTGACGCCACCGAACGGGGCTACTTCATTGGAGATCAGTCCAGTATTGACACCTACCATGCCATATTCGAGTCGCTCGGCGACACGCCATACCCGGCCCAGATCTCGGGCGTAAAAGTAGCTGGCAAGCCCGAATTCGGTGTCATTGGCCATGGCGACGACCTCGTCCTCGGTATCAAATCGGAACAACGGCGCCAAGGGGCCGAAAGTCTCCTCTTTTGCAACCGCCATGGCCGCCGTCACGTTGACAAGAACGGTTGGTTCAAAGAACGACTGGCCCAGCGCGTGACGCTTGCCACCGGTCAAGACCTTAGCTCCTTTGGCGATTGCATCTGCAATATGCTCTTCAACCTTGGCCACGGCTTTGTGATCAATCAGCGGCCCGATACGCACCCCCTCGACGCTCCCGTCGCCGACCTTCATGGCCTCGACTGCTGCGACGAGCTTCTCAGCAAAAGCGTCGTACACCTTGTTGTGCACGTACAGACGGTTGGCGCAGACGCATGTTTGCCCCGCATTGCGATACTTGGAGATCATCGCACCTTCGACAGCGGCATCCAGGTCGGCGTCCTCAAATACGATGAACGGCGCGTTTCCGCCCAACTCCATTGAGACTTTCTTGATGGTCGATGCGGTCTGCTGCATCAGCGTTCGGCCCACCTCGGTAGAGCCGGTGAAGCTGAGTTTTCGCACCAATGGATTCGTCGCCAACTCGGTGCCAATATCCCCGGCTGCCCCGGTGATGACCGACAGCACGCCGGCCGGGATGCCGGCGCGCTCTGCCAGCACCGCCAAGGCCAAAGCCGTCAGTGGCGTTTGAGACGCTGGCTTGACAACCATCGTGCATCCTGCGGCCAGCGCCGGGCCGGCTTTGCGGGTGATCATGGCCGCCGGAAAGTTCCACGGTGTGATGGCGGCGCAAACGCCAATCGGCTCTTTGATCACAACAATGCGCTGGCTGCTGACCGGGGCGGGTATCGTGTCGCCGTAGACGCGCTTCCCTTCTTCCGCGAACCATTCGATGAAGGATGCGGCGTAGCCAATTTCCCCCCGCGCCTCTGCGAGGGGTTTGCCCTGCTCGGCTGTCATGATGCAGGCCAAATCGTCCTGGTTGGCAATCATCAGCTCGAACCAGCGCTTGAGCACTGCCGTGCGATCTTTGGCCGTTCGGGCGCGCCATGCGGGCCAAGCCCGATTGGCGGCCTCGATGGCCTGGCGTGTCTGCTCTGCGCCCAAACGCGGCACGCTCGCGATACGCTGACCATTGGCGGGGTTCGTCACTTCAATCTGTTGCGCGCCGCTGACCCATTGGCCATCGATCAGGCATTGCTCACGCAGCAGGGACGGGTCTTTCAATTCAGGCATCGGTCAACTCCAAATGTTGTTAAGTGGGTGCAGGGAAAATCAGCTAGCGATGTAGAGACCGCCGTTCACGTGGATCACTTCGCCAGTGATGAAGCTTGCGGCGCTGCTGCAAAGGAATCCGATCACGGACGCAATTTCGCTCGGGTCGCGCAGGCGTTTGAGGGGCGTCTGCTCGACCGATTCGGCACCGCGGCGCGCTATCAGGTCAACTGTCATCGGAGTGGCGATCACCCTCGGCGACACGGCGTTGACACGCGTCTTGGGGCCAAGCTCGCGGGCCATGGACCGGGTGAAGCTCAGCAAGGCGCCCTTGGAGGCGCTGTAGTGGGCGTTGTATAGTGCGCCGCACTGTGCGGCCGCCGATGTCAGGTTGAGGATGGCGCTGTTGTCCTTCAATGCTATCTTGCCTTGAAAGTCATACATAGGATTCTTTCCGTTCTCTTGGAATTTCAAATGTGCAAGGCACGGCCATAGGCCGCCAGCACTGCCTCATGCATGGATTCAGACATCGTCGGATGCGGCAGGATGGTGGCCATCAGGTCCGCCTCTGTTGTTTCCAGGGTCTGGGCAATGACAAAGCCCTGGATCATCTCCGTAACCTCCTCGCCGACCATGTGGGCACCGAGCAGTTCACCGCTCCCGGCGTCGAACACGACCTTGGCGAAACCAGCAGTCGCGCCCATGGCGATCGCCTTGCCATTCGCGCCAAACGGGAATTTGCCCACCCTGACCGTATGCCCGGCTGCTTTCGCCTGAGCCTCTGTCAAACCAACGCTGGCCACCTGCGGGTGACTGTAGGTGCAGGCCGGAACCCGCTTCGGATCCAACTTGTGCGGATGCAGGCCGGCGATCTTTTCGACACAAAGCACACCCTCGTGACTGGCCTTGTGCGCGAGCCAGGGAGCGCCAGCGACGTCACCAATGGCATATGCGCCCGGTTCAGCGGTACGGCAATATTCGTCCGTCAGGATGTGCGTCTTCTCGGTTCTGATTGCAGTATTTTCGAGGCCCAGGTCCTCGACGTTGCCGACAATGCCGGCAGCGACAAGAACCACATCGACCTTCACGGTCACAGGCTCTTGTCGCTTTCCACTTCCTTCGAGAAGCACTTCCCACTCGTTGCCGCGGCGCACTGACTGCTTGATTGCCATTCTGGTGTGCAGGCCAATGCCGTCTTGCTGCAAAGCAGCCGCGACCGGCGCCGAGATTTCCTCGTCCTCGACTGGCAGAATCCGGTCTGCCAACTCCACGACCGTCACTTCGACACCGACGGCACGGTAGAAGCTGGCGAATTCAATGCCGATCGCACCCGCACCTACGATCAGCATTCGTCTGGGCAGCAGGGGCGGGGTGAGTGCCTCGCGATACGTCCATACAGACTTGCCATCCGCCGGGAATTGCACCAGCGACCTCGCTCGTGCTCCGGTCGCCAGCACAATGTGCTTGGCCTGCAAGCTGCTGACCTGGTTGTCTTGCGCTGTAACAGAGACCACGCCCTTTCCCAGCAATCTCGCCTGGCCATTGATGACCGTGACTGCGTTCTTCTTCAGCAAATGCGCGACGCCCTTGCTCAGTTGCGCGGCGATGCCCCGTGAGCGCGCCACCATCGCCGTCAAGTCAGCGACGGGTGCAGCGGTCTTGACACCGAACTTTGACGCATTCTTGACCAGGCGCAGCACGTCTGCGGAGCGCAGCAGTGCCTTGGTCGGTATACATCCCCAGTTCAGGCAAATGCCCCCGAGCTGCGCCTTCTCGATCAGTACAGTCTTCATGCCCAGTTGTGCGGCGCGGATGGCGGCCACGTACCCGCCAGGTCCACCGCCGATAACCACCAGATCAAACACTTGTTGACTCATACCGCGCCTTCACAGCAGGATTGAAAGCGGGGCTTCAACGACGCGCTTAAATGCAGCCAGCCATTGCGCAGCCATTGCGCCGTCAATGGCCCGATGGTCCACCGACAGGGTGCACCGCATGACGGAACCAATTTTCAGTTCGCCGTTCTCAATGACCGGTTGCTGCTGGACAGCGCCGACGGCCAGGATGGCGGCTTGAGGCGGGTTGATGATGGCGGAGAACTCGCTCACGCCGAACATGCCCAGGTTGCTGACGCTGAATCCACCACCCTGGTACTCATCGGGGCGCAGTTGTCCGGCACGCGCTCGAGCGGAAAGATCGGCGATCTCAGCGCTGATCGTCGACAGCGACTTGGTATCCGCCCCGCGGATGACAGGCGTGATCAAGCCTGTGCCAGTAGAAACTGCCACGGCAATGTCAGCCTGCCGGTGCTGCCGCATGGCCGTTTCCGTCCAACCGACATTGGCGCCTGGCACTTCGCGAAGCGCCACGGCGACGGCACGCACGATGAAGTCGTTGACAGAGATCTTTCGGGATGAGCCGGAGTTGATCTCTGAGCGCAGAGCCAGCAAGCGATCAGTCCGGCAGTCCACGGACAGATAGAAGTGGGGAATCGTCGATTTGCTTTCCGACAGTCTGCGTGCGATCGTGCGCCGCATGGTGCTGTGCGGGATTTCGGTATAGCCAACTGTGGTGGTCGCCATGACCGGTGTTGGCGGCGCCGGATTCAGGGCAGCGGTTGCGGCCGAATCGATGTCGAGTTTGACAATACGGCCATTGGGGCCGCTGCCCTTGAGCCTCGCCAGATTCACGCCCCGCTGAGTCGCCAGACGCCGGGCTAAGGGGCTCGCAAATATTCGACCGGGAGATGAAACGGCTGCGGCACTCGATCCGACTGGCAGCGGCGCCAGCTCTGCTATGGGCACAGCAACGCTTCCGGCAGGCGTGCTGTCACTGGATGCCGCGACAGCGGGGCGCACAGCAGCGGCTGATAGCAAGGCGTCGACATCGACGCCCGTCTCGCCCACCGCCAGCAGAATGCCTATCGGTGCGCCAACCGCTATTTCCTTTCCCGTTTCCACCAGCAATCGCCCCATGATCCCGGACGATTCCGCGTTGAATTCGACAGTGGCTTTGTCGGTTTCAATCTCGGCAAGACAATCGCCGACACTGACACTGTCGCCCTCCTTCTTTGTCCATGCGGCCAATGTTGCATGGGTCGAATTGGCAGCCACCTCGGGCATACGCAGCAAAGTAGCCATTTCAGATGCTCCCTGCATTTGTCAGTCCCTTGTCCCTCATGACCTGCCGCAGGCCATCTACAACTTCTTCTGTGCGGGCACAAGCGGCGCGCTCCAGCACCTTGGAGATGCTGGGCGAAGCCTCTGCGCCTGTAACACGCTGCACGGGCTGGTCCAGCCAATCGAAATAACGACGCTGGATCTCGTCCGCGAGCCACGCGCCATAAGACGTGCCACGCGCGCCCTGTTCGACGATAAGAACATTGTTGGTCTTCTTGATACTGGTCGCGATGGTGTCCCAGTCCAGGCTGGCGCGGTCAAGCCAGCGCAGGTCAATAACCTCAGCGTCGATGCCGGTCTGATCAACGGCCTCCATCGAGTGATTGACCATCGAGAGATAGGTCAGAACCGTCAGTTCCCGCCCTTTGCGTCGCACGGCCGCCTTACCTACCGGAATGATGTAGTCCAGGTCTTCAACCGGCGCAGCTCCCGTGCTGTTATAGAGGTCGACATGCTCGATGACCAGCACCGGATCCTTGCACGCAAGTGCAGAATTCATCAGGCCGACGTAATCGAACGGCGTCGAAGCCGCGGCGATGCGCCATCCTGGACTTGTGGCGAATATGCCCACCGGGTCCATCGAGTGCTGCGAGCCGTAACCCGTACCCTTGGCGATCTTGGTGCGCAGCACCAGTGGCATCTCGAAGCCACCGCCAAACATGTGGCGTGCCTTCCCGATCTGGTTGAACACCTGGTCGGCAGCGACCCACATGAAGTCGGGATACATGAATTCGATGACCGGCTTGAAACGGCCATCCATGGCCATGCCGCCACCCAAGCCGGCAAATGCGTTCTCACTGATGGGTGTGCCCAGCACGCGCTCAGGGAATCGGTCACGCAGACCACGGGTGGCGCCGTTCGTGCCCCCCTTCAGCCGATGCACGTCCTCGCCCATCACCACGATGCTGCTGTCGGTTTCCATCCGCCGTGTCATGACATCGGCCACCACGTCAATAAACTTGCGAGGCTCGAGCTTGCCGCTGAACGAGGACTCTTCTTCCGGGCGCATGCCTTGGAGTTCGCTCAGATCACCACGCAATCCGACGTCACGAAAGTCCGGGCTGGGCCACAGCTCAGGACGAATGCTGCGCTTGCCAGGCGTACCGGAAGATTCGGTCTGCAGCAGTTGCTGACAAGCCAACTTCATTGCTGCCGCGACACGTTCGCGCAGTGCGGCGACCTCGTCGGCGCTGATTAATTTGCGCTCTTGCATTTTGGCAGCCAGCAGATTGATCGGGTCACGCGCACGCCACTGTTGCTCCTCTTCTTTGCTGCGGTAACCAAAGGCACTACCTGGAAACGGACCGTTCTGGTGGAAGTAACGGTACACATCGGCTTCGACGATTGCCGGTCCTTTGCCTGCCCGCAAATGCGCCAGAGCTTCCTGCATGGCAAGGTGGACCGCCAAAGGGTCCATCCCGTCGACCTTCCAGCTTGCGATGTTGAATGCAAGCCCACGCGCAGAAAGACGCGTCTCTGCGGTCGACTCGTCAATGTTTGTCGAGACGGCGTAGCCGTTGTTCTCGATAAAGAAACATAATGGCAACTTCCAGGCAGCAGCCAGGTTCATGGTTTCGAGAACCGACCCAATGTTGACAGCACCGTCGCCGAAATAGGTGACTGCCACTGCATCCGTACCGGAATGTTTGTGCGCGAAGGCTGCGCCTGCGGCCAACGGCACCCCGCCGCCGACAATTGCATTCGTGCCAAGGGCGCCGGCCTCGACCCACTGCAAGTGCATCGAGCCACCACGCCCGTGACAAAAGCCTTGATCCAGGCCAAGGATCTCGGCCAATGTGCGCTGCAATAGGCTCTGAACATCGACCGACAGAGGCGCCTTGGGATCCAAACCCTTTGGCGCCAGATAGCCAAGCGCCTTACTCAGAAATTGATGGTGACCACGGTGTGAACCATTGACTTGGTCGGCCGCAGTCAGTCCAACAATGGACCCGGCGGCGCCCCCTTCCTGTCCTATGCTCGAGTGCGCAGGTCCGTGCACTAAGCCCTCACCGGCCAGCTCAAGTACACACTCCTCGAATCCTCGAATAATGAGCATATGACTCAGCAATGAGCCGAGCAGAGCCTGGTCTGCCTGCGCCCAGTCCTTGTCTGTAGTCGATAGCTGCACCCATTCGGATGCCGGTGTCAAAGTGGTTCGCAAGGTCATGATTGGGTCCTGTCTGAAAAAATGAATTCTTGGGGTGGCTCAATAGCCGTTGGCCAGCCAGCCACCATCCGCGACCATTGCGTGGCCTGTTATGAAGGCAGCGGCGTCAGAGGCCAGATAAAGCGCGATCTCTGCCATTTCCTCCGGCTGACCAAGTCGGTTCATCGGGGTCTTGCTGCAAAGCTCAGCGCCATTGATTACCTGTCGGCGCATCAGGTCTTCCATCAGCGCCGTTTGCGTGTAGCCCGGACAGATCGCGTTGGCGCGTATCCTTTTGGGTGCCCACTCGGCCGCTAGACACTTGGTCAAAGACACCACACCGGCCTTCGCCACGCAATACGCCAACCGATTGGCCGAAGTCGACAGACCCCAGATTGAAGCGGTGCTAAGGATGACACCGCTACCTTGATGGTCCATCCGCTTGGCGGCCGCCTGCGAGCAGTAAAAGACGCCAGAGAGGTCGACGTCAATCGTACGGCGCCAGTCAGCAGGCGTCAGCTTCAGCGACGGCTTGTTCATCGAAATACCGGCGTTATTGAGTAGGATGTCGATGCGACCGAATCTCGCCTCAGTATCCGCACATGCGTTCTCAACGGCGACATCGTCGGTAATTGAGGCCAGAACCGAGTCAACGTCCACGCCAGGATAGGCTGCCAGCAACTCAGTCTTGGTCTGCTCCAGACCCGTGGCATCAATGTCGAGCAACATCAACTTAGCGCCATGACGGGCAAACGCATGGGCCATGGCTCGGCCAATGCCGCTGCCAGCACCGGTGTTCAGAACAACTTTGTCTTTCAGACCAGGATAGGTCGCTGTGGCAAAGGGTTGGGCGTTGGGGTATCCATTCGGAATAGAGACATTCATACTGCGAGCCAATCGTTCATGAGTTGTTGGTTAGTTTTCAGTTCCGCGGTGTACCTTCGAACACGATGCGACCGTGCCGTTCTGCAAGCATTGAGACCAGTCACCTAGATCGCACGCTCAATGAAGCCCTTAATGGATTTCGCCGGGTCATGACGACACATCGGCACCTGACATCGGGCCACGCGCTGCTACGACCTCGGGGGCCGAAGGAAAGCGAAAGCAACGAGCCGTTGCTCCCCCGTCGACAGCTAAGACTTGCCCTGTGACAAAGCTGGCTTCTTCGGAAAGCAGAAAGGCGGCCACGGCGGCCACCTCGGCCGGATCACCTGGCCGTTCAAGCGCGTGCAGATTTGAAAAATCTCGGTAAGACTGATCGGGGTCGGCCGAGTCCGCGACAATCTTCCGCAACAGCGGAGTCAGGATCGCGCCTGGCGCAATTGAATTGGTCCGTATTCCCGCCGGGCCGTATTCGATTGCCATGTAGCGGGTCAAGGCATCGACACCACCCTTGGCCGTGTCGTAAGCTGCCCATCCTGGGAAGGCCGAGGTGGAATGGATCGACGAGATGTTTACGATCGCCCCACCCGACCGCCGCGCCAGCATCCGCCGCACCGCAACCGAACTGCCCCAGAACGGGCCCATTAGGTTCACCGAAAACAGCGTCGCAACCTCATCGGGGTTTGGGTCATGCAAGGTACCCGGTATCGCAAGACCCGCATTATTGACCCAACCAAGTAGCGGTGCCAGTGCCTCGGCCCGGTCTGCTGCGGTCTCTAGAACCTTCATTTCCGTCACGCTACCGGTCAAGACTTCGCCTCGATCAGCAGCCCAGTCGCGCGCTTCGGCGCTAAGGTGGTGGTCCTTTTCAATGCCAATCACGCGCCATCCGTCGGTGATCAACCGTTCAAATATGGCCCGACCGATTCCGGTGCCTGCGCCGGTAACAACTACGCTTCGTTCTTGTTTCATCTGTTCACTCCGATTCCCTTTGGACTTCGATCTAATCGCTATTGGGTTTAACGCCTTACAAGTCAGTGACCATCAAAACACTCGACGTCAAATTTGCGTAGTCGGCCGTGCGGTTGACCGGAGCACAGGCCGCAAACAGCCGACGGCTCAAGGGATCAATCGCGACCGAATAGGCGCTCAGCGGCGCAGTCTCGACGAAATCCAGGACCTCGCCGCCCTCGCGCACCCTTGAGATGCCGCGGCCCTTCGCATCAGCGACCCAGACAGTTCCATCGTCTCCGAGCGCTAGGCCGTCCGGCTCCATTGCAACAGTGGCATGCGCACGCTCCACGTCGAAGTAATCGATTGGGTCACCGAACTGAGCCCACACACGCCCTTGTCCGATCTGGCCATCGGGAAGAAGCTCAAAAGCACGAATGCGGCCGGCGTAGGTCTCCGCAACGAGGAGTTCGCCGTTCAGAGAAACGATGCCATTCGGAAAGTTGAACTCGCGATCAAGCGAGTGAACATCACGTTTTTCATCAACGAGCATTAGCTGCGTTGGCCCGAAGTCAGCCTCAGTGGTTATTGAGTGGCCGAAGCCGCCTACATAGCAGCGGCCCTTTTCATCAACAAACATATCATTGAGCAGCCCAGGCACGCGGCCTCTGAGGCTGGCCCATTCGACCAACAGGCGATGTCCCGACCGCAGTTGCAGGTTTGAGTCGGTGGTCATGAATATTATGCTGCCTTCTTGAGTTGTTGGGCGTTAGGGCGAAGACCGTCTATCAGGGTTTTCAGTTCGGCGTGACCGCGCAATTTCTTGAACG
>CAIYMN010000279.1 GCA_903927295.1 uncultured beta proteobacterium | reverse complement strand
TTCTCTTGCCGGGCATGCCGCCTACCTTCGATTGGTGTTCGAAGGTCCGACGGTAGCCCCGCCTCCCGGACCCGCCCGGTAAAGGCCTCTAACCGGCCAACATAGTTGTCGTCAACCGGCCAAGGTAATTGTCGTCAACCAAGCATCCCACCCGTCTAGGGGATGAGGTGATAGCCACCGCTAGAATTTCAAAAGTAGGCCGGACAAGTTTTCGAATGGAGTATGCAATATGGAGTCACGGCTTGGTCGCTCGCGCACACGCGGTATGCGTATGGTTCGTCAATTCATCAAATCAAAAACAAGTTATCCCTGACAGTCTGCGCAATCTGGCCATAGAAAGGGACGCGGCGATAAACAGTTGATCCGGCCAGCAGCACCAGTATCCAGAACGCTACCCGGCATTGCACAGGCGGATGCCGCTTGACGATGGAAACTTGCTATCCGATGGCGTAAGCGATAAGAGCGCTCTGAAAACATTGTCTACTTGATGTACCCGACCACGCAAAGGTCGAGTGCCGTATAGAAGTGGCCCCGCAAATCTGAACAGCGCTATAAGTGCAAACTCCGGGCCTCATGCCGGTCCGACGAAGGACTGGCGAACAGGAGTTAAAGATGGTCAAGAAATCAGCACGACGCACACGCCGTACCCACAACCCAGCGTTCAAAGCCCGAGTGGCGTTGGCCGCGCTACGTGAAGACAAGACAATGGCTGAGCTGTGCAAAGAGTTTGAATTGCACCCGACGCAAATCACCGAGTGGAAGCGCCAACTGCTCGAAGGCGCTGCCGGGGTCTTTGGCGGCAATGCTGCACCTGAGCCGGTTGACCTGGCGCCACTGCACGCCAAGATAGGCCAGTTGGCACTGGAGAATGATTTTTTGGAAGGCGCGCTCACCAAAGCGGGTTTACTGAGCGAAAGACGATGATTGACCGCGACCACCAACTCCCCATCACCCGCCAAGCCGAACTGCTGGGCATGAGTCGCAGTTCGGTCTACTACCTGCCACGTCCAGTCAGTCAGGCTGATTTGGTGCTCATGCGCTGCATCGATGGGCTCCATCTGGAACACCCCTTCATGGGTGCACGCATGTTGCGCCGCATGTTGGTGCGCCAGGGCTTCAAGGTCGGCAGACGTCATATCAGCACGCTCATGCAGCGCATGGGCGTTGAGGCGCTGTGCCCGCAACCAGGAACCAGCAAGGCCCATCCCGGACACAAGATTTATCCCTACCTGCTGCGCCGTCTCGCCATCAGCCAATCAAACCAGGTTTGGGCGCTCGATACGACCTACATCCCTATGGCCCGAGGCTTTGTATACCTGACGGCGGTGGTGGATGTAGCCAGTCGCAAGGTGCTGGCGCACAAGCTCGCCATCACGCTGGAGGCGTGTCATGCCAGGGAAATCATTGAGCAGGCATTCATGCGATACGGCACACCCGACATCGTCAACACCGACCAAGGCAGCCAGTTCACAGCCGAAGAGTTCACCAACGCTGTCCTTGCCAAGGGTTGCAAACTCAGCATGGACGGCAGGGGTGCCTGGCGTGACAATGTATTTGTCGAAAGGTTCTGGCGCAGCGTCAAGTACGAGCGGGTCTACCTCAGGGCTTACGACAGTGTGAGCGCTGCACGCTCGGACATTGCAAATTACATCGACGGCTTCAATACGAAGCGGCCGCATTCAAGCCTTGAAGACGCCACGCCTGATGAGTTTTACTACGCCCACTTACCGACAATGAAAGAGGCGGCATAAGATGCAAGTTCTGGTGCGCCCCGAGTTGCCCACCGCGTCGGTCGGTTCGTCGCAAGCGACCACCGCCGCCGTGGACAACTCTGCATCTTTGGCAACCCGCCCGCAGTCCACTTATAAATCGGGGAAAGTTGTTCAGACAACCGGAGCCACTTCTTATCGTTCCAATCGGTCCTGGTTGACGCCAATTGCCTTGGCCGGAGTGTCAGGATAGTTGACATCGACCACGGTCTGATGTGCGTCGACTTGCGATTGTTCTAAGCGCTTGTTGCTCTAGTCCAAGTCACAGGCCCTTATAGACGCGAAGGCGTTTGGCGGCGTTTTGCAGATGGGCACCGGCAGCTTTTCGTGCATTAGAAACACTTTGCGTTTCAATTGCCTTAAAGATCGCCTCATGCTCCTTTTGAACTTGAGCCACCATTTGCGTCGTTTGGGATGCAGTATTCGTTCGTGCGACACGAATGAGCCGTCGAACGCGACTTTCCAAAAAATCGGAAAAGGCTATGAAATACTCGTTGTGACTTGCACGGATTACGGCGCGATGAAAATCGACGTCCTCTTGAACACCTGACTCAGAAAATTTGACTGCACGGTCTAGCGCTTTGAGGCGTTCTCGAATGCTCTCAAGTTGTTCAGGAGTTCGTCTTTCTGCGGCAAGTTCTGTAGCTGCAACCTCAACTGAGAGTAAAAACTCAAACATCCGTGCAAGACTTTCTCGATCATCAAAGTCAGGTTCGATCCGAAATGAACTGGCTCCATCCCGGTTGACGAACTGCCCCTTCCCATGTTGTGACACCACGAGGCCGTCAGACTTCAAAAGGGACAAAGCTTCTCGAATTACTGGGCGGCTGACGCCATAAGCATTGCTAAGTGCTTGCTCAGTGGGAAGTTGATCTCCGGGCTTAATTTCACCCGAAGAAATTGATGCTCGAAGTCTTCGTGCCACTTCTGTGGGGAGCGAGTCAGCGCGCGGGATGATGAACTCTTGAGGGTACATGGAGAAATTGATGGAGTGCTATAAAAAATGGTTTGGCGCGGGAACAAGTATCCGTTAAGCGCCCCGACCCCAGTTACGAGATAACAATAAGAAATTCAAAACCAAGGGTTTATCCTTACTTGTAAGATCACCAGTTGAGCATATACACTTACGATCAGTTTACATCAAGTTCAACCTGGCGATCAAGAAAAGACGAAGCCAGTTGTGTGGAACGGTTCAGGCCGACGCCTGAACCGCCCCGTGAAACGATGTTGAAAGCAAGAAACACATAAGCGTGAAAGACACAAGAATGGAAAGCCACTTGCATTGGGCTGACAAGCTGACAAGATTACTAACAAAGAGGGCGGTGTGGGCCTTCGATGGCCTCACAGCGCCGGAGGTTGAGTCTGTGGTTGGGGGGAGAGGCCAAGTTGGGCATTACGTTTCGTTTTTTGGAATGCGACGGCACAATCTGTGCCTGCGTGTCATGCGCGGTTGAGGCGGGTCGATGGAAGCCTCTCGGGTCCTGCTGGAATATCGAAGCGTCTGGAAGTCATTTCCGGGGGTCATTGCCCTGCGGGACGTGTCTTTCGATCTGCGTGATGGGGAGGTTCTGGCCCTTTGCGGTGAAAACGGCGCGGGCAAGTCCACAATCATCAAGCTTGCGGGCGGCATCTATCCGGCGGGTAGCTATGACGGACATATCGTGCTCGACGGAAAAGAGGCCGAATTCCGCAGCGTGCGGGACAGTGAGAAGGCGGGCATCGCCGTCATTCACCAGGAACTGGCGCTTTGCCAAAACCTCTCCATCGCCGACAACATCTTCCTCGGTCATGAACACATCAAAGGTGGCCTGATCGATGAAAAGGCTACCGAACTTGCCGCCGCGAAACTTCTCGCTCGGGTGGGCCTGCATGAAGCACCCGATGTGCTGGTGGGGCAGCTTGGGGTCGGCAAGCAGCAGCTTGTCGAAATCGCCAAGGCGCTTTCAAAGGAAGCCCGGATTCTCGTTCTCGACGAGCCGACATCCGCGCTAAACGACGAAGACTCTGCGCATCTTCTGGACCTGATTTCGCAGCTGAAGACGAATGGTGTCTCAAGCATCATCGTCAGCCACAAACTCAATGAAATCGAGCGGATCGCAGACCGGGTCACAGTCATCCGTGACGGCCAGGTCATCGAAACCCTCCCGCGCCAGGAGATTACTGAGGACCGGATAATTCGGGGCATGGTGGGGCGCGACATGAGCCATCGCTTCCCGAGCCGATGCGCCATGATCGGCGAGGAGCTGTTGCGGGTAGAGGATTGGACTGCGTTCCACCCCGATGATCCCTCACGCAAGATCGTGAAATCCGTCAATCTTTCGGTGCGGAACGGCGAGGTTGTCGGCCTTTGCGGACTGGTGGGTGCCGGCCGGACCGAGTTTGCCCTCAGCTTGTTCGGGCAGTCGTATGGCCAGAATATCTCGGGCAGGGCCTACAAGGCCGGGCTGCCGATCTCAGTTCGTTCCGTCCGCGACGCAATCCGCAGCGGCATCGCCTATGCCACCGAGGACCGCAAGCAGCTTGGCCTGATCCTGGGTGCCGACGTCAAGTTCAATGTCTCTCTGGCGGCGCTCCAGCGCCTCGTTTCCGGTGGGCTCATCGACGATACGCGTGAATGGTCCGTCGCCGAGGGTTTCATCCGCGAAATGGCGATAAAGGTGCAGTCTGCTGCGGCACAAGTGAGCACCCTGAGCGGGGGGAACCAGCAGAAGGTCATGCTCAGCAAATGGATGTTCACCGACGCGGACGTCATCTTGCTTGACGAGCCGACACGCGGCATCGATGTCGGCGCAAAGTACGAAATCTACGCAATCGTGAACCGTCTCGCCGAGCAGGGAAAGGGCGTGGTCATGATCTCGTCCGAGCTACCGGAACTGCTCGGCATGTGCGACCGGATAGTCGTTTTCGCCGAAGGCCGAGTGGCTGGTGAAATGCCGACCGCCGATGCCGATGTCGAGAGGGTGATGCAACTTATGACCAAGGGAAGCCAAACATGACAGTATCCGTAGCCAAAAAAAGTGTCCGCGATGTTATCGTTTCTGACCTCCGGCGCAACGCAATGATTGTCGCCCTAGTTATTGTGGTCATCCTGTTTGCGCTGCTCACGAACGGTGTCTCGCTGCGCAGTGCCAACATCTCGAATCTGATGGTGCAGAACGGCTATGTGCTCATTCTCGCAATCGGCATGTTGATGGTGATCCTGGGTGGTCACATTGATCTTTCTGTCGGTGCGATTGCCGGGTTGGTCGGGGCATTTTCTGGCGTGTTCGCCGTGAGTTGGGGGCTGCCCTGGGGACTCGCGGTCGTGCTGTCTTTGATGATCGGCGCAGCCATCGGTGCTTTTCAGGGATTCTGCGTGGCCTTTGTCGGTGTGCCGTCCTTCATTGTGACGCTGGCTGGGATGCTGACTTTCAGGGGGCTCACACTCGTCGTGTTGCAGACTCAGAACATTGGTTCCTTTCCACCGGGCTATCGCGCGCTGGGCAACGGGTTTCTCACCAACCTTCTGGGGGAATACGCAATCGACCCCGTAGCCATGGTTATTGCGGCTTTTGCCGCGCTGGCCGTGGTCGTGACCGCAGTCCGCCGCAGGCGCGGAGTCATTAAGCACGGGCGCGCCCCAGAGCCGCTATTCTGGTTTGCCTCCAAGCAGGTTCTGATAGCGATGGCCATTCTCGCGACGGGACTGGCGCTGGCGAGCTACAAAGGCGTCCCTGTCATCCTGATCGTTGTGGCCGTGCTGGCGGTTGGGTATTCGGTCCTCACGCAGAGAACCGCATTCGGTCGTCATATTTATGCGCTCGGCGGCAACCGTCAGGCGGCCGCTCTCAGTGGTGTGCAGACCAAATGGGTCGATTTTTTCCTCTTCGTAAACATGGGAATTCTGTCAGCCCTTGCCGGCGTCGTATTCACTGCCCGTCTAAATCTAGCCAGTCCGTCGAACGGAAGCGGATTTGAGTTGGAAGCCATTGCCGCAGCTTTCGTTGGTGGTGCTGCAGTGCAGGGGGGCTATGGAACCGTCGGCGCTGTCCTCATCGGCGGCATCATCATCGGCGTCCTCAACAATGGCATGTCGATCCTGGGTCTTGGAACCGAGTGGCAGCAGACCGTGAAAGGTCTCGTGTTGCTCGCGGCGGTGGCCTTTGACATCTTAAGCAAGCGGCGGGCCGCATAGGGCCACGCAAGAAGTTCGGCGCGCCATTCCGGCTAGCCTCATTAAGGAAAGGAACAACAAACTATGACCATGAAACCGAAGGACGAACTCACTATTACCATGAAACGAAGAATTCCTTTTGCAGCTGCCATCGTAGGGACACGTGCTTCGATCAGCAACGCTGCGATTGCCGAGACCGTCGGCATCCTCATGCCGACGCATGACACTGAACGCAAATTTCTAACTTATGGAGTCTTTATGAAAATTACTCGCTTGGCTGCCGCTGCAACCCTTTTGGCCAGCCTAGGTTCTGTGCACGCCGCCGACGATCCCACCACTGCCTTCTACAAATGGTGGGGCGTGGTTGACGTAAATGTCGGACATATGACCAACCAGGATCAGGGAACTGCTGGCCAAGGAAGCGTTCTGTCTATAGGACAGGGCGGCATGTACGGAAGCCGTATCGGGGTGAATGGTAAGTCTGCCCCAGTTGACGGCGTTCGGGCCATCTTTAATCTGGAAGGTGGTGTAGCTCTCCATGATGCGTCGACACTGGCATTCAATCGCTATGCCTTGGTCGGCCTGGAAAGCAAAGCGGGCATGATTCGGGGCGGGACAATGCTGAAGCCTTACGATGACACTGCGTGGAACTATGAACCCATGGAAAGCATGGGATTCTCGCTGGGTTCATTGACCTCTTGGCGAGGTTTTGGCTCGACGACTAAAACCGTTCGGCTAGATTCCGCCGCGGTCGGTGGTTTCAAAGGCAGTGCGTTCTACAGTTTTGGTGGCGTCGCTGACAACACCACTGCAAAATCCCGTTACGGTGTCCTGGGCACGGCGTCTATTGGTCTTGCCGATGTTTTGGCCTATTACGAGAGCGGTGCCAATGCGGATGGCAAACGCACAGAAACCACGCAAAGCTGGAACGGCAGCACTGGCACCATGACGGCGCTGCAGGCAAAAGCCAAAGTGGGAACTGCCGCCACCGTCTATTTAGGCTACAACGGTTTTGGTGCGCCAGATGCAGCAGCTGGCATGCCTACAAAATCAAACGTCATGTTTGCAGGTGTGGGCTACTAGGCCACAGACAAACTTAACCTGAAACTGGGCGCATATAAGTTCGAGCAGTCTGGTATCAAAGATCAGGGGGCGACGCAACTTGCTCTTGGCGCACAGTACAACATTGGGGTAGCGACGGTTTACGGCGTTGTAGGTCACTTGGAGAATCAAGCCAATGGCAAGCTGTCGCTTGATGGCGCGCCAGACGGCGCCCAGGCGGGTGCAGCACAAAACGGTGTCAAGGTCGGCATCGTCTACGTCTTCTAATTTCTAGGGGAGGGTATCCGGAGGGATCCGGGATGCTAAGGGAAGTACCGCTGTAGCTAGCCTCATTAATGAAAGGAACAACAAACTATGACCACGAAACTGAAGGAAGAACTCACTATGACCATGAAACCGAAGGACGAACTCACTATGACCATGAAACTGAAGGGCCAACTCGCTATGACCATGAAACGAAGAATTCTTTTTGCAGCTGCCATCGCAGGGACACTTGCTTCGATCAGCAACGCTGCGATTGCCGAGACCGTCGGCATCCTTATGCCAACGCGCGACAATGAACGCTGGATCCGTGAATCCGACCGGATGACCGAGGTGCTAAAGGCCAAGGGCTACGATAGCGTCGTTCAGTTCGCAAACAACGACGTTCCAACCCAAGTAAACCAGATCGAAAATCTCCTCGCCAAGGGAGTCAAAGCGCTTGTTATCTCTTCAGTGGATGGCGCTGCTCTGACAACAGCCCTGGAGGAAGCAAGAAAACAGAAAACCCCGGTGATCGCCTATACGCGCCTGATCTCCGGCACCGATGCCGTCAGCTACTACGCTACGTTTGATTACTACAAATATGGACAGGTCAGTGCGGAAGCCATCCTGGAAGGTTTGGGACTGGTCGATGCCAATGGCAAACGGACTGATAAGAAGGGCCCTTTCAATATTGAATATGTGGGCGGCAGCGCCACCGACAACGTCGCTCGCTGGATGTACGATGCTGCGAACGCCACATTCGCCCCCTACTTTAAGAGTGGCGTTCTGACCATCGCATCGAGGCAAACCTCTTTCGAACAGACGGTTACGCCGAATTGGGACGGCGGTAAAGCCCAGACCCGCATGGAAAACAGGCGATGTCCCGACCGCAGTTGCAGGTTTGAGTCGGTGGTCATGAATATTATGCTGCCTTCTTGAGTTGTTGGGCGTTAGGGCGAAGACCGTCTATCAGGGTTTTCAGTTCGGCGTGACCGCGCAATTTCTTGAACG
>CAIYMN010000278.1 GCA_903927295.1 uncultured beta proteobacterium | reverse complement strand
CTGGCGGTCGAATGGCACATAAACAGGCAAATCGAGCAACATGCCAGGCACCTACAGAGCACAATTTTAAGTAACAGGAAATCAAATGCCTAAGATGAAAACCAAGAAAAGTGCTGCAAAGCGCTTTCAGGTTCGCGGCAGCGGATCGATCAAACGGGGTCAAGCGTTTAAGCGCCACATCCTGACCAAAAAAACCACCAAGACCAAGCGCCAGTTGCGCGGTTCGGCAGCGGTCGATAAAACCAACGTGGCTTCAGTTAAAGCCATGATGCCTTTCGCTTAACGGAGATCACACATGCCTCGCGTCAAACGTGGTGTAACGGCTCACGCCCGCCATAAGAAAGTTTTAGCCCTTGCAAAAGGTTTTCGTGGCCGTCGTGGCAACGTCTATCGGGTCGCCAAAGAAGCGGTGATGAAGGCCGGGCAATATGCCTACCGGGATCGTCGCACCAAGAAGCGTGTTTTCCGTCAGCTCTGGATTGCGCGTATCAACGCGGCAGCCCGTCAATGCGGCTTGACCTACAGTCAGTTTGCCAATGGCCTGAAGAAAGCCAATATCGAGATTGACCGCAAGGTTCTGTCCGATATCGCAGTGCATGACATGGCTGCATTCGCCGGTATCGTGGAACAAGTCAAGGCGAAGCTGGCCGCTTGAGTTCGCACCGGTTCGCTGTAGTTCTTTGGCGGACCATGTACCAAATGACAAGGGCTAGAGCTTGAAAAGGCGCTAGCCCTTTTTCCATGGCAGAGGACCTCAAGAGAATTTATGAACGAGTTGAACGTCGTTGTTGATGCTGCCAAAGCCGCCTTTGAGCGAGCCGGCACGCCTGCCGATCTGGAGAATGCCAAGGCCCAGTTTCTTGGAAAGACCGGTCGCGTCACTGAATTGATGAAGGGCCTGGCGGCCCTGCCGGTGGACGAGAAGAAGTCCCGCGGCGCCGCCATCAACCAGGCCAAACAGGCGATAGAAGACGCACTGAATGCACGCCGTCAGGCGTTGGCGGAAATCGAATTGCAGGCTCAGCTGCAGGCTGAAGCGCTTGATGTGACGCTTCCGGGTCGTCAGCGCGGTGCGGGTGGTTTGCACCCTGTTTCACTTACCCTGGAGCGAATCGAGGCCATTTTTGGTTCAATGGGTTTTGCAGTTGCACAAGGCCCTGAGATCGAGACCGACTGGTTCAATTTCACCGCCCTGAACACGCCGGAAGATCATCCGGCGCGTTCCATGCACGACACGTTTTACGTTGAAGGTGGATCCGCCGCGGCGCCCAACCTGCTGCGAACGCATACCAGCCCGATGCAGATTCGCTATGCCGTGCAGCATGTCAAGAAGCATCAGGCTGCCATCGCCGCCGGTTCCATGCCCGAAATTCGCGTCATTGCGCCGGGCCGGACCTACCGCGTTGACAGCGACGCCACGCATTCACCCATGTTTCACCAGTGTGAAGGCCTGTGGGTTGGAGAAAACGTCAGTTTCAAGGACCTTAAATACGTCTTCACTGATTTTTGTCGAACCTTCTTTGAGTCCGATGATCTGGTGCTGCGCTTCAGGCCGAGTTTCTTTCCGTTCACCGAGCCCAGCGCCGAAATCGACATCCAGTTTCAGAGTGGTCCCTTGGCCGGGCGCTGGCTGGAAGTGGCCGGCTCCGGGCAGGTGCATCCGAACGTGGTGCGCAACATGGGTCTGGACCCGGAAAAATACATTGGCTTTGCCTTTGGCATGGGGCCGGACCGGCTCACCATGCTGCGCTACGGCGTTAACGATCTGCGTTTGTTTTTTGACGGTGACATCCGCTTTCTGTCCCAGTTCCAATGACAAGAAACATCTGAATTACCATGCAATTTCCTGAATCCTGGTTGCGCGAATTCTGTAACCCGCCGCTGACTACACAGCAACTCGCCGACACCCTCACGATGGCCGGACTTGAAGTGGAAGACCTCAAGCCGGTTGCACCGCCGTTTGACAAAGTTGTGGTGGGCGAGATCAAGGACGCTGTGCAGCATCCGAACGCCGACCGTCTGCGCGTCTGCAAAGTCGACATCGGGCAGGGTGATTTGCTCAGCATCGTGTGCGGTGCTCCCAATGCCCGGGTCGGCATCAAGGTCCCGGTTGCGCTGGTGGGTGCAGAACTGCCGGCCGGTGAGGATGGCCAGGCGCTCCTGATCAAGGTCGGCAAGCTGCGTGGCGTTGAGAGCCAGGGCATGTTGTGTTCGGCGCGTGAGCTGAAACTCTCGACCGACCATTCAGGCCTGCTTGAACTCGACGGCGCCGCGCCTTTGGGGCAGGACATTCGTCAACATCTCGCGTTGGACGACACCTTGTTTACGCTCAAGCTGACGCCCAATCTGGCGCATTGCCTGAGTGTCTTTGGCGTTGCACGTGAGGTGGCGGCCCTGACGGGTTCTCCCTTGAAGCAACCCGTGTTTGCCACGACGGAGATCGGCTGTGCTGACAAGTTGCCGGTCAGGGTCAGCGCACCTGACTTGTGTGGAAGGTTCTCCGGCCGGGTCATTCGCCACGTCAATACGAAAGCCAGCACGCCGCAGTGGATGGTGGACCGTCTGGCCCGCTGCGGTCAACGCAGTGTGACCGCGCTGGTGGACATATCCAACTACGTCATGTTCGAGTTTGGCCGACCGTCACACGTTTTTGATCTGGACAAGATTCACGGTTCACTCGACGTGCGTTGGGGCAAACCGGGCGAGCAACTGAAACTCCTGAATGGCAGTACCGTCACGGTGGACGACAAGGTGGGCGTGATTGCTGATGACCATCAGGTCGAATCTCTTGCCGGCATCATGGGTGGTGATGCCACGGCGGTCTCCGACGATACGCAGCACATCTACCTTGAAGCGGCCTTCTGGTGGCCCAAGGCAATTGCCGGGCGCTCGCGCCGCTTCAATTTTTCGACCGATGCGGGCCACCGCTTCGAGCGTGGCGTCGATCCAGACCTGACGGTGCAGCACATAGAGCGCATCACGCAATTGATCCAGGACATCTGTGGAACATCCAGCACCACTTGTGGGCCAATGGATGATTTGCGGGTGAACATGCCCGCGCCCGTTAGCGTGACCCTGCGCGTTGCGCGCGCCAGCAAGGTCATCGGCATGCCGCTGACACAGGCACAGTGTGTCGATGCGCTCTCGCGTTTGCAGTTGCCTCTGACTGAAGGCGAAGGCACGATTACTGTCACGCCGCCGTCGTACCGCTTCGATCTGCAGATTGAAGAAGATCTGATCGAAGAAGTGATTCGCATGGTTGGCTACAACCAGTTGCCGCAGACGCCACCGCTGGCTCCCATCACGGCAAAGATCCGACCTGAAGCGCAGCGCAGTCCCTTTGCAGTGCGCCGTACGCTCGCAGCGATGGGTTATCAGGAGACCATCAACTTCAGCTTTGTTGAAGAACGCTGGGAAAGCGAACTCTGCGCCAATCCGAACCCGATCAAACTGCTCAACCCGATTGCCAGCCAGATGAGCGTGATGCGCACTTCCTTGCTCGGCTCGCTGCTACAGGTCCTGAAATTCAACCTCGATCGCAAGGCGCAGCGGGTGCGGGTTTTTGAAGTGGGACGCGTCTTCCTGCGCGACGCGAGCGTGCGCAACACCGACGCCACCGTCGAGGGCTTTCACCAGCCGCTTCGGGTTGCGGGCATGGTTTGCGGTAACGCCGACGCGCCGCAGTGGGGGCGCAAAGAGCAGGGCGTCGACTTCTTTGATGTCAAGGGCGACGTCGAGGCCTTGCTGGCGCCGCGCAAGCCGGTATTTGCGCCTGCTGCGCACCCGGCCATGCATCCGGGACGCTGTGCCAGCGTTGTGCTCGATGGCGTGTCCATCGGCTTTGTTGGCGAACTTCACCCCAAGTGGCGCCAGGCCTACGATTTGGCGCAAGCGCCCGTCATGTTTGAACTGGAACTCGATGCTGTTCTGGAACGCGATGTACCCACCTTCCAGTCGGTAAGCAAGTTCCATGCGGTGGAACGCGACATTGCGGTGTTGCTGCCTGAGTCGACGAGCCACGACGCCTTGCTCGGTGCCGTCTGGGCTGCGCCGACGGCAGGGCTGCTGCGCGACGCTGCCCTGTTTGACATCTACCGGCCCAAAGCGAGCCAGGATGCAGTGGCTTCAGAGGGTTCTGTCGCCGAAAAGAGCATGGCGGTGCGCCTGACGCTCAACAGCGAAGAGACAACCCTGACGGACGAGCAGATTGAGGTCACCGTGCAAGCCGTGCTGAATGCACTCAAGGAGCGACTCGGTGCGCGACAACGCGCCTGAGGCCTTACCATCTACCCCAAGACCAAACGAGGCAAGCATGGAAATTTCTGTCGACTCCCTGGAAACGCCAGCCCTGACCAAAGCGCAATTGGCAGAACTGCTTTTTGAACAAATCGGGCTGAACAAGCGCGAGTCCAAGGACATGATTGACGCGTTTTTTGATTTGATTTCAGAAAACCTGGTCGACGGCCAAGACGTGAAGATTTCAGGTTTCGGCAATTTTCAGATCCGGACCAAGGCCCCGCGACCGGGGCGCAATCCGCGAACCGGGGAAGCCATCCCCATTGAGGCACGCCGGGTAGTCACCTTCCATGCGAGCCACAAGCTCAAGGAACAGATTCAGGACCTCACACGCAAGGCCTGATCGGCACGAACTATATTTTTTTATTTCGTGTGCAGGGGGCAACTCCCACTTTACATTCCGGGTTGACCTAGAGTAATCTCAAAGCTTTCTCTCCTAGCGTATTGATTTAAATGGAGAAAGCTCTCCCCCCTATTCCTGCAAAGCGCTATTTCACGATCGGTGAGGTCGGCGACCTGTGCGGCGTCAAGCCGCACGTGCTACGTTATTGGGAGCAGGAATTCACGCAACTGCGGCCCATGAAGCGGCGCGGCAATCGTCGCTACTATCAGCACCATGAGGTATTGATGATCCGGCGCATTCGCGACCTGCTCTACGATCAAGGCTTCACCATCAGCGGCGCGCGCAACAAGATGCAGGAAATTCTGCAGTTGGAGCGCGAGAAGAAACGCAATGGCGAGGTGTTGCTTGATGGAGTTGAGGCCATCGAAACCACGGATTTTGAATCCGATGCTTCAGACCATGACGCGACCGGCACCGTGAGCAGCAGTTTTTCAGACCGCCTGCTGGACCTGCGCCGCGAACTGTTCGAGATTCGCAGCCTGCTGTCGCTGGCGCACTGAGTTCCCTGGCGTCTACCGACTATAATTGGCAGCATAGATCGGTGTGTGGCGCAGCCTGGTAGCGCACTTGCATGGGGTGCAAGGGGTCGAAGGTTCGAATCCTTTCACACCGACCACGAAACAGTACAAAGGCCTTCAAGAATCACTTCTTGAAGGCCTTTTGCTTGGGTGAACCAGTAGTTGATTTGAACCGTTTGCGTGACCCAAGTCAGGCCTGCCCGACCAACGTGACGGCATCAGCCAGATGGATCACACTTTGCACATACCAGCTGTCCGTGATGCCCACGCTGTCTGAGGTCTGTGCCGCGACAAACTTCACCGCTTCATATAGCTCCGGAATCGCGTCATTAACTACATCGACCT
>CAIYMN010000277.1 GCA_903927295.1 uncultured beta proteobacterium | reverse complement strand
TTGATCCGCAATCCAGTGGTGGCGTGGCACTGGATCCCGGATCAAGTCCGGGATGACAAACTGGACGTGCGGGATGACAAGCGAGGCGGCCGGGATGACAAACTGGGCGTCTGGGACGACAAATGCCGGTCCGGTCTGAATTTCACCGCACTGATCTGAATTTCACTGCGCCGGACGCGTTGCACCCCAGAGGCCGACAAGACAGAGCACCATACCAGCGCTAGATACCAGCGTTGGTCGCCAACCTTCAAACAGTGCTGACATCAGCAGCGCCATCGGCGGAATGACCAGGCCGGTCAACGCTGCGCGTCCTGGCCCCTGCCGTTTTGCCAGATTGAAGTAAAGCAGAAACGCCGCTACCGAACCCAGTGCGCTCAGGTAGACAAGTGAGATCCAGTAGCTCGGGCGCGGGTCGAGATGGAACTCCACACCGCCGAGTGTTGCGATGAACACCAGCGTGAGGGCGCCGTAACCCATGCTCCAGGCCAGCAAAGGTATGAGCGGCGCACCACGACGTGTGAGGCGCAGCGTCAGCATATTGCCGATGGAAGCAAAGGTCACCGCCATCAATCCCAGACCGACTGCGCCGAGTACGCCGACACCTTCGCGGGCCGCAGCAATCGCTGGCCAGAAGATCAGCACAATCCCCGTCACACCAATCGCGCCCGACAGCACAAAGCGTCGGCTGATCGATTGGCCAAAGCACAGGGCACCACCGATCGCATTGGTAAAAATCATGAGTGAAAACAGCACAGCCATCAGGCCCGACGGAAGATTCTTTTCGGCTTCGTAAGTACCCATGTAGTTGAAGCCGTATTGCACGGCACCGGTGAGCAGCAGCCAGCCGTGTTGGGATCCACTGAACGTCAGCGACTCGCCACGCCAGCGCGCAATCAGGAACAGCATCACGCTGGCCAGACCAAAACGCAGGGCCACCGAATGCAGTACCGCCACATCGCCCAACTGATACAGGATGACGTGCCAGGTCGTGGCCCAGATCAGGGTCGGTGCCCAGAACAGAAAACGGTCAGACACGCACGATCCGCAGCATGGGCTGGTCGTGCCGCCTCAAGCGGTCGCGTTCTGCAGCGCAGCGATGCGCTCTTCCAGTGGCGGATGCGTGGAAAACAATTGGCCCATGCCACCGGCAATACCGAAAGCGGCCACACTCTTGGGCAGTTCCGCGCTCTGCATGCCACCCAGGCGCGCCAGTGCGTTGATCATGGGTTGGCGCCGCCCCAGCAACTGCGCTGAACCTGCGTCAGCGCGAAATTCCCGTTGCCGCGAGAACCAGGCTACCACCATGGAGGCGGCAAAGCCGAGTACGATGTCAAGCACCAGGGTCGTGATCATGTAGCCGATGCCGGGTCCGCTGGAACGTTCATTGTTTCGGCGCAAAAAGCTGTCCACCGCATAGCCGATGACGCGGCTCAGGAACACGACGAAAGTGTTCATGACGCCCTGAATCAGGGTCATGGTTACCATGTCGCCGTTGGCCACGTGGGCAATCTCATGACCAATGACGGCTTCGATTTCCTCTCGCGTCATGCCCACGAGCAGGCCGGTACTGACTGCCACCAACGCTGAATTCCTGAAAGCGCCAGTGGCAAAGGCGTTCGGCTCACCGTCAAAAATCCCGACTTCCGGCATCCCGATGCCAGCCTTGTCGGCGAGTTTGCGCACCGTTTCGACGATCCAGGCTTCGTCGGCATTTTGCGCTTGGTTGATGACGCGCACGCCGGAGCTCCATTTGGCCATCGGCTTGCTGATCAAAAGCGAAATGATGGCGCCGCCAAAGCCCATGACCAGCGCAAAGCCAAGCAACGAGCCCAGGTTCATGCCATTGGCCGTGAGGTAGCGGTTGACGCCCAGCAAGCTGGCCACGACGCCGAGCACCGTCACCACCAGTACGTTGGTCAAGACAAAGAGAAGAATGCGTTTCATGATTTCCTTTAGCTGCGGCCTGAGTCAGCGACGCGCAGGCCACGATATTAAGGGCAGACGCTGCGAAATCAAGGCCTGGGCGAACGAAAGACCCCGGTGTCTGTGTAGAACTGTGAATCTTCGTTGGCC
>CAIYMN010000276.1 GCA_903927295.1 uncultured beta proteobacterium | reverse complement strand
GTCATGGGAAACCAGTCGAACTACGCGATAGGCCGCTACTTTGGTCCGCGCGTCTTCCAATGGGAAGACTCGCGGTTTTTCAACAAGGCGGCGTTCGACCGGGCCCATGATTTCTACGAACGCTATGGCGGCATCACTATCGTCGCAGCGCGTTTCATGCCTTTCCTGCGCACCTTTGCACCGTTTGTAGCTGGTGTGGCGAAGATGACCCGCAGTCGCTTCACCTTGTTTGATGTCAGTGGTGGCGCGCTCTGGGTCGGTGGCATCATCACGGTGGGCTACTTCTTTGGCAACTTCCCGCTGGTCAAAGCGCATCTGGACAAGATCATCTGGGCACTGATTCTGATTCCCGGCCTGATCATCATGGCGGGTGCCTGGAAGTCGCGGCGCAAGGCCTGAGCGCGGCCCGCCCTAGCTGACGGTACGATTCCGGGCCAGCGGCGGGTTCTTTGAGAAATAGGCTTCAATGCCGCGCATCAGCGCACTGGCCAGTTGTTCCTGAAACTCGTCGCTATTGAGTTTGGCTTCCTCGTCCGGATTGCTGATGAAGGCGGCTTCCACCAGCACACTGGGGATGTCGGGGGCCTTGAGCACGGCGAAGCCTGCCTGCTCGACCTTGGGTTTGTGCAACTTGCCAACGCGGCCAATCTCGCCGAGCAGGGCGCCACCCAGCTTCAGACTGTCGTTGATCTGGGCCGTGGTGCTCATGTCGAACAAGGCACGCTTGACCTCGGGGTCTTTGCTGCGGACGTTCAGGCCGCCGATCTGATCTGCCTTGTTCTCGCGCTCCGCCATCCAGCGTGCTGCAGTGCTGGAAGCGCCGCCATGACTGAGGGCAAAGACACTGGCGCCCTGGGGATGTGGCGTAAAGAAAGCGTCGGCGTGGATGCTCACGAACAGGTCGGCCTGCACCTGTCTGGCCTTTTGCACTCGAACGTGCAGCGGGACGAAGAAGTCGGCGTCGCGCGTCAGGTAGGCACGAATCGCGTTGCCGTTGATCGGACTCGCATTGATGCGCTCGCGCAGACGGTGCGCCAGACGCAGCACCACGTCCTTCTCGCGCGTGCCACCGGGGCCGATGGCGCCGGGGTCTTCGCCACCATGACCCGGGTCGATGGCGATGATGATCAGGCGGTCGGTGGTGCTGCCCGGTTGCGGCTGCACCTTCACTTCAGGCGACGGCTGCGACGCCCTGGCGACGGGCTTCTGGCTCTGCTGCGCGATCAACTCTCCCAGCGGGTCTGCGTTCGGTCGGGCGGCAGAACTTTCTTTGAGCCGCTCGGCAATGAGCGCCTCCAGCGGGTCGGTTGTCCGGGTCGGATAGAGGTCAAACACGAGCCGATGCTGGTACGCAGCCACAGGTGTCAGCGCAAATACCTGGGGCGTGATGGGCTGCTTGAGGTCCAGCACCAGGCGCACCACACCGGGCGTGCTTTGCCCGACCCGGATGCCGGCGATGGTGGGGTCATCGGAGCGCACCTTCGCTACCAGGTCCTTCAAGGCCGGATTGAGTTCAATGCCTTCAATGTCCACGGCCAACCGGGGCGGACTTGGCACAAAAAACTGCTTGAT
>CAIYMN010000275.1 GCA_903927295.1 uncultured beta proteobacterium | reverse complement strand
TGACTCACGCCCCTGAAACTTGCCGTGCACATGAACCGGCTCATGTTCGTTCGAGTAGAACATCACGATCAACCCGAAATATTCATATAGTTTGGGCATGGCCAGGTCTCGCGCTAATCCTGCCCAAACAGGTCGCGGGTGTAGACCTTGTCGGCCACACCCTGCAGGCTTTCGGTAATGCGGTTGGCATTGCCACTCATGTTGTCATTGCGGACTTGATCCGCAATCCATGGATCCCGGGTGCTGTAACCTAAGCCTGCGATTGCTATCTTCATTTGAATGGATTCTGGATCTGCAAGCTTGCTACCGTCATGCCGCTTTGCATGTCTTCGGAAAACAGCACTTCGGAGCTGGCCATGAGTGCGCTGGCAACGATGTTGGCATCAAAAAGCGACAGTTGGAATCGCTTGGCGAGTTCCACCGCCTTTTCATGCGTTGCCAGGGTCAGTGGCACCACGTCGCAGGCGGCCTTGGTGGCCTGTAGCACGGCATCGACTTCTTCCCATGGCATTTTGAGCTTTTTTCTACAGACCGATGCAACTTCATTGAGAACTTGTACGCTGATCACGCCGCCTGCCTGGAGCAGGCTTTGGGCTCGGTCCGCTTTGCCGGCGTCGCCCGACAAAAGATACAGGATGACGTTGCTGTCGATAAAGGGTTTGGTCACGCCGCGCCGTCTCTTTGGTTGGCCTGGAGTCGATCAAAATGGAAATCAGCCGGCAGGCGACCGCGAAATTGATGCAAGCGCTCGAGCAGTTCTTTGGTGCCGGGCTTCTTGCTAATTTCAAACGCTCGGTCGCCTACGAGATGAAGATCGATTTCTTCACCCTCTTTGAGGTCTAGTGCCTGCACAAGATTGGCCGGAAACCGCACCGCCAGCGAGTTACCCCATTTTGAAACTTGCATGATTTGCCTTGATAGATATACGTACTGGTAAAGTATATCTTTTATCGAGAAGATGGGGACGCTTCCCAAGGGTTTATTACCGGAACCGATATGTCATCAAAGTGGCGCGTATTGCGCGTGGCCAGGGTGGCACGCCGTGCCAGTGCGATGCCGGCAATAAAGGTGTCGCGCATGTCCACCGGGTGGCCGCGGCCTTTGCGGCTGGCTGCCAGATTGGCGGCTTGCGTGGCGGCGTGGGTATCAAACTGGAAGATGCGGCTTTGCAGATCGTCCTTCAGTAATTCTTCAAAGCGTTGTTGCAACAAAGTTTTGCGCTGGCCCACGCTCAGTAGGGCCAGACCGTAACGGGCTTCAAACACGGTAATGCTGGTGAGCCAGACCGACTCTGCGGGTTGTTTGTCAAGCCAGGCGACCACCTGGGGGTCGGGTAACTGCTGCATCAATGCCGATAAAACGTTGGTGTCCAGAATGATCATGTGCCCAGGCTCATGGGTTCAATCGCTTGGCCATGTATTTCAGCCAGGGGTTCACTCAGGCCCGCACCAGCAAAGCGCGCAGCAATGTTTGAACCAAGTTGGGTGCGCGCAGGCGTTGCAGTGCTGACGGCTTGTCGCAATATCTGCCGAACCTCTTCTTCCATGCTCCAGCCGTGCAGGCTGGCACGCTCTTTGAGCCCGGCCTTGACCTCGTCTTCAATGTTGCGAACGATGACTTGTGCCATAAAAGTCTTCCGAAATGGCGTGAGGTGTAAATGATATCATGATATCATGATCGGCAGAGCGTTCATGGGTTGCCCAGCACGACCAAATTCCCGGCTTGGGCGCCTTGCACCGCCACAAGGGGCACCCCTTTGTCCAGGGTGACAAACAGCCCGTTGTTCTTTACCGCCAGCGCCAACAGATAGGCGTCCGTAATGTGGCGCCCGGAAAGCAAACTGCTCCAGTTGATAAGGTCCGGTGCGAGCAGGCTAACGGCGTCTGGCCAAAATTGGTGCGCCGGGTGCGTGGTGGCCTCAGCCAGGCGGGTGGCCACCTCGGCGGCCGGTGCACGGTTGGGGTAGGCGCTTTGCGAGAGGATACGGATACATCCGTTCTGCGTGAGCGGGCACGATGCCCAGCCGCTATCAAGGTGCTCACCTAGCCACAGGGTTGCGCTTGCGTGGTGCATGTGGCCCGCATCAAGCAAGGCGATAAGCACGTTGACGTCAAGCAATGCAACCACTAGACGCCTTCAGCCTCTCGCAAGGCGTTGACTTGCGCGTTGCTGACAAGCACACCCCGCGCCGGTAAGGGCCTGAAGCCTGCCACCGAAGGCGCGGTTTGTTGGCCTGAGCGTGTGGTGAGCGCAAGCCGTGCCAACCGGGAAATAACCAGCCCGGCACTGGAATGTTCGTGGCGCGCGATTTCTTTGGCTGTGGCCAGGACGTCGTCTTCGATATCAAGGGTTGTACGCATTTTGTCTAAATGATGTTGTGATGCGATGATTCTATTGCATCAAACTGGGAACGCCGATCGCTAATCCTGGCCAAACAGGTCGCGGGTGTAAACCTTGTCGGCCACGCCCTGCAGACTCTCGGTAATGCGGTTGGCCACGATCACATCGGCTTCGTTGATGAACTGTTGCAAATCGTTGACTACACGCGAGTTGAAGAAGTGGGGCTCTTTGAGCACTGGTTCATAAACGATGACCTCCACACCCTTGGCCTTGATGCGCTTCATGATGCCCTGGATGCTGCTGGCGCGGTAGTTGTCGGACCCGGCTTTCATGACGAGGCGGTAGATGCCTACGACGGGGGGCCTGGCGGCATCCCTTCGGTCGTTGCCGCTCGTGCTGTCATTGCCGCTCACGCTGTCATTGCCGCTCACGCTGTCATTGCCGCTCACGCTGTCATTGC
>CAIYMN010000274.1 GCA_903927295.1 uncultured beta proteobacterium | reverse complement strand
TTCGATGACGATCAGCCTGCACAACAGATCGCCAGCACCTGAACGGGTACAATACACGCATACCGCGCGAGGGAGCAGTCTGCTAGCTCTTTGGGCTCATAACCCAAAGGTCGCAGGTTCAAATCCTGCTCGCGCAACCAATAAATTCGGGGATCTGCCCGTAAGTAAATGCCCGCTAACAGCGGGCATTTTGCTTTTTGGCCCAAATTTGGCCCATTTCTGGCCCATTTCTGGCCCACGGATTTTTTGGGAATTGCATTTTTGACCATTGGGTCCTTGTCCAACTGGCAGCCTTCAATTTCTTCGCGACCATTGGGACTCTCAAATGCTGCGAAACCCGCGTCGTTGTTTGAGATCTCACTGTGTCTAGCTCAATATCTGGGCCACGGCAAAGCCAACATTCACGCAGTTGGTGCGGCAAGTGCTTGTCCGTGTGTACTCAACCTGGCCACTGAAAGAACGAACGGTGAATATGAAGGTGAGCTTGATATATTCGTTGCCTGGCTGGATTCTCGATCATCGAGTGGCCCTCCATTTTTTTCAACCAGTCGCGCTCGCCCCAATTGCACCAAACGAGGACCTGTCGCGTTTCAGTCAAGTAACTGCGTAGGAGATCCGCTCGGATGTACAGAAGTTTGTGTCGGTTTCCCTTCCATCCACCTCCAGCTGTTCGATAAAGAGTCCCGGACCTTCCAGTTTCATCAAAAAAATCGACTTCGCGGTTCTTGATGGTCAGGCCGAGTTGTTGAATCAAACTTGGCGCTGGTAGGCTAAACCCGGAAAAGTCATTCTGATCGGATTGGTGAGACTCCCAGCCAAAGTGAATGGAAGGAAGCTCCAGGCGGACGCCTCGGATGTGGCGCGAACGCTGAGGTTGTACCGTGAAATCCAAAAATGTTTCGTCCTTTGCCCCATCGATGGACGACATTGCGGCGACCTTGATTGCCGGTGGAGGGGATTTGCTCCCTGTTTTGATGGTGACGTATCGATCAAATGCCTCCACAATTTGTCGACGGTATCGACCATTTCGTTGAAGCAGATGCTTTGCGTATTTGGCACTGCGTCCTGCCTCCCCTGCAAAGAGGTAGTGTTCCGTTGCGCCTTCGGGAATCTCACTATTGCCAGGATAATTGACGGCCATAAACTTGGCGTGCAAACTCTGCACTTCTCGCTGATCAACGAAGGATCCTCGCAAGAAAGCGAAAAGCTCTCGATCGTGTTCGTCATTCGCGCCGCAAACAAACCCGTCCAATAGTACCCAGTCACCTCGCTGCCCATTGATCTCTGGAACGACAAGTAGGGGCTCCCATTCAGGAGTGAATCCACCTTCAACCCAAGCTTCAGTACTGACGTCTAGGCCACCAAATAGGTCTGGAATCGGAGGAGTCCAGTCCGGCGGCGCCTTTGGAAAGCTCGGGTCCACACCACAATCTGAAGTTCGCGTGCCCATACACCAGTCCGGCAGCACCCCCGCTGCCTCCCGTTCACCCCACATCTCGAAGTAGGCGATCCATGAGTACTTCTTACCGTAGCGGTCGACCTTGTTCGCGTCGCGTGATTGAGAAGACATATGGCCGATGTCGCCTTCAAGGGCATCAAACCGTTCTTTTCGATAGCCTAGATCGAACATGCGGCGCTCGATCTTCGCTCGCACTTTCACATACTCTGGATTCTTGTCGTCATAGTTCGCTCGGTCTGGAATCAAGCGGCCCATTGTGTAGTTGCCAAAATCCATCTGAATAGCGTGCCCAATGGCGTCAGTCACTGCTGCGTCGGGCGTGCCATCACTTGTGAACGTTGATGAGGTCTGCGGGAATGGCGAAGCAAGGTTGGAGCCTGCCGTCTTGGGGAGATTCACACAGCGCGCGCTTTGGGCGATCTTGATGATGCCAAGCGCATAGTCACGTTTGAGCGTGTGGTGCGTCGCATGGCGCGCGCCGGGGCCAAACATTTCCTTGTAGAGAGTCCCAGCGAATGTGCCAAGCACTGGGCGAAACGTCGGAGCCGTATCCGAATCCACCAAGGACAAGGCCACTCCGTATGCCGCAGCCAACAGTCGTTCTGACAGATAGGGATCGTTGAAATCGAGGCCTATCACAACGTGTGCGAATAGCACTGCAGGAAACTTCTCTCCGATGAGCACAAGTGCCTTCGTCGCAAGATCGCGGTCATTGCGAACAACCGTCGTAAGGACGAGAGACAGTAATACAACGAGCTCTTTCGCTGATGGCTCCGTGATGATTGCGGAACTGAGCTTGCCTACCCAAGTAAGGAGCCTATGAATAGTTGGGGATGCATACTTTCGACGCAGGTACTCCGACCACGTAAGATCGCGATCCGCCATCGCATAACGAGCCAAGAAATCATAGAGGCGTCGAGCGTGGTAGGGATGCTTTGGCTTTGTTGAAACAGCAGCCAAGGCGTCTATGACCTGTTCCCATCTCTGGGAACGAGAGTTAAGGTACTGATTGATTATCAGGTTTGTACCTACTGTGAAAGCTGCCGGATTTCTCCAAAATAACCCATCGATGAATGGTCCGAAGTAGGCCGCCAAGTTTTGAGCCCGGCGCGGCAATACGAAGAACAGCTCACGATCTTTGGCTGGTAGCCGAGGCCCTATCCGCTCAGGGAATTCGGTGATCAGCGCTTGTACCCAACCTGGCTCGGCGTATTCACGTTGATAGCGAGTTGCCATCCTGAAAATGCTCGCGAGCGGTGAACCTGGCGAAAAGCTTTGCTTGATTGCGTTGACCGACGAGACGTCAAGATAGACCATCAACAGGTGCCGTGCGATGAGGTGGTCGCTGAATCGCTGATAGGGAAGTCGGAAGACAACTCGTGACTTGACTCCTGACTTGGACGTGTACCAGATGGCGTCTTCCTCAAGAAGGCCATTGGTTCTCAGCGTCTCGAGAATACTCCGTCGTTTGACTGGAGAAAAAACTGGGTAGTTTGCTGCAATGATCCTATCCGCCTCGGACGGTCGAACGTAACCGCGGAGGGTTGAAGCCATGCACGGTGCGAAACCCGCGCTCTTCGGGTCCGCGATGTGGGATCCTCCTTTCAGCAGTAGCCAACAGCCTTTTTGCCTCAGGCCAAACTTGTCCTCGATGGGCTTACCGATCTGGTTTACGAAGGATTCAAGGACGAAGGTCATGCCTTTCTGACCCGACGCGATGCCGGCGAATCCATCTGCGAGCTTCTTGCCTTTGAGGCTCCGTAAAGACTGGCAGATCAGCTTCAATGTGAGGGGCCTGGAGAACTCTTTGTCCAACAGCGGTGTTGATGCCGACTGAAAACTGACCCACTTTTGGAGGTTATGCCGATTCAAAACTGACCCAGGTGTTTTACTAGCTCTGCCTACTTTTTGGGCAGGAGCAACAAAGGTGATCACCATGGAAATGTTTGGAAAAGTTAGGCG
>CAIYMN010000273.1 GCA_903927295.1 uncultured beta proteobacterium | reverse complement strand
TCGCCGATCACGGTGCGTAACGCGCCGGGTTTTGTGGTGAACCGGATTCTGGTACCCATGATCAACGAAGCCTTTTTCGTGCTGTCCGAAGGCCTGGCCACGGCGCAGGACATTGATGCCGGCATGAAGCTCGGCTGCAACCAGCCCATCGGTCCGCTGGCCCTGGCCGACATGGTGGGGCTGGACGTCTGCCTGGCCGTGATGGAGGTTTACCTGAGCGAGTTTGGCGACAGCAAGTACCGGCCCTGCCCACTGCTCAAGGAAATGGTGGCCGCGGGTCGCCTGGGTCGCAAGAGCGGACGCGGCGTTTACCAGTACTGAGCCACAACGTCGCAGCGCTGCACCCCATGCTCCCGGCAGGCATTACGGTTTTCCAGCGCGGCTGGCTTTCCTCCAACAACATCCTGATTGAGGGGCATGGCAGCACGGCGCTGATCGACAGCGGCTACGTCACGCACGCGCCGCAGACCGTGGCCCTGGTAGAAACAGCCCTGGGTGGCCGAGCGCTCAATGTACTGGTCAACACCCATCTGCACAGCGACCACTGCGGTGGCAATGCCGCACTTCAGGCGCGGTACCCGGATCTGAAGACGCTGATTCCACCGGGTCTGGCCGAGCATGTACGCGTCTGGGACCCGCATGCGCTCACCTACGCGCCCACCGGTCAGAACTGTCCGCAGTTTGATTTCAATGAGGTGCTGCAACCGGGAACCGAGATCAGGCTCGGCGACATTGATTGGCAGGTACACGCCGCGCCCGGTCATGATCCGCACTCGGTAATTCTGTTCGATCCAGCCTCACGCCTGCTGGTGTCAGCCGACGCGCTGTGGGAGCGTGGTTTTGGTGTGGTGTTTCCGGAACTGGAAGGCATCGAGGCGTTTGATGCGGTAGGCGCAACCATTGACCTGATCGAAGCGCTCAGGCCCGAGGTGGTGATTCCGGGGCACGGTCCGATTTTTTCAGATGTCGAAGCCGCCATTGCCTTCGCCCGCGAACGCCTGCGCGGCTTTGTGGCCAAGCCCGACAAGCACATCAGGCACGCGGTCAAGGTTCTGCTGAAATTCAAGCTGCTGGAACTTCAAAGCATCACGGTCGCCGACTTCCTGGCCTGGGCACAGAGCACGCCTTACTTTCTGGCAATCTACCAGCAGCATTTTTCGACGATCGATTTTGCGCAGTGGGTCGACGAACTGATTGCCGACCTGGTCCGCGCGGGGGTGGCGGCGCGCGAGGGGCAGGTGGTTCGCAACGTGTAACGAAGGCACAATGCGAGTTACAGGGAAAACCACTCCATCCAGACAATGGCTCGCATCTTCGACAACATTGAGCAGGACTTGCTGGGCACGCTGCGTGCCACGATGCAGGTCTCGACGCGGTCTGATTTCTGTGTTGGCTACCTGAACCTGCGCGGTTGGCAGGCGATTGATGATTTGATCGTTCCGTGGGACCCGGCACTCGGTCAAGTGTGCCGTGTACTGGTGGGCATGCAGCGTCCGCCGCATGAAGAGATTCGGGAGTTGTATCGCCAGACTGATGAAGCGGGTCTGATCGACAACGCTACCGCGAGTCGCCTCAAGACCCAGTTTGCCGCGCACCTCCGTGAACAGATCACGCTCGGCATTCCCACTGGCAAGGATGAAGCCGGTCTTCGCAGCCTGGCTGCGCAATTACGCGCTGGTCAGGTGGTGGTCAAACTCTTTCTGCCTTATCCCCTGCATGCCAAGCTGTATCTGCTGTTCCGTGATGATGTGAACAATCCCATTACCGGTTTCGTTGGCAGCAGCAACCTCACCCTGTCCGGTTTGTCGCGCCAGGGCGAACTCAATGTGGACGTGCTGGACCATCAAGGCACCGAGAAGCTTTCGAGCTGGTTTGATGCCCGATGGAATGAGCGCTGGGCGCTCGATGTTTCGGCTGATCTCGCCGCCATCATCGAGACCAGTTGGGCGCGGCAAGAGGCGATTCCACCGCACCACATTTACCTGAACATGGCTTACCACCTCAGCACCGAGGCGCGTGCTGGCTTGAGTCAGTTCCGGCTACCCGGACGGTTTGAGCAGGAGTTGTTTGAGTTCCAGAAAAGCGCCGTCAAAATCGCAGCACGGCATTTGCACCGCCGTGGTGGCGTGATGATTGGCGATGTCGTGGGTCTGGGCAAGACCATCATGGCCACGGCACTGGCGCGCATGTTTGAAGACGACTTGGGTTACGAGACCCTGATCATCTGTCCGAAAAATCTGGAGCCGATGTGGGAGCGTTACCGGACTGAATATGGCTTGCGCGGTATGGTGCTGCCGGTCTCGCAAGTCACCAGGAAGCTGCCTGACCTCAAGCGCTACCGCTTGGTGCTGATTGATGAAAGTCACAACCTGCGTAACCGCGAAGGCCGTCGTTACAAAGCCATTGCCGACTACATCAAGAGCTGCGACGCCAAGGTCATCCTGCTGACCGCCACGC
>CAIYMN010000272.1 GCA_903927295.1 uncultured beta proteobacterium | reverse complement strand
GGGACCACAGCCGTGACTTCGATCTCAACCTTGGCTTGGTCTTCAATCAGGTCCGCGACCTGAACGGCGCTCATCGCCGGGTAGTGGCGCCCCATGACATCGCGATAGACGGAGCCGATTTCCTTCAGCCGGGCGACGTACTCTTTTTTGTCCCTGAGGTACCAGGTCATGCGCACGATGTGCTCCGGCAGGCCGCCGCCAGCGGCCACGACGGCGACGCAGTTGCTCAGGGCCTGCCTGATCTGGGTAACCAGATCATCGGTCTCGAACTGGCATTGAGCGTTCCAGCCAATCTGGCCGCCAACGTAGAGTTGGCGTCCGCTGGCTTCGATGCCGTTGGCGTAGCCCCGGGGGGCGAGCCAGCCTTCGGGTTGAAGTGTCTTGTGTGTCATGTTGGTTCCTTCAACAGTTCACGGCCTACGATCAGTTTTTGCACTTCGGTGGCGCCCTCGTAAATGCGCAGGGCGCGAATCTCGCGGTATAGGGACTCGACCTTGACGCCAATGCGCACGCCCTGCCCGCCATGCATTTGCACGGCGGCGTCGATGACACGCTGGGCGTTCTCCGTGGCAGTCATTTTGGCCATTGCAGCCTCGCGCGTGGTCGGCAGCCTTTGCACGTCGCGTCGCCAGGCGGCACGCGCCACCAGCAGCGCGGCGGCGTCGATGTCGGTGGCCATCTCGCCGAGTTTGGACTGAGTGATCTGAAAGTCGGCCAGCGTCTGGCCGAACATCGGGCGCTGGCGCACATGGGACAGCGCTTCATCCAGGGCGCGACGCGCAAAGCCCAACGCCGCTGCCGCCACGGACGAGCGAAAGATGTCCAGCGTGCGCATCGCCACCTTGAAACCTTCGCCCGGCGCGCCAAGCCGGTTGGCGAGCGGCACCTGCATGTTGGTGAACTTGAGCCGTGCCAGCGGATGCGGCGCCATCACTTCCAGTCGCTCGGCCACTTCGAAGCCCGGCATGTCCGGGGTCACGACGAAGGCCGTGATGCCGCGCGTACCAGGTGCTTCGCCGGTACGCGCAAAAAGCGTATAGACGTCGGCAATGCCGCCGTTGGAAATCCAGGTCTTCTCGCCATTGACGACGTAGTGGTCGCCCTCCAGACGTGCGCTGCAAGACATGGCGCCAACGTCGGAGCCGGCCAGCGGCTCGGTCAGGGCGAAAGCGGCAATCCATTCGCCAGCGGCCACCTTGGGCAAGACGTGCTGCCGCATCCCGGCGGAGCCTGCGAGCGTGATGGCGCCAGTGCCCAAACCCTGCATGGCGAAGGCAAAGTCGGCCAGACCGTCGTGGTAGGCCAGTACTTCGCGCGCCAGACACAAGGAGCGCGAATCGAGTTCCGGCAGGGCGCCGCCAAACTCCGCCGGGACGCAGTAGCGCAGAAAGCCGGCTGCGCCTAACTCGCGCACCAGGCGGCGGCACGCGTTGTCGGTGTCGTGGTGGTCAATCGGTCGGCATTGCCCGGTCCACTCGAGCAGCGCGTCCGACAGTTGCCGGTGTTGTGGTGCGTAGAAAGGCAGATCGAGAAAAGAGCGGTCCATGATGTGCCTCTTCAGTTGCCCATGAAAGCCGGCTTTTGCTTGGCGGCGAAAGCCTCAAAGGCGCGCCGGAAGTCGCCCGTCATCATGCAGATGGCTTGCGCCTGGGCTTCGGACTCGATCATCTCCTCGATACCCATTGCCCATTCCTGGTTGATCATGGTTTTGGTGACGGTGTGCGCAAACCAGGGGCCGTCGGCCAGGCTGCGCGCTAACTGGTTCGCCTTGACCAGCAACTCGTCCGCACTGTGCAGGCTGTTGAAGAAGCCCCACTGGGCACCTTCTTCGGCGCTCATGACACGACCGGTCATGAGCAATTCGTTAGCGCGTCCTTGCCCGATCATGCGCGGCAGCAAGCCACAGGCGCCCATATCAGCGCCGGCCAGACCAACGCGTGTGAACAGGAAAGCGGTCTTGGCATTGGGCGTGCCCAGACGAAAGTCGGAGGCCAGCGCTACCATCGCGCCGGCACCGGCACAAAAGCCGTCAATAGCGGCAATGATCGGCTGCGGTGCGCGGCGCATGGCCTTCACCAGGTCACCCGTCATGCGCGTGAATTCCAGCATCTGCGGCATGCTCATGCGCGTCAGCGGCTCGATGATCTCGAAGACGTCACCGCCCGAACAAAAATTGCCGCCCTCACCAGTGAACACCACGGCACGCACATCACTGGCGTACTGCAGATTGCGGAACAGGTCGCGCAGTTCCGCGTAGGACTCAAAGGTCAACGGATTTTTTTTGTCAGGTCGATTCAGTGTGATCGTGGCGACACGGCCGTCGCCGGGACACGACCACTTGAAGTGGCGTGCCGGGTAGTCCCGGAAGGGGCGCTTGTTATCTTGCGGTGAAAGTTCTGACACGGTGTCTCCTTCTGTGTTCTTGACTACATTACTTCGCCACCGGCAACGGCAATGGCCTGGCCGGTGATGCTGGTTGCGCCTTCACTGGCCAGCCAAAGCACAGCGTTGGCCACTTCTTCAGCTTGCACGAGCCGCCCCTGAGGATTGGACTTGGCAAGCTCGGCACGCGCTTGGGCTTCAGTGCGAGCCGTTTTGGCCATGATGATGGCAATGGCTTCTTTCACAATATCCGTTTCGGTGTAACCGGGGCAAACGGCATTGACGGTGACGCCTTTGCCAGCCAACTCCAGGGCCAGCGAGCGCGTCAGGCCAATCACACCATGCTTGGCGGCACTGTAGGCGCTGACGTAGGCGTAGCCGCGCAACCCGGCGGTTGACGCCACGTTCACGATGCGGCCCCAATGGGCGGCCAGCATGTCAGGCAATACGGACTGTGTGCAGTTGAAAACACCGCCGAGGTTGACAGCCAGCATGTCCTGCAAGAGAGCCGCGTCGGTCTTCATGAACGGCGCACTGCCAGCCTGGCCGGCATTGTTGACCAGAATTTCGACGGCGCCGAAACGCTGGCGCGCCAGTGCCAGCGCCACGTCAACCGATGCGCGATTGGTGACCTCCATGCTCAGCGCGTGGCAGTGTTCGCCAAGCGCCCCGGCCAGACTCGCCAACCGTTTGGCATCGCGCCCGGTGATCGTCACACGGTGTCCGGCAGCGACCAGCGCCGAGGCGATGGCCGCGCCAATACCGCGACTGCCACCTGTGACAAGTGCGTGACGCGCCAGCCCCATCAGGCATTTAGCGCCAGCTGAGCCGCGCGTTCCAGATTGCGTTCAAGTTGCACCTTGCCGCCGATGTACTGCTTCGGCCAGGAGACGCCGGCATAGCCTTGCTCAGCAGCCGCATGCAGCGTCCAGGCCGGATCTGCCAGATGCGGACGTGCCAGTGCGCACAGGTCGGCGCGGCCAGCGGCAACAATCGTGTTGACGTGGTCGGCCTCGAAGATGTTGCCCACGGCAATCGTTGGTACATGCAACTCGTTGCGAATGCGTTCTGAAAATGGCACCTGGAACATGCGGCCATAGACCGGTCGCTCTTCCTTGACGACCTGGCCCGAGGAGACGTGAATGATGTCAGCGCCCGCGTCCTGGAACAATTTGGCCACCTCGGTGGCGTCAGCCGGCGTGATGCCGCCCGCCGCCCAGTCATGCGCTGAAATGCGCACCGACATCGGCTTCTCTGCTGGCCAGACCGCACGCATCGCGTTGAACACTTCCAGCGGAAATCTGCAACGGTTCTCCAGAGAGCCACCGTACTCGTCGCCGCGCTGATTGGTCAGCGGTGAAATAAAGGATGAGATCAGGTAGCCGTGCGCGGCGTGGAACTCGACCAGGTCAAAGCCCGCTGCGTCGGCGCGTCGGGTGGCGGCGATGAAGTCGGCCTTCACCTGGTCCATGTCGGTGCGGGTCATCTGGCGCGGCGTTTGCGACACACCCTGGATGTAGGGCAGGGGAGAGGGGGCGATCAAGGGCCAGTTGCCACTGTCGAGAGGCTGGTCAATGCCGTCCCAGGCCAGCCGGGTGGAACCCTTGCGGCCGGCATGACCAATCTGCAAGCCCAACTTGGCGCTGCTGTTGGCATGCACAAAGTCGACGATGCGTTTCCAGCCAGCCTGTTGGGTATCGTTCCAGATGCCCGTGCAGCCGGGGGTGATGCGGCCGCCTTCCGAGGGCACCGTCATCTCGGTCATGACCAGCGCTGCACCACCCAGACCGCGCGCCGTGTAATGCTGGAAATGGAAGTCACCGGGCACGCCATCGGTCGCCGAGTAGGTGCACATGGGTGAGACCACCACGCGGTTGCCGAGCGTCATGTTGCGCAGCTTGAAGGGCGTGAACATGGGCGGCACCGGTGGCTTGGCCGGGTCTGAGGGCACGCCGGCCTGCTGCTGGAACCAGCGATCGACGCTTTCGACATAGCCGGCGTCACGCAGCTTCTGATTCGCATGACCGACGCGCTGACTGCCTGTGAGCACGGCGAAGGCCAGTTGCTCCGGGTCCATGTAGACGTAACGCTCGATGTCTTCGAACCAGCTCATGCGGTTGCGTGCAGCGCTTTGCAGCTTGAGTGCTTCCGTTTCGCGCTCGGCCTGGTAGCGCGCCAGACGTTCGGGCACCGTACCCTCGCTGCTGTTAAGTACTTTGGTGAGCGCGATGCCATCTTCCATTGCCAGCTTGGTGCCTGAGCCGATCGAGAAGTGGGCGGTATGGGCGGCGTCGCCAATGAGAACGATGTTGTCCTTGAACCAACGCTCACAAAGTACGCGGTTGAACTTCATCCAGACAGCGGAACCGCGCAGGTGGCGCGCGTTGGAAATCAGGCTGTTGCCGTCGAGCAGATCGGCAAAGAGGTTTTCGCAGAAGGCAATCGCTTCGGCCGGCTCCTTCTTGTCCAGGCCAGCGCGGTACCAGGTCGGCTCCGGCGTCTCGATGATGAAGGTCGACATTTCGTCGTTGAAGCGGTAGGCATGCAGGTTGAACCAACCCCATTCGGTCTCCTTGAAGGCGAAGGTGAAAGCAGTGTCGATTTTCTTCCTGGTGCCCAGCCAGATAAAGCGGTTGGTCCGCACGTCGATGCGCGGATTGAAGTGCGCCTCATGCTTGCTGCGCGTCGTTGAAGCAACGCCGTCGGCAGCGACCACGAGGTCGTAATTGCGGGCGTACTCGTCGGGATCGGTGATTTCTGTCTCCCAGACCATCTTGACGCCGAGCTCGGCGCAGCGCTTCTGGAATATTTCCTGCAGCTTGAGTCGCGCGATACCGCAGAAGCCGTGGCCGCTGGAAGTGATCTTGCGGTCCTTGAAGAACACATCAACATCATCCCAATGGCGGAAGTTGGCTTCGATTTCATTGACCACCTTCTCGTCAGCTTCGCGGAAACCGTCCATGGTCTTGTCGGAGAAAACAATACCCCAGCCAAAGGTGTTGTCGGCCGCATTGCGGTCGAAGGTGGTGATGTCACACTCCGGATTGGCCTGCTTCATCAGCAGAGAGAAGTAGAGACCTGCGGGGCCACCGCCAAGAACTGCAATACGCATGGTATTCCTTCAATATTCAGTTTGTCTTTGACCGGCTGCTGATGTCCCGCTTCAACCGGGCCAGCAGGCTGCTAAGTTGCTGGAGTTCTGATGGATCGAAATCACCGAGCAGCGAGCTAACCCATCGCTCGTGCTGCACGGCCATTTTCTGGAACTGTTTCTTTCCCTTGGGTGTCAAACTGATGGCGTAAGCACGACGATCTGTCGGGTCATCACGCCGTTGAACCAGGTCTTCCTCAATCAGGCGGTCTGTCAGCGCCGTAATATTGCCGCCGGTCACCATCAAAAGTCTCGACAGATCCCTCATCTTCAGACCTTCGGGATAACGGTAGAGCTGAGACATGAGGTCAAAGCGTGGCAGGGTGGTGTCGAAACCGTTACGCAACTCCGTGCGTAAACGGATCTCCATCAAGTGGTAACAAGCCACCAGACGCACCCACATCCGCAGGGGCGTGTGGTCATCTTTACTGGCAACAACAGCCGACGCTGCGCCAGGGTTTGGCTTCTTGGTGGTTGCTCGAAGAATCTTTGTCATGACTCACTTATGCCTTCGCCAGAATGCCGCGCTCAATCAGGTCGTCCTTGACGTAGGACAGTTCAAACTTGTCCAGTGTCTCGGCCGTCGGAATGCCGTCATCGTTCCAGCCCTTGAACTCGTAGTAAGCGTCGAGCAGCTGCTTTTCGACTTCGGCGTCGCGGTGCTTCCAATGGTCGGCTGGTGGCGCCTCGTCGGCGCGCCTCAAACCCCTGCGAACATTGATGGCCCGGATGAGATTGCGATTGCGGGCGGCGACTTTCCACAGCCCGTCCGAGTCAAGCGTCTTGCCGGTAGCGAGCGTTATCAGTTCCGGAAGGTTGTGGATGTGATAGGGCGGTCGACCGCCAAACTGACCTCGGAACGAGGACAGGAAGGCACAGGTGCCGATGGCGTCGTCCACGTAATGCATGGTCTCATTCCAGTCGCAGATATGAACCGAGGCTTCGATGCTGGGGTGGGTGCGCGGCTCCCATTCCATCAGCCACTTCTTGAACCGTTCCGGCGCTGCGACCCAGCCCTTGACATAGGCCTCACGCTCCGCCTTGTCCGCAATCGGGGTCTGCGGAAAGGAGCCTTCAATCTGGTTGATGGCCATCTTTTCCCCGGTGGCGTACATCAGGAAATAGGGATAGTTGATCATCGAAAGTTTGATTGGCACCTGCTCAAACTTCTTCATGGTGTTGTGGTCAAAGGCTTCTGCCCCCTTGCCGATCTGGCGCGCGGCGAGATAGACACCATTGGCGAGCGCGTCGCCGATTCCTTCGCGGCGAACGATTATTTCCAGAAGGTAGAAGAAGCGCTCCGCGCCGGAGGGCGGAAAGTCCGGCAAGTCCTGGTTGGTCAGAATGCCTGCTTCATATAGCTCGATGGCAAAGGCCATGACTTGCGGGGTGGAGTAGGCATCCAGGCCGTACTCCTGCGTCAGTCCGATGATGTCGTAATCGAAGTCGAGATCTTCGATGGCCGCCATCGCATAGGTCAGCTTGCTGTAGCACTTCTGGAAATAGGGGCGTCGGCCTGGGTACTTGATGGCCTGATGGCAATCTTTGGGGCAGTTGTAACAACCGGTCCAGCGCACCCGAAGTTTTTCCTCCAGAGCGAGCCAGGCTTCTTCGCGCTCCTTGCTCCAGAAATCCCTGCGTCGTCCACGCGCATTGCCCCAGGCGAAATTGTTGACGTGAAATTCGTCCCCCTCGCCATGCGCCATGGTGTCGCCGGCGTCCGGGTTGTCGTAAATTTCCTGCACCATGCGGTTGCATATTTGAAACAGCTCGGCCGGCTTGGCGACGTAGGTGTCCTTGGTTCCCCGAACCGCTATGGCCTTGAGTCGCTTGTCGCCCATGATCATGCCAACCCCGCGTGACGCGCTGGAATTGGCGTGCTCAATGGAAGCCATGAAGACCCGGTGTTCACCTGCGAGACCGATGGCCGCCACCTGGATTCGTGTGTCCTTCAACTCGGCTTGAATGATCTCCGCGGTTTCCGAAGCGCCTTTGCCCTGGAGATGGGCGGCGTCGCGAATTTCGACTTTGTCGTTGTTGATGTACAGGTAGACCAGACTGGTCGCCTTGCCCTCAAAGATGATCTTGTCGTAGCCGGCTTGTTTGAGCTCGGGGCCGAAAAAACCACCAAATATCGAATGGGAATAGCGGTCTGTCTGGGGTGAAATGGTGTTCACCATGGTGCGGTTGGCACCGACGACCGGCGTGCCATCGAGCAGTCCGGTGCTGAAGATCAGCAGGTTGGCAGGTGAGAAGGCGTCAACCTCGGGCGGCACCCGATCCCAGAGAATTTTTGCGGCGGTCCCCTGTCCACCGAGATAGAGCTCCGTCAACTTTTCATCAGTGGCTTTGCGCTCGATGATCCCGGTGCTGAGGTTAATCTCGAGGTTGAATCCGGTTTCTGCGTACTTCATTGGTATTCTTGCCCCTACTTTCTTGCCGGCTCAATCAGCTGCATCCAGCCCTAGCGTTTGCCGAGCTTGGCGACTGTTTCCAGAACCATCTGCAGACCGTGTTTGGCGATCATTGACTCGACACCGATCTCGACCTCGCCCAACTGCAGTTGTTGCTCCTGAACATCCTCCTCGATCTCTTCATAGATCAGCGTTCCGTTGGGACACCACTCGACGCACTTCGGAACCTTCAGTGGTGGTGTGTCTTCGCACATGTCGCACTTCAGCGCCAGACCAGAGTCGGGTTCCTTGAACAGGTCGCGCGATGGGCAGGAGGCCCGGCAAAAGTCGCAATTGCTGTATTCCTTGCCATCCAGGATGTACTTGTTCCTGCTGGTACATTCAGCCGCCGTGTATTCGCCCGCATAGACCGGCAGGTAGATATCCTTCAGCGGGTCCTTGATGATCTGAATGCGCGAGCGTGTCGGGTTGATGCTGCTGTAGCGCGGCTTGGCGTGGAATGCCGCACAAGCGAGCTCGCAGGCCCTGCAGCCAATGCACTTGCTGGCATGGATGGTGATGCGCTTCCGGATCTTTGTCGCCGTGGCCATGGCAGCGCCTATTCGTTGGCGGCGTCGAGTTCGCGCCACTTGTAGTCGATCACCTCCAGCAGCACACCGTTCATCTTCTTGGGGTGCACGAAGGCGAACTCACAGTCCCGAAACGCGCGCAGGCCACCGATCATCGGGTAGCCCAAAGCCTGAATCTCTTCAACCGCTTTCGCTGTGTTGTTGACGTTGAAGCTGATCAGCATCACGCCTTCGCCGCGCTTCTCAATGAACTTGGCAACATCACCGTCCGGCGTCGTCGATTCCATCAGCTCAAAACCGACGCCACCAAGCCAGTAGCGTGCGACGCGGATTTCCTCGGGTTCATCGACGTAGGCATCGTCGGGCGCCGTCTTGCCCAGCATCGGCTCCCAGATTCTCCGTGCTTCGTCGAGGTTGCGCACAGCGATGCAAATGTGATCGATCTTGTTGACTTTCATTCCTTGCTCCTCGGTTGTTCGTGTTGCCTGGATCGCCGATAAAAAAGTATACCATGGTGTAAACTATTTAGGCCTATATTATGGTTGAACGTATTTCAGAGGGAACACCATGACCACAAGTGCCCATATTGATCGCTTCATTCTTGACAGCATGCCACCGCCCGAGCAGTGGCCGGAGTTCATTTTCGCGACGCCCGAGCTGCAATTTCCGCAGCGTATGAATGCCACTGCGTGGCTGCTGGATCGCGCGGTTGCTGAGGGAGACGGTGAGCGCGTTGCCATCATCAGCAATGAGCTTCGCTGGACCTATCGGGAGTTGCAGCAGCAGGTCAATCGACTGGCACGCCTGCTGACAGAAGATCTTGGCGTGCAGACCGGCAACCGCGTGCTGCTGCGCGGCATGAATTCTCCGTGGCTGGCAGCGGGCTGGTTGGCCATCTGGAAGGCGGGCGCAGTTGCTGTGGGCACGATGCCCTTGCTCCGCGCGAAAGAACTCAAACAGATTGTGCATCTGGGAAATATCAGTCACGCGTTTTGTGAGGCGTCGCTGCTTGTAGAACTGGACCTGGCCAGGTCGGATTGCCCGGAATTGAAACATGTGCAGCTCTACGACAACGAGGAGTTCAGACGGCGTCTGTCTGGCAAATCAGACCAGTTCGAAGCCGTCGACACCGCTGCCGAAGATCCAGCCCTCGTTGCTTTCACGTCCGGCACCACCGGTGTACCCAAGGGCTGTATTCACACGCATCGGGACATCCTCGCCATGTGCGAGGTGGTTCCACGCCACTGCCTGAAACCCAGCCGTGATGACGTCTTCATTGGCACGCCACCGCTGGCGTTCACCTTTGGACTGGGTGGACTCCTTTGCTTTCCGATGCACGCCCGTGCCAGCACCGTACTTTTACCCAAGCTGCCGCCTGACGCGCTGATCGCCGCCATGGAGAAGTACCACGCCACGCTATGCGTCACTTCGCCAACCGGCTATCGGCAAATGATTCCACTGGTCAAACAGCATGATCTGAGTTCACTCAAGAAGTGCCTTTCCGCTGGCGAAGCACTTCCGGTGCCCACTCGTGATCAGTGGCGCGCTGCCACCGGCATCCAGATTCACGATGGTGTTGGCGGCACCGAGGTCATCCACATCTACATTGCATCCGACCCGGACAATTACCGCGTTGGCGCGCTCGGCAAGCCGCTGCCTGGCTACCGGGCGATGCTGGTCGATAAGGACATGAACCCCGTCCCGACCGGCAAGGAGGGCTGGTTGGCTCTCAAGGGGCCAACCGGCTGCCGCTATCTGGCCGACAAGCGTCAAACCGACTACGTAAAAGGCGGCTGGAACATCACGGGCGACACCTATCACACCGATTCGGATGGCTACTACTACTTCCACGCGCGGGTGGATGACATCATCGTTACCTCGGGATACAACGTTGCCGGACCAGAGGTTGAATCGGTGCTGCTGGAGCACCCGGCTGTCGCTGAGTGCGGGGTCATTGGCGTTCCCGATGCGGATCGGGGCCAGGTCCTGAAGGCGTTTGTGGTATTGAAGCCGGGTCGGCAGGGGGATGCCCAACTGATCAAGGAAATGCAGGACTTTGTCAAGAACAATGCGGCACCCTACAAGTATCCACGGGTTGTCAGCTTCGTGGATCAACTGCCGCGCACAGAGACCGGCAAGTTGCAGCGTTTCAAACTGAGGCAAATCACGGAGCCAAAATAGGTGCTCGTGTTGGTGGCCCCTCTTTGAAAGTACCACCAGCGCGCGCGGTTTTCCATTTGGTGGCAGAATCGCCCCCCAAGACGGGTCCGAACCGGGGCCGTCTTCGCGTCCGTTGACCGGTGCAGCCGGAACACGGAGGGTTATTCAACAAGCAGCTTTAACCAGCTAATGTTTCCTGCAGGGAAACGGAGGTCAGCGGAAAATGATTGAGACCAGGTCCCAAGGGACAGGGCCGACTTCGTCGGTTTATCAGGCCTACCAGGCCAACACCCATCTGTTTGGGGGCAACGCCCCGTACGTTGAGGAAATGTACGAAAACTACCTGGCTAACCCTGGCAGTGTTCCTGATTCCTGGCGCGACTACTTCGATGCCTTGCAACATGTGCCGGCGCTTGACGGTAGCAACAGCAAGGACGTTCCCCATCTCCCCGTGATCAATGCTTTTGCGGATCGCGCCAAACATGGTGGAACCCGCGTCGTGCTGGCCAGTGCCGACGCCGAAATGGGACGCAAGCGAACCGCAGCGCAGCAACTGATAGCGGCCTATCGCACCGTGGGCGCACGCTGGGCCGATCTGGATCCCTTGAAGCGCACAGAGCGCGACAGAATCCCTGAACTCGATCCTTCCTTTTACGGTTTCAGCGATGCGGACCAGGAAGCGGTGTTCAATACCAGCAACACTTTCTTCGGCAAGGACACGATGAGTCTGCGCGAGTTGATGAACGCGCTGCGCCAGACCTACTGCGGCACCATCGGCGCCGAGTACATGTACATCACAGATCAGACCCAGAAGCGCTGGTGGCAGCAAAAGCTCGAGAGCATCCGCTCCAAGCCTGATTTCACTCCCGAGAAGAAGAGGCACATCCTTGATCGCTTGACGGCAGCCGAAGGGCTGGAGCGATTCCTGCACACCAAGTACGTTGGGCAAAAGCGCTTCTCACTGGAAGGTGGTGAAAGTTTCATCGCATCCATGGACGAACTGATTCAGGGCGGTGGCGCCATCGGTCTGCAGGAAATCGTGATTGGCATGGCGCATCGCGGTCGCCTGAACGTGCTGGTCAATTCGCTGGGCAAGATGCCGGCCGATCTGTTTGCCGAGTTTGACCACACGGCGCCGGAAGACCTCTCCAGCGGTGACGTCAAGTACCACCAGGGCTTCAGTTCCGACGTGGCTACGCCGGGTGGTCCGGTGCATTTAAGCCTGGCCTTCAACCCCTCGCACCTTGAAATCGTCAATCCGGTGGTCGAGGGCTCGGTGCGCGCGCGCATGGACCGCCGCTCCGACCCCAAGGGTAAACAGGTGCTGCCGATACTGGTGCACGGGGATGCGGCGTTTGCCGGTCAGGGCGTGGTGATGGAGACTCTTGCACTGGCCGAGACACGCGGCTACTCCACGGGTGGCACGGTGCATATCGTCATCAACAACCAGATTGGCTTTACCACGAGCGACCCGCGCGATACCCGCTCGTCGCTCTACTGCTCCGACATCGTGAAGATGATCAAGGCGCCGGTGCTGCACGTCAACGCAGACGACCCGGAGGCGGTCGTGCTGGCCACCCAGATTGCGTTGCAATACCGCATGGAGTTCCAGAAGGATGTGGTGGTGGACATCGTGTGTTTCCGCAAGCTCGGCCACAACGAACAGGATACGCCGGCGCTGACGCAGCCGCTGATGTACAAGAAGATCGCCCAGCATCCCGGCACACGCAAGTTGTACGCTGAACGGCTGGCCGCGCAAGGCCTGGGTGCCACACTGGGCGAAGACATGGTGAAGGCGACACGCGCCGCACTGGATGCCGGCAAGAACACCTTTGACCCGGTACTGACGAATTTCAAGAGCAAGTACGCCGTTGACTGGACACCCTACATCGGCAAGAAATGGACCGACGCCGGCGACACTGCGCTGCCGCCGGCGGAATGGAAGCGTCTCGCCGATAGGCTCACGACCTTGCCGCCCTCCATCACACCGCATCAGCTGGTGAAGAAAGTCTATGCGGACCGCGCCGCCATGGGTCGGGGTGAAATTCCTGTCGATTGGGGTATGGGCGAGCACATGGCGTTTGCCTCTCTGGTGGCCAGCGGCTATCCGGTTCGCCTCAGCGGCGAGGACTGCGGGCGCGGCACTTTCACACACAGGCACGCCGTCATTCATGACCAGAACCGCGAGAAGTTTGACGAAGGCACGTATACACCGCTGCAGAACGTGGCTGATGGGCAGGCGCCATTTGTCGTGATCGATTCCATCCTGTCAGAAGAGGCGGTACTCGGTTTTGAATACGGTTACGCGTCCAATGACCCTAACACGCTGGTCATCTGGGAAGCCCAGTTCGGCGATTTTGCCAATGGCGCACAGGTTGTGATTGACCAGTTCATCGCATCGGGTGAAGTGAAATGGGGTCGTGTCAACGGCATCACGCTGATGCTGCCGCACGGCTACGAAGGGCAAGGACCGGAGCACAGTTCAGCGCGCCTGGAGCGTTTCATGCAACTCAGCGCTGACACCAATATGCAGGTGGTGCAACCGACGACAGCAAGCCAGATTTTTCACATCCTGCGTCGCCAGATGGTGCGCAATCTGCGCAAGCCACTCATCATTCTGACGCCCAAATCCCTGTTGCGGGCGAAGGACGCCGCATCACCACTTTCGGAGTTCACCAGGGGCAGCTTTCAGACCGTGATTCCGGAGAACAAGGAAGAGATCATCAAAAAGGCCGACAAGGTCAAGCGTGTGGTGGCCTGCTCAGGCAAGGTTTACTACGACCTGATGAAGAAGCGCGAGGAGAAGGGCGTCGATGACGTGGCGATTCTGCGAGTCGAGCAGCTCTATCCCTTTCCGCACAAGGCCTTCGCTGCCGAACTCAAGAAGTACCCCAATGTCGGAGAACTCGTCTGGTGTCAGGACGAGCCGCAGAATCAGGGGGCCTGGTTTTTTGTGCAGCACTACATCCTGGAAAACATGACGGAAGTCCAGAAACTGGGCTACTCCGGTCGCGCCGCGTCGGCATCACCGGCGGTCGGTTATTCCCATTTGCACCAGGAACAGCAAAAAGCGCTGGTTGAAGGTGCTTTCGGCAAGCTCAAGGGCGCCGTCCTGTCCAAGTAATCAGTTGGGGACAGGGCTGAAGATCTGTCCCGCAAAAATCCGGAGAATTTGATATGGCTATCGTAGAAGTGAAAGTCCCGCAGTTGTCGGAATCGGTGGCTGAGGCCACGCTGCTGCAGTGGAAGAAAAAGGTCGGCGATGCGGTCAGCATCGACGAGATCCTGATCGAAGTGGAAACCGACAAGGTGGTGCTGGAAGTGCCTGCACCCGCCGCCGGTGTGCTGATCGAACTCGTGGAGGCAGACGGTGCCACCGTCGCAGCCGAGCAGTTGATTGCACGCATCGACACCGAAGCAAAGGCCAGCGCGGTCGCGACGGTCGCAGCACCGCCTGCCCCTGTGGTCACACCAGCGAGCATTTCCAAATCCGGCGTTGCAATGCCGGCCGCAGCCAAACTGATGGCCGACAGGCAGATGCTTGCCGGGTCGGTTGCCGGCACCGGTAAGGACGGTCGCATTACCAAGGGCGATGTGCTGGCCGCCGCCGTGGTGGCTTCCGTGCCCAAGGCCGCCGCTGCGGCAACGCTGCCCGTCAAGCCAACTGCGAGCCATTTGCCGCAGGTGGCGGTATCGCTGCCGTTCCTGGGTGAGCGCCCGGAACAGCGTGTGCCCATGAGTCGCTTGCGCGCTCGCGTCGCTGAGCGTCTGCTGCAGTCGCAATCGACCAGCGCCATCCTGACCACATTCAACGAGGTCAATATGGCGCCAGTCATGGAAATGCGCAAGCGCTTCCAGGAGAAGTTCGAAAAAGAACATGGCGTGAAGATCGGTTTCATGAGCTTCTTTGTCAAGGCGGCGGTGCATGCGCTGAAGAAGTTTCCGGTAATCAACGCGTCGGTTGACGGCAATGACATCGTTTACCACGGCTACTTCGACATTGGTATCGCCGTGGGCTCACCACGCGGCCTGGTCGTGCCGATATTGCGCAATGCGGATCAGATGAGTTTTGCCGACATCGAGAAGAAGATTGCCGAGTACGGGACCAAGGCACGCGATGGCAAGCTTGACATTGCCGAGATGACGGGCGGCACGTTTTCGATCAGCAATGGAGGCACCTTCGGTTCGATGCTGTCCACGCCGATCATCAACCCGCCTCAGTCAGCTATTCTCGGTGTGCACGCGACCAAGGACCGTGCGGTAGTCGAGAACGGGCAGATCGTGATACGCCCCATCAACTATCTGGCCATGAGCTACGACCACCGCATCATCGACGGCCGCGAAGCGGTGCTGGGTCTGGTGGCGATGAAAGAAGCGCTGGAAGATCCGGCGCGGTTGCTGTTTGATATCTGAAGCGCAATTAGTTATGAACAAACAATTTGATGTCATCGTCATCGGTGGCGGTCCTGGCGGCTATATCGCTGCGATTCGCGCAGCTCAACTCGGGATGAAGGTGGCCTGCGTTGACGAGTGGAAGAACAAGCAGGGTGGGCCTGCGCTGGGCGGCACTTGCACCAATGTCGGCTGCATTCCCAGCAAGGCCTTGCTGCAATCGTCAGAGCATTTTGATCAGGCCAGGCACCACTTTGCCGACCACGGCATTGCCGTAACTGGTTTGAGCCTGGATGTTGGCAAGATGGTGGATCGCAAGGACACGGTCGTCAAACAGAACAACGACGGCATCCTGTATCTGTTCAAGAAGAACAAGGTGAGTTTCTTTCATGGCCGGGCCTCCTTTGTCAGGGTGGCAGACGGCGCGTACGAGATCAAGGTGAGTGGGGCCAGCGACGAAACCTTGCTGGGCCAACAGATCATCGTCGCCACCGGTTCCACTGCCAGGGCGCTGCCAGGCACACCGTTCGACGAGGAAATGATTCTTTCGAACGATGGGGCACTGCGCATCGGTGCCGTGCCAAAAAGACTTGCCTTGATCGGCTCGGGCGTGATTGGTCTTGAGATGGGCTCGGTCTGGCGGCGTCTGGGCTCCAACGTGACGATTCTGGAAGCATTGCCCGACTTCCTTGGTGCGGTGGACGAACAGATCGCCAAGGAAGCCAGGAAGGCGTTCGACAAGCAGGGCCTGAAGATCGAACTGGGTGTGAAGGTCGGCGACATCAAGACCGGCAAGAAGGGTGTGAGCATCGCCTATACGAACGCCAAAGGCGAGGCGCTAAGCCTTGATGTCGACAAGCTGATTGTGTCGATTGGCCGCGTGCCCAATACCATCGGTTTGAACACGCAAGCCGTGGGGCTGAAGCTTGACGAACGAGGCGCGATTGAAGTGGATGACGCGTGCCGCACCAGTTTGCCTGGCGTCTGGGCCATTGGCGATGTGGTGCGCGGCCCGATGCTGGCGCACAAGGCCGAGGAGGAGGGCGTTGCGGTGGCCGAGCGTATGGCGGGACAGCATGGGCATGTCAACTTCAACACCATCCCCTGGGTGATCTACACCAATCCCGAGATCGCCTGGGTCGGGCAGACAGAGGCGCAGCTCAAGGCCGCCGGCCGCGCTTACAAGGCGGGAACCTTTCCGTTCATGGCCAATGGCCGGGCACGCGCACTGGGTGACACCACCGGCATGGTCAAGATGCTCGCTGATGCTGCAACCGACGAGATTCTTGGCGTGCATATCGTCGGACCGATGGCCAGCGAACTGATCGCAGAATGTGTCATGGCGATGGAATTTCGGGCCAGTAGCGAAGACATCGCACGCATCTGCCATGCCCATCCGTCGCTCAGTGAAGCGACCAGGGAAGCGGCGCTGGCAGTGGAAAAGCGCACACTCAACTTTTGATATTTTGTGAGCGTCAGGCAGGCTTATCAGGCGCAGCTGGCCGAGCGTGGCTATCAGGCCGATGCGGCACAGTTGCATGCGGTGGAAGCTCTGCAGCGTTGCGCTCTTGCGTGGGCTTCGTACAGGAGCAAACGCTCCAGCGCACTGAAGAAAATGATCAACCGTCCCGACATTCCGCGCGGGGTTTACATGTACGGCGGGGTCGGGCGCGGCAAGAGCTTCCTGATGGACTGTTTTTTTGCAGTCGTTCCGCTGAAGCGCAAGACCCGCTTGCATTTTCACGAGTTCATGCGCGAGGTTCATCGCGAACTGGTGGCACTGCAAGCCACAGCCGACCCACTCGATGTGCTGGCCAGGCGCATTGCCAGGAAATACCGGTTGATCTGCTTCGATGAATTTCATGTTGCCGATATCACCGACGCCCTGATCCTGGATCGCCTGTTGCGCGCCCTGTTCAAGAACGGTGTGGGCTTTGTCACGACATCGAATTTCAGGCCTGATGAGCTCTATCCGGATGGCTTGCACCGCGAGCGGATCCTGCCGGCGATTGCCCTGCTCAATGAAAACCTGGAAGTCATCAACGTGGACAACGGCACAGACTACCGTCGTCGCACGCTGTCGCAGCTGCAGTACTACCACTGGCCACACAGCGCGCAGACGCACGCGGCTTTGGCCAGCATCTTTGACTGTCTCGCCGACGCCAATGATGAAGATACAGTGTTGACCATCGAGGGGCGCAATCTGTCGGCACTGCGCAAGGCGGGTGCTCTGGTCTGGTTTGATTTCAGGACGCTGTGCACCGGTGCCCGGTCGCAAAACGACTATCTGGAAATTGCGGCGCGGTTTGAAACCGTGCTGCTGAGTGATGTACCGCGGATGTCAGAGCAGATGGGTTCAGAGGCACGTCGTTTCACCTTGCTGGTGGATGTGTTGTACGACCGCCGCGTCAAGTTGATCATGTCGGCAGCCGTTCCTGCACACGAGTTGTACACGGCGGGCGCGCTCGCACATGAGTTTGTCCGCACCGTGTCGCGTCTACATGAAATGCAGTCGAACGAATTTCTGGCTCTGCCGCGACGTCAGGTCGACACCGCGTTGACGCTCACGAATCCAGCGGTTCAAGTTTGACGATAACCAGTGACAGATTGTCACCACCACCACGACCGCGGGACCGCGCTTTTTCAATCAGGAATTCTGTTGCCTCGCGTGGCCCCAGACTGGCCAGAACGGATCCAATTTCAGCGTTGCTGAAATAGTGCCAGACGCCGTCACTGCAAGCCATCAGGACATCCCCGGCGCGCAATTGGGGGATGAAATGGACGCCTACTGGAGGTTCCTTTTCGGTTCCAAGGCAGCCAACAAGAATGTTCGACTTGGGATGATTCTTGGCCTCTTCTTCGGTCAGTTCGCCCTTGTCGACCAGGGTCTGAACATAGGAGTGATCGGTGGAGCGCTTGACGAACTTGCTACTGTGGAAATGGTAAATGCGCGAGTCGCCGGAGTACGCCCAGTAGCAATCACCACCTGGATTGATCAGGAAGGCCGCCAGTGTGCTGTGCGGTTCTTCTTCCGAGGAAATGGCGGTCAGCTTGATGACGGTGTGCGCTTCGCGCACCAACTGCAGCAAGGTGGCTGGTGCATCATCAATTGCGGGGGCGTAGCGTTCAAACAACTGCTTGGCGGTCAGCATGACCTGATCTGACGCCTTTCGACCCCCGCTGCGTCCACCCATGCCGTCAGCAACCACCGCCAGCACGCAACCAGGTACGCGCTTGTGACTCAGGAGAATCACCTGATCCTGCTGATATTCACGGTCACCCTTGTGGATGCCGGTCGACGCGGTGAGTCGGTAACCTTTGGACATGGACGGCTTTGGAGAGGGAAGATACCTACAATTTGTGAATTCGATTTAGTCGTATTATCGACCTACACAAGAACTAATACCGATCAAATACTTCGATCACTTTTATATACCAAAGCCGTGGACTCTAACCTGCATTCTCCCGAACGTCGGCTGATCGACTTGCGTATTGAGCATGGAGATCTTGATGCCATGATAGATCGCGCCAGTGGCGAAGTGCCGCTGGATGAACTTCTGATGCGACGACTCAAGAAGAAGCGATTGAGTCTGCGCGACGAAATTGCTCGAATCGAGCGGCATTTGAATCCAGACGAGCCTGCCTGACGAATGAGTCTGGAAGACCGTGTGCGCGAAATTTTCGCGCCGGGTGGTTTGTTGTCGCGCACGGTCCAGGAGTTCAAGTCCAGAGATGGACAAACCGAGATGGCAGGGTCGATTGCACGTACCATCGATGACGGTGGTGTACTGGTGGTCGAGGCTGGTACCGGCATTGGCAAGACTTTTGCCTATTTGGTGCCGGTGCTGCTCAGCGGCACCAGGGTGTTGCTGTCCACAGCGACCAAGACCTTGCAGGATCAACTGTTCGGCCGGGACCTCCCTCTACTGATCAAGACACTTGGGTTGCCGCTACGCAGCGCCTTGCTCAAGGGGCGCGCCAGCTATCTGTGCCTGCAGCGTCTGCAAGTGGCAAGGCAACAGCACCATGTTGCGTCCTACGGAGCGACAAGAACGCTCGCGAAGATCGAGAGTTGGGCGTTGCTGACAGGCACCGGCGATCTGGCCGAATTGCCAGGGCTGGATGAGCGCTCACCCTTGATAGCACTGGTTACATCAACACGGGAAAACTGTCTGGGCGCGCAGTGCCCGCAGTTTCGCTCCTGCCATGTGAATCAGGCCAGGCGCGAAGCCCTCGCGGCTGATGTTGTCGTGATCAATCACCACCTCTTCTTTGCTGATCTGGCAGTTCGGGAATCAGGCATGGCGGAGTTGCTGCCGACGGTGCGCACGGTTGTCTTCGACGAGGCACATCAGCTCAATGAAACCGGTGTGCAATTTCTTGGCAAGCAGTTGAGCACGGGGCAATTGCTCGACTTCGCTCGAGACCTGTTGGCCAGCGGTTTGCAACATGCACGCGGTCTTGCTGATTGGCAGACACTGTCGAGCACAGTTGAGCGTGCCGCGCGCGACCTGCGTCTGGTGGTTGGCAAGCCCTTGTCGGGAAGAAAATTGCGTTGGGTCGGTGTTGCACCGGATCCAATCGATGAGGCGCAGTGGCAGGAGGGCATCGCTGCAGTGAAAGCCTCATGCAGTCTGGCGCTCGAGGCTCTCGGCGGGGTTGCAGAAGCAGCACCGGACCTGGCGCGCCTGCGCGAACGCGCCAGCGGCTTTGTTGAGCGGATCGACTTCTTTGGTGCCGTTTGTGCCAGCGAGTCGGTACGCTGGCTCGATGTCGGCGCGCAACTAAGCCTGGTTGAATCTCCGCTGGATATTGCCGAGACGGTGCGCACGCGCTTGCTTGGCGCAAGCGCGGAGCCGGGCTCGCAGCGTTCCTGGATCTTTACCTCGGCGACGCTGGGCGAGGACGCGCGTCTGAAATGGTTTACCGAATCCTGTGGCTTGACAGAGGCCGAGATATTGAAAGTGCAAAGTCCGTTTGACTACGCCAGACAGGCTGCCTTGTATGTGCCTCTGCATCTGTCCAGGCCGAGCGCACCGGAGCACAGCCTGCAGGTAGCGCAGTTCGTTGCCGGCGCAGCTGCGGCGATCGGTGGACGCACCCTGGTTCTGACGACCACCCTGCGAGCCTTGCGCACAGTCAGCGAGGCGCTGCAGAGACAGTTCACGAACCCGGGGCCCCTGGAGATTCTGGTCCAGGGGCAGCAGTCAAGGCGCGAATTGATGGACCGGTTTCGCCGGGGTGACGAGGGTGGGCGCGCCGGTTGCGTGCTGGTGGCTTCGGCCTCGTTTTGGGAGGGCTTCGATGTGCCTGGCGATGCATTGCAACTGCTGGTGATCGACAAGTTGCCGTTTCCACCACCGAATGATCCGCTGGTGGAGGCGCGTTCCAAACGACTGGAGGCATGCGGGCGCAGCGTCTTTAACGATTACTTTATTCCGGAGGCGGCGGTCGCGCTCAAACAAGGGGCAGGACGCCTGATCCGGCGCGAAACCGATCAGGGCATTCTGGTGGTTTGCGACACGAGACTGGCGCTCATGGGCTACGGAAGGCGACTGTTGGCAGCGTTGCCAGCGATGAAAAAATTGGCTTCAGAGGAAGAGTTTGGGCAGGCGCTGACCGCGCTTACCAGAACTTCCACCACGGATCCTGATTGGGCTTGAATCCGCGCGTCAGGTACTCCGAATTGGGATAACTCTTGTTCAGTACGCGTTTGGCATCGTCACGCAATTGCGTCATGCCCAAGGCGTCGTAAGCCTTGATGAGGATGAACAGCGCCTCTTCCGTAGCCGGCGCGTCCTGATAGTCGGAAATGGCCAATTGAGCTCGGCCGATGGCCGCTACATAGGCGCCGCGGCTCAGGTAGTAGCGCGCCACATGTAATTCGTAACTTGCAAGGGAATTCACAATATAGGTCATGCGCAGGCCGGCATCGGGAGCATAGCGCGAAGCCGGAAAGCGTGTGATCAGTTCCTTGAATGCCTCGAAGGATTCTTTGGAAGCTTTCTGGTCGCGCTCAGCCAGGTCCTGGCGGGCGATATAGGACAGAAAACCCAGGTCATCGTTGAAGTTGACGAGACCTTTGAGATAAAGCGCGTAGTCCAGGGCTGGACTGGCCGGATGCAGTTTCATGAAGCGATCCAGCGTTGCTACGGCCTGCGCAGGTTCGCCAGACTTGTATTGGGCGTACGCCTTGTCCAGTTGCGCTTGTTGCGCCAGTGGGGTTCCGGCGGCCCGACCTTCGAGCTTTTCCAAATGTGAGATGGCCTTCTCGTAGCCGCCAGCTGCCAATTCATCTTTGGCCTCGGCGTAAAGCTTGCTGGGACTCCAGTTGGCCTCCTTGTCCTGCGGGGTGGACGAGCATGCTGTCAGCAACGCCAGGGCACTCGCCAGCGACCAGGTGCAGACAACCGATAATTTGGCTCGAAGCATGTAGGACAACTTTCTTGAAAAATTCCGGGTTGATTATATCGAGCGGTCATGATAACGAGGATCTGGAGGATCGATCCGACACGGAGTCGGAGCTTGAACTGCGGCCGCTATTTATCGGGTCGCATCTGCACGGCCTGCGTTTCGATCAGGCGCTGGTTGAACTGGTGCCGGAATTCTCGCGCAGCTATCTGCAGCAGTTGATCCAGCGCGGGGCGGTAACGCTTGATCGTCTGAGTGCGTGCAAGGCGTCGACGCGCGTCCGGGCGGGCGACTGTGGAAGCATCGAGTTGCGCCCGACACCGCAGAGCCAGGCTTTCAAGGCCGAGGCCATGGCGCTCGATATTGTTTACGAGGATGAACACCTGCTGATCATCAACAAGCCCGCTGGGCTGGTCGTTCATCCGGCGCCCGGGAACTGGAGTGGTACCTTGCTCAACGGGTTGCTGGCGTTCGATGCGAAAGCAGTCAATATGCCGCGGGCAGGGATCGTCCACCGCCTGGACAAGGACACCAGTGGGCTGATGGTGGTGGCACGAACACGGCAGGTGATGGACGCCTTGATCCGTGCCATCGCTGCGCGCGACGTGGGCCGGCAGTACCTGGCCCTCGCGCACCATCGCTGGGTCGGTAGCGATAGTCGTCGGGTTGATTTGCCGATAGGCCGCGACCCCCGCAATCGACTGCGTATGGCCGTCGTGGATCTGGCGAAGAACGCCGGCAAGGAGGCTTGCACGGACATTGAACTCTTGCAAAACGGCGATCAGGGTTGTCTGGTGCGATGTACCCTGCACACGGGCAGAACGCACCAGATTCGCGTGCATATGGCAGCCATCGGGCATCCCTTGGTCGCTGATGAACTCTATGGCGGGGCCGCTGCAGCCGACTTGCAAAGGCAGGCATTGCACGCTTTTCGGCTCGCTCTTGTGCACCCGGTAACGCAGCAGGCCATGGTGTTTCGCGCCGAGTTACCGCACGACCTGAGTTTGGCGCTAAGCCTTTGGGGCCTCAGTTATAATTGCGCGTAATGGCGTGAAGGCCAGAGCCTCGACTGGCGGTTGGGGCAGGGTGCTGCAGATTCATCAATCTGCCTGCCGCACCGCAATGAATCACACTGATTTCGCACCCTGGTGGTGCCCATCCCGGAAATTGCAAGACCATGAATACGGCGGATGCCAAGCGCGTATTAGAGACCGCCTTGATTTGCTCGCAGCAACCTTTGTTGGCAGCAGAGATGGCTGTGTTGTTCAATGAAGACCTGACTGCGGACGCAATCAGGGAGTTGTTGCTGGAACTGCAACAGGAGTGGGATTCGCGTGGCGTGGAACTGGTTGAACTGGCCAGTGGCTGGCGTTTCCAGAGCCGGCCCGAGATGCGGGAGTACCTGGACCGCCTGCATCCTGAGAAGCCGCCCCGCTACAGTCGGGCGACCCTGGAGACCCTGGCCATCATCGCGTACCGGCAACCTGTCACCCGTGGTGACATTGAGGACATTCGCGGTGTGACCGTCAATTCTCTTTTGCTCAAGCAACTTGAAGACCGCGGCTGGATCGAGGTGATCGGTCACCGAAGCACGGTTGGACGCCCGGCCCTGTTTGCGACGACCAAACATTTCCTGGATGACTTGGGACTGGCCTCTTTGGATCAGCTGCCCCCCATGGACAACCCGGGCGGGCAACTTGGCGTTGTGTCGTCGCTTGCCGGCGACGAGTCGGACCTGCAAGCGCAACTTGATATTGCCCCGGTTGAAACTGTCGACGCTGACGGCAAGACCATTCTATTGACGGGAACTCCAACATGAGCGTAAACAGTGATGGCACGCCGGACCAGCAGGAACCGCCTTGTGTCGAGCAGGCGCCGGAGCAGGAGTCCGATGGATCGCAGGTGACCGCCGCCGATTTGCCCGAAAGCGCCGTAGAGCGGACGGCTGAGCCGAAAAGTCGCTTCGATGATGTCGTGTCGGGGCAGTTCGACGTCGACCAGGAGAGCGAAGAACCGCTTGCCGTCAAACGGGTCCTGGCGCCGCAGGCAGAAACCCCCAAGCTGCACAAGGTGCTGGCCCAGGCCGGTATGGGGTCGCGTCTGGAGATGGAGCAGATGATCATGGAGGGCCGTATTACCGTCAATAATGAACCGGCCCATATCGGTCAGCGCATTCAGTTTGGCGACCACGTCAAAGTGAACGGCAAGCCAATCAAGTTTCGCATCGAAGCCCCACCGGCGCGGGTCATTGCCTACCACAAGCCCGCGGGTGAGGTGGTGACGCATGACGATCCTCAGAATCGACCAACCGTCTTTCGTCGGCTGCCAAAATTGTTTCAGGGCAAGTGGCAATCAGTGGGGCGGCTTGACCTCAATACGGAGGGCTTGCTGCTGTTCACCAGTTCCGGGCAACTGGCGAACAACCTGATGCACCCACGCTTCGGTCTGGAACGTGAATACGCCGTTCGGGTGCTTGGGTCGCTGAGCAAAGAGGAGAAGCAGAGACTGCTTGAGGGCGTCAAGCTTGAGGACGGCATGGCGCAATTCGGCTCGATTGAAGAGGGTGGGGGTGAGGGCTCGAACTGCTGGTATCGGGTCACCATCAGTGAAGGTAGAAACCGCGAAGTGCGGCGCATGCTCGAAGCCGTGGGTCACGCTGTGAGCCGTCTGATTCGCATCCGGTACGGCGCGATGGTGCTGCCGCGCGGCCTGCGCCGCGGTGCCTGGATGGAACTCGATGCGACAGATATCAAGCTGCTGGTCCAGGCCGCCGGTGGAACCAGGGTTTCGCGCGAGCATGCGGAGAACACCGGGGCGTCCCAGGCGCAGTCTGGGCGCGAGGACGGCGGGCCGGAATCCGGTTCGCGCAATCGGCGGCGAGGCCCGCGCGGCAACGGGCCACGCAGTTCGGGCAATGGTCCACGCAGACCGTCGGTCGGTGGCGCACAGGACACCACGCAGAGGTACTCGAATGGCGCCGACCGCAAGAACCGTGGTGAGTCAGGGGATCGTGGTGGCAACGCCGCACAGCCCGACCCGATGAAGACCGCCTTTGGCTACATCGGTGCTGATAGTTTTACGCGACAGCGGCAGGACCAGGGACAACGTCGCGGTGGCGGCGGGCCGGCCGGAGGCCAGCGCCGCGGTGGTCGCGGTCGCTGACTTTCACGATAAAATTCAACCCTTTGCCCGTTGGGCGAATATCCATAATCTCAAGCTCAGGAAGTACCCATGACTATCGAACGCACTCTGTCCATTATCAAACCCGATGCGGTTGCCAAAAACGTGATCGGTCAAATCTATGCGCGCTTTGAAGCCGCCGGTTTGAAGATAGTTGCCGCCAAGATGGTTCGTCTGGCGCGCAGCGAGGCAGAAGCGTTTTACGCGGTGCACAAGGAACGTCCTTTCTTCAAGGATCTGGTCGAGTTCATGGTTTCCGGCCCGGTCATGATTCAGGTGCTGGAAGGTGAGAACGCGGTATTGAAGAATCGCGACCTGATGGGGGCTACAGATCCCAAGAAGGCGGCACCCGGCACCATTCGCGCCAGTTTTGCCGATAGCATTGATGCCAACGCAGTGCATGGTTCTGATGCGCCTGAAACCGCCGCTGTGGAAATGAGTTTTTTCTTTCCCGGCATGAACATCTACTCCAAATAGACATGGTTCCTACGCTCCGCTGCGTTTTGCTGCCACCCGGGCCGGTCTTAGCGCACTTGGGGCGGCACGGCGCCGTGCCGATCCGATGACGGTCAATCTTCTCGACTTTGATCTCGAAGGTCTGACCGGATTTTGCGAGGGCATGGGCGAAAAGCGCTTTCGTGCAGTCCAGTTGTTTCGCTGGATTCATCAAAAGGGCGTGGCCGATTTTGATGCCATGAGCGATCTTGCCAAGTCCTTGCGGGAAAAGCTCAGGGGCGCGGCAGAGGTCACCGCGCTGGCTGTTCTGTCGCAGCAGATTTCCTCGGACGGCACCATCAAGTGGCTTTTTGACGTCGGTGGTGGTGATGCAGTCGAGGCCGTATTCATTCCGGAAGACGACCGCGGGACACTGTGCATTTCCTCGCAGGCCGGCTGCGCTGTCGGGTGTCGTTTTTGCTCCACGGGTCATCAGGGCTTCAGCCGCAATTTGCGGACCGGTGAAATCATTGCTCAGCTCTGGTTTGCGGAGCGTTTTTTGCGCCACCATCTGCACAGCGATGAACGCGTGATTTCCAATGTCGTGATGATGGGCATGGGCGAGCCGCTGCAAAATTACGGCGAACTGCTGCCGGCGCTGCGCACGATGCTGGATGACCACGCTTATGGTTTGTCGCGCCGTCGCGTCACCGTTTCTACCTCCGGCATTGTGCCAAAGATGGATTTGTTGTCACAGGATTGTCCAGTGGCCCTGGCGGTCTCGCTGCATGCGCCGACCGATGCCCTGCGCGACAAGTTGGTGCCGCTGAACAAGAAGTATCCGCTGATCGAATTGATGGCTGCCTGCGAACGCTATCTGGAGTTTGCGCCGCGCGACTTCATCACCTTTGAATATTGCATGCTTGATGGGGTCAACGACCAACCGGAACATGCGCGTCAATTGATTGAACTCGTGCAAGCTTATGGCGGGGCACGGACCTGGTGCAAATTCAATCTGATTCCGTTCAACCCGTTTGCCCAGTCAGGTTTGAAGCGGTCATCGACCGAGCAAACCCTGGTTTTTGCACGGGTTTTGAGTGATGCTGGTATTGTGACGACAATACGCAAGACGCGCGGTGATGATATTGATGCTGCCTGTGGGCAGCTGGCGGGAGATGTGATGGACCGAACCCGTGTCGGCGAACGGATTGCACGTCAGCGCACCATTGTGCTTCACCCGCTAGCAACGCATCAACCCACCGTTCAGGAGACTTGAGACATGCATGCAAACGCGGGACAAAGCTTGACGCTCAGGTACTGGCTGCTGACCGCCTGTCTGGCTCTGCTCGGGCTGGCTGGGGTTTCTGGCTGCGCCTCCAGGTTTGACGGTCAGACAGCCAGCGGTGGTGACGCCGAGATGGTGACGGATTCCGATGAGCCCGAGGCGCGCAAGCGGGCACGTATCCGGCTCGAATTGGCGGTCGGTTATTTTGAAAATGGTCAAACGGCCATCGCGCTGGACGAGCTCAAGCAGTCGATTGCTGCCGACTCAAACTACGCGCAAGCCTACAGTCTGCGTGGCCTCATTTACATGCGACTCAACGATTTCCGGTTGTCGGAAGAAAGTTTCAAGCGGGCCCTGAACCTCAGCCCGCGAGACTCCAACTTCATGCACAACCTGGGGTGGTTGTACTGCCAGCAGACCAGGTACGCGCAGGCGCACCAACTGTTTTCTCAGGCCCTGGAAAATCCGCAATATGCAGAACGTGCAAAGACCTGGCGCGCGCAGGGTTTGTGCCAGGTCCGGGCGGGGCAGTTGTCTGAAGGAGAGCAGAGTCTTTTCAAGTCCTATGAATTTGACGCCGGCAATCCGGTCACCGCCTACAACCTGGCGGCATTGCTGTTTCAGCGTGGTGACCAAGCTCGGGCACAGTTTTACGTACGGCGCCTGAATAACAGTGAACTGGCCAACGCAGAGTCGTTGTGGCTCGGCGTCAAGGTCGAGAGACGGATGGAAAACCGTGACGCCATGCTGCAACTTGCTGCACAGTTGCTCAAGCGTTTTCCAAAGTCACGCGAAGCAGATTCCTATCAGCGAGGAGCCTTCGATGAGTGAGTCTACGGTGATCGACGCCGAAGCGACTGCGCCTGCAGCCCCCGCAGTCCAACTGACGAGCGGTGCACTGTTGCGTCGGGCGCGTGAGGCGCAAGGCTTGCACATCGGCGCCCTTGCGGTCGCACTGAAGGTGCCAGTAAAGAAGCTGGAAGCACTGGAAGGTGACCGCTTCGACTTGCTGCCCGATACCGTTTTTGTCCGTGGGCTGGCGTCCAGCGTATGTCGCGTGCTGAAGATTGAGCCGGAACCGATATTGGCGAAATTGCCGCATACGAGGGCGCCACAACTAAAAGATTCGGGCGCGGGCATCAACGTGCCATTCCGATCAGCCGGAGTTGGCTCGCTGCGCCAGTTTTTGGACCAGCTTTCCAAGCCGCTGGTGGTGACGGTGGCGGCGTTGTTGGCTGGCGCTTTACTGCTTGTATTCTTTCCTTTTGGTCAGCCACCAGAAGTCGTCACTGGTACGAAATCGGGGGCGCTGGATGGCAGTTTGCCGTCGCCCGCCATGGTGAGCAGCGCTTCCGTCCCGGAACCGGCGCCATCGGTGGTCAGCGCAGCCACCAGTTCCGGTTCCGGTTCCGGCTCGGGGGCCGAACAGGTGGCGGGATCGGGCGCAACCAGTGGCATCGTCGTATTCAAGGCGCAGGCGCTGGCCTGGGTCGAGGCGGTCGACGCTGGCGGCGTGGTTCAGGTGCGACGCAATATGGTGGCGGGTGAGACCGTCGGTGTTTCCGGCACCCTGCCGCTGTCGGTCGTGGTCGGACGTTCTGACACGACCCAGGTTCAGGTGCGTGGTCAGGCTTTCGATTTGTTGTCCATTGCGCGGGACAATGTTGCGCGTTTTGAGGTGAAGTAGTGCAAGCGCTTGTGCCCATTGAACCGGTCGCAGCCAGGATGCGGCGCAGTCGTCAGGCACGGGTGATCTGGGGCGGGCGCGTGGTCACGCTGGGTGGTGATGCGCCGGTCAGAATTCAGTCCATGACCAACACCGACACGGTCGACGTCATCGGCACTGCCATTCAGGTCAAGGAATTGGCAATGGCCGGGTCGGAGTTGGTCCGATTGACGGTCAATACGCCCGAGGCAGCTGCGGCCGTGCCCTATGTTCGCGAGCAACTCGACCGAATGGGAGTTGATGTTCCCCTGATTGGCGACTTTCATTACAACGGGCACCGTCTCCTGACGGATTTTCCGGCCTGTGCCCAAGCTTTGTCCAAGTACCGGATCAATCCCGGCAACGTCGGCAAGGGCGACAAGCATGACAGGCAGTTTGGTTTGATGATCGATGCGGCGCTGCGCTGGGACAAGCCGGTTCGCATCGGTGTGAACTGGGGCAGTCTCGATCAGGAACTGCTGGCTGGCCTGATGGATGAAAACAGCCGACGCACGCCACCCTGGCAGCTCAAGTCGATCATGTATGAAGCCTTGATCAGTTCAGCTATGGAATCGGCGCGTCGGGCAGCTGAAATCGGGATGAATGAAAGCCAGATCATCCTGTCATGCAAAGTCAGCGGCGTACAGGATCTCATCGCTGTCTACCGGGAACTGGCCAGACGTTGCGACTATCCATTGCACCTGGGCTTGACCGAGGCCGGCATGGGGAGCAAGGGAACGGTAGCCTCGGCCGCGGCGCTGGCCATTTTGCTGCAGGAAGGCATAGGGGACACGATTCGTGTTTCTCTGACCCCCGAGCCCGGCCAAGCCAGAACGCAGGAGGTTGTGATTGCCTGCGACCTGCTGCAGGCGCTGGAACTCAGGTCCTTTGTACCGAGCGTGACAGCGTGTCCAGGCTGTGGTCGCACGACCAGCACCACGTTTCAGGAACTTACCAAGAGTATCGAGGACTTCTTGCGCTTGCAGATGCCGCTCTGGCGCGAGAAGTACCCGGGCGTTGAAAAGATGAAGGTTGCCGTGATGGGTTGCATTGTGAATGGCCCGGGCGAGAGCAAGCATGCCGACATCGGAATCAGCCTTCCGGGTACCGGTGAGGCGCCGGCGGCGCCGGTCTTTATCGATGGTGAAAAGCGCATGACCTTGCGCGGAGACACCATCGCCCAGGAGTTTCAGAAAATTGTTGAAAGCTATGTCGCCACGCGCTTTGGTACGTCGGCGGCGGCTGCATCCTGAGTCAAGTCATGAGTGAAAAAGAAACAACTCCGAAGCTGGAGAAGCTCAGCGCCGTCAAAGGCATGAACGATATTGTGCCGCCTGATTCAGCGCGCTGGGAGCATCTGGAAGACAAGGTGCGCACCTTGATGGGGCTTTATGGCTACCGCAACATCCGCACACCGATCGTTGAGCCGACTGCCTTGTTCGTGCGCGGCACCGGCGAGACCACCGACATTGTCGAGAAGGAGATGTACTCCTTCGAAGACAAGCTCAACGGCGAAGCTCTGACGCTGCGACCGGAAAACACACCCGGCGTGGTCCGTGCAGCGATTGAGCACAACCTTACGTATGACGGAGGCAAGCGCCTGTACTACATGGGGCCCATGTTCCGCCACGAGCGGCCGCAGCGCGGACGTTACCGGCAGTTCTACCAGCTCGGGGCCGAGGCGCTCGGATTCGCCGGTCCGGAGCTTGATGCCGAGTTGATGCTGTTGGTGCATCAGTTGTTTGCGTCGCTGGGTCTGCGCAATGTGCGTGTCGAGTTGAACAGTCTGGGTGTTCCGGCTGAGCGGCAGGCGCATCGCCTTGCTTTGCTGGCCTATTTCGAGGAGCATCTGGCACAGCTTGACGCGGAGTCGCAACGACGCCTGTACAGCAATCCGCTGCGCATTCTGGACACCAAGAATCCATCTCTGCAGACGCTGGTGCAGAACGCACCGCAGTTGCTCCAGTACCTTGGCGAGGACTCGCTCAAACACTTTGACACCGTCAAGACATTGTTGTCAGCGTGTGGCGTCGAATGGAGCGTCAATCCACGTTTGGTGCGCGGTCTGGACTACTACAGTCATACCGTTTTTGAATTTGTCACAGATGAGTTGGGTGCGCAGGGAACGCTGTGCGGTGGCGGACGCTACGACGGACTGTTCAAGCTGCTTGGTGGCAAGGCAACGCCAGCGGTGGGATGGGGTATGGGTCTGGAGCGCGTGCTCGAACTGATGCAGGAACAGGGTGCGGTGCCAGCCACATCGGCTCCCGATGCCTATGCCGTCATTCCTGATACTGCGGCTCTACCGGTTGCCATGCAGACGATTCAGATTTTGCGCTCGTGCGGGGTTGCTGTGCAGATGCACGCCGGATTGGCTGACGGATCCAACAGCATGAAGTCGCAGTTCAAGAAGGCCGATACCAGCGGGGCGCGGTTCGCACTCATTTTTGGCAGCGATGAACTCGCGCAAAACGCGGTTACCGTCAAAGCGCTGCGCGATGCGGCTGCTGCACAGGTCATCCGATCTCTGGCCGATGTAACTGTCTGGGCGCCGACCCTACAATCTCCCACCTGATTAAAGAATATTTATGGCAAATCAACTAGATCTTGAAGAACAAGAGCAACTCGACCAGCTCAAGCATTTCTGGAAACAATACGGCAACGCCATCAGCTGGGCCTTGATTGTGGTGCTGGGTGCATTTGCGAGCTGGAATTTCTATCAGTACTGGCAACGCAGTCAGGCCACGCAGGCGGCGGCCATGTTTGATGAGGTGGAGCGTGTGCTGAAGTCGGCCGATCAGGCGAAAATCGATCGCGTCTTCGGCGATATCAAGAGCAAGTTCGGCTCTACCACCTATGCGCAGCAGGCTGGTCTGCTGGTTGCCAAACAGTATTACAGTGTTGGCAATGCCCAGGGCGCCATGACTGCATTGACGTGGGTGGCCGAGAACGCCTCGGATCCCGGATATCAGGCTTTGGCAAAGTTGCGTCTGACGGCCGTCTTGATCGATTCCAAATCGTTTGATGACGCATTGAAGCAACTCGGCGGCAATTTTCCTGCCAATTTTGAAGCACTCGTGGCCGATCGCAAGGGTGACATACTGATTCTGCAAGGCAAGAAAGCCGATGCGCTGGTCGAGTACCGCAAGGCCTACAGGAGTTTTGACGAAAGCACTGAATACCGGCGCTTGGTGGAAGTTAAATTGAACTCGCTCGGGGTGGACCCACAGGGTGGTGACGCGCCGGCGGCGGAAGGGAAGAAGTGAAGTTTCATTTTGATTCGACCTTGGCCAACAGGGTGGCCCTTGTCTCTGTTGCGCTTGTGTTGCTGGGGGCCTGTTCCAGTGGACCGAAGAAGCCGACACCGGCAGACTTGGGGCCCGACCCGGCCTTGCTGCGTGTGCGCCTGGCCTGGACTGCCAAAGTTGGCCCGGTTGACGTTGGGCTGGATCTCAAGGTCAACGACAAGACGGTGACGGTGGCAAATTCGGAGGGTGTGCTGGCTGCCTTTGATTCTGCGAGCGGCGCTGAGTTGTGGCGTACCGCACTCGGAGTTCCAATTGCCGCTGGTGTCGGTAGCGACGGGAAACTCTCTGCCGTTGTGACGCGCGCCAACGACTTGCTGGTGCTTGACGGCGGGCGCGAGATATGGCGGCAAAAACTGCAGGCACCGAGCTTTACCGCGCCAGTGGTCGCTGGTGGCCGCGTGTTTCTATTGACAGCAGATCGATCGGTCACGGCATTCGATGCCCTCTCGGGGCGCAAGCTCTGGAACCAGCAGCGCCCGGGCGAATCTCTGGTCCTGCGTCAGGCTGGCGTCCTGTTGGCCGTTGCTGACACGCTGGTGGCCGGATTCGGCGGACGTCTGGCAGGACTTCATCCGGGGACTGGTTCCGTTCGCTGGGAAGCGCCGATCGCAACCCCTCGCGGGACCAACGATATTGAGCGACTGGTTGATTTGGTGGGGCGTGTTGCTCGCGATGGCACGGTGGTTTGTGCACGTGCCTTCCAGGCGGCTGTAGGCTGCGTCGATACGGCACGCGGCACTGTGCTCTGGAGCAAGCCGGCCCTTGGGTCGGTTGGCGTGCATGGTGATGACAAGTTTGTTTTTGGCGTCGAGAGCGACGGCAAGGTTATTGCCTGGCGTCGCGGCGACGGAGACCGTGCGTGGGTGTCGGAACGTCTTCTCTATCGCAGCCTGACCACACCACTGGCGGTAGGGCGCTCGGTTGTAGTGGGTGACGAGAGCGGCTCGGTGCACTGGTTGTCGCGTGAAGACGGCTCTATCCTTACGCGTATGACTACCGACGGCTCGGCCCTGCTCACTGGCCCGGTGCTGGCCAACGGAACGCTGGTCGTTGTCACCCGCAATGGCAATATTTTCGGGTTCAGGCCAGAGTAGTCGTCCGGGCCGTTCCAGATGAAACCTGTTCTGGCCCTCGTCGGCCGTCCCAATGTTGGTAAATCGACGATCTTCAATCGCTTGACCAAGTCGCGCGATGCCATCGTTGCCGATTTCGCCGGCTTGACGCGAGACCGTCATTACGGCAATGGCAAACAGGGCAAGCACGAATTCATCGTTATCGATACGGGCGGGTTCGAGCCGGATGCGGCGAGCGGTATTTTCAAGGAGATGGCAAAGCAGACGCGCCAGGCCGTCGCCGAAGCGGACGTGGTGATTTTTGTTGTTGATGCCCGGGATGGCATCTCTGCACAGGATCATGACATTGCCAAGTACCTGCGTCGACTCGGCAAACCCTGTGTGCTGGTTGCCAACAAGGCTGAAGGCATGCTTGCCGGGGCTCAACTTGTCGAGTTCTTCGAATTGGGCCTGGGGCCGGTCCATGCGGTTTCTGCGGCACATGGACAGGGCATGCACGACATGGTGGAACTGGCACTGGCGCCGCTGCAATTACAGGACCCCGACGAGGCGCAGGAGCAGCATGATCCGGCAGTTATCAAACTGGCGGTGGCAGGCCGCCCCAATGTCGGCAAGTCCACACTGATCAACACCTGGCTCGGCGAGGAGCGTCTGGTCGCTTTCGACTTGCCGGGCACGACGCGCGATGCAATTTCGGTCCCGTTTGAGCGCAACGGTCAGAAATTCGAGCTTGTCGATACCGCCGGATTGCGTCGTCGCGGCAAGGTGTTCGAGGCGATCGAGAAATTCTCTGTGGTCAAGACGCTGCAGGCGATCGAATCGGCTAATGTGGTCCTGCTTCTGATTGATGCGACACAGGGTGTGACCGATCAGGATGCCCATATCGCTGGCTACATTCTTGAAAACGGCCGAGCTGTTGTGCTGGCGGTGAACAAGTGGGATGCCGTTGACGAGTACCAGCGGGAACTGGTCAAGCGCTCGATCGAGACGCGGTTGCCTTTTCTGAAATTTGCCGCGACCCATCTGATTTCTGCGACCAAAAGGCAGGGCCTGGGGCCGCTTTGGGTTTCCATTGCCCAGGCGTTCAAGGCCGCCAATTGCAAAATGTCGACCCCGATTTTGACACGTTTGCTGCTTGAAGCCGTGCAGTTCCAGAGTCCCAAGCGTTCCGGTATGTATCGCCCGAAGTTGCGTTACGCGCACCAGGGCGGCATGAATCCACCGGTCATCATCGTTCACGGAAATTCGCTGGAGCACGTCACAGACGCCTACAAACGCTTTCTGGAAGGGCGTTTTCGCAAGGAATTTGACCTGGTTGGCACGCCGATGCGTATCGAATTCAAGACTTCAAGCAACCCCTACGCCGACAAGGCTGCTTGACGGGTGATCGCCATGTCGCTGCGGTGTGGTATCGTCAGCCCCTTATCAATTTTTGAACACGGAAAATATCGTGAACAACAAAGGTCAGTTACTTCAGGACCCATTTCTCAACGCCCTGCGTCGGGAACATGTACCGGTCTCCATTTATTTGGTCAACGGAATCAAACTGCAAGGCCAGATTGAGTCTTTCGATCAGTACGTTGTGTTGCTCCGCAACACCGTCACACAAATGGTTTACAAGCACGCCATCTCGACCATTGTGCCGGGCCGCGCTGTGAATTTCGCAAGTGGCGAGGGTGACGAACCTGCCGCCTGATCGTCAAAGCGCCCCCACTCTGCTGGTCGGGGTTGACCTTGGATTTGCGAATTTCGATGCTGAACTCGAAGAACTAGGCTTGCTGGCACAGACGGCAGGCTTGAACCCGGTTGCCCGGCTGACCTGCAAACGCAAGGCACCTGATGCCGCCTTGTTTGTTGGCAGCGGCAAGGCCGACGAGATCAAGATGCTGGCCACCCAGCATGGCGTACTCGAGGTTCTGTTTGATCAAAGCCTGAGTCCTGCGCAGCAGCGCAATCTGGAGCGTCATCTGGAATTGCCTGTGAACGACCGCACCCTGCTGATTCTGGAGATATTCGGACAAAGGGCGCGCAGCCATGAGGGGAAACTGCAGGTGGAACTGGCTCGAATGCAGTACCTCAGCACTCGCCTGGTGCGGCGCTGGTCGCATCTGGAGCGACAAAGCGGTGGCATCGGCATGCGCGGCGGCCCGGGCGAGACGCAGATCGAACTTGACCGGCGCATGATTGGCGACAACATCAAGAAGATCAAGGAGCGTTTGCAGAAGGTCAAGCGCCAGCGCCAGACGCAACGCCGTCAACGCGAACGGCGTGACGCTTTCAACATTTCTCTGGTGGGATACACCAACGCCGGCAAGACCACGCTGTTCAATGCCCTGGTCAAGGCACGTGCTTATGCCGCTGACCAGTTATTTGCGACACTCGATACCACCACGCGCCAACTCTATCTGGGCGAGGCGGCTCGTTCGGTGTCGCTGTCCGATACGGTAGGATTCATTCGAGATTTGCCGCATGGCTTGATTGATGCGTTCGAGGCCACCTTGCAGGAAGCGGTGGATGCTGATTTGCTGCTGCACGTTGTGGACTCCGCCAGCGAGCACTGTCTGGAGCAGATTGCAGAGGTCCAGCGAGTCCTGACCGAGATTGGTGCGGCAGAAATTCCACAGGTGCTGGTATTTAACAAACTCGATGCCCTTGAAAATGAACGTCGGCCCCTGCAACTGGAAGACAGCTTTGACCTTGGCGGCGTGCAGACTCCGAGGATATTCTTGAGTGCAGCACAGGGCGAGGGCGTGTCGCTGCTGCGCCAGCATCTGGCAGGCGTTGTCGCTGGTTCAAGTTTAGGCACAATCCGGTAACGATACACAAGAGAAGATGAAATGAAACTTCATTTACGCCGCCCGCACTGGGCGCAACTGCCGGGTTGGATCAGGGGCATGTTCAACCTCAATGATTCACGCTGGGGTCGCAGTGAGGATAAAGCTGCTGAAGGTGAAAAGACCGACGCCGAGGCGCCCAAGGCAGATGAACCTGCGGCACCGGTCAAGAATGGCGGCGAGCGCGGGCCCCGGCGCGGGTCAAATCAGGGCCCGCCCGATCTGGACGAGTTATGGCGTGATTTCAACCGCAAGCTTGGCGGTCTGTTTGGCGGGTTGAAGAACGCGGGCCGGGGCGCTGCCGGTGGCGGCAGCGGTGGTTCTGGCGGCGGCTTCCAGCCGGACATGAAAAGTACCGGCATCGGCATCGGACTGATTTTGGGTGTCGTCTTGCTGATCTGGCTGGGCACAGGCTTCTTTATCGTCCAAGAAGGACAGCAGGCGGTGATCACCCAGTTCGGCAAGTACCGGTCATCGGTCGGTGCCGGTTTCAACTGGCGCCTGCCTTATCCGATTCAGCGTCATGAGCTGATTTTTGTGACGCAGATTCGCTCCGTCGACGTCGGGCGGGACACCGTCATGAAGGCAACCGGTCTGCGTGAATCAGCCATGCTGACGGAAGACGAAAACATTGTCGAAATCAAGTTTGCCGTCCAATACCGCCTCAGCGACGCCAGAGCCTTCCTTTTTGAGAGCAAAAATCCTGGTGAAGCGGTAGTGCAGGCAGCCGAAACTGCGGTCCGTGAAGTGGTCGGCAAGATGCGCATGGACAGCGCCCTGTCGGAAGAGCGCGATCAGATTGCACCACGTGTGCGTAACCTGATGCAAAAGATTCTGGATCATTACAAGGTCGGTATCGAAGTCGTCGGCATCAATCTGCAGCAGGGCGGTGTGCGTCCGCCCGAGCAGGTGCAGGCAGCATTTGACGACGTGCTCAAGGCGGGACAGGAGCGCGAGCGGGCCAAGAATGAAGCGCAAGCCTACGCCAATGACGTGGTGCCGCGCGCCGTCGGTTCTGCGTCACGCCTGAAAGCAGAGTCCGATGCCTACAAGGCCCGGATTGTGGCGCAGGCTCAAGGCGACGCGCAGCGCTTCAAATCGGTTCTGGCCGAATATCAAAAAGCACCTCAGGTCACGCGCGAGCGCATGTACCTTGACGCCATGCAGCAGATCTATAGCAATGTCACCAAGGTGCTGGTGGATTCCAGGCAAGGGTCCAACTTGCTGTATCTGCCGCTGGACAAGATCATGCAGATGAGTGCCCAGGGTGCAGATCCCTCGGCGGTGGCTGTCACACCGGCAGCAAGCCCTGCAGCACCAGCGCTGCCGATTCCGACGCCGGATGCGCGGGTCCGTGACGCGGCACGCACCCGTGATCGCGATACTCGCTAGGAGCACAGAATGAACAAGCTCGGTTTTATTTTTTCCTCGCTGCTGGTGGTCTTCGCACTTGCCAGTTCCACGTTGTTTGTGGTCGATCAGCGTCAGTTTGGTGTGGTCTACGCCCTGGGACAAATCAAGGAAGTCATTACCGAACCCGGATTGAACTTCAAACTGCCACCGCCGTTTCAGAACGTGTCCTACATTGACAAACGCCTCTTGACGCTGGAGACCAGCGACACCGAACCCATGCTCACGGCCGAGAAGCAGCGCGTCGTGATCGACTGGTATGTACGCTGGCGTATCTCGGAGCCTTCTGAATACATTCGCAACGTCGGCCTCACGGAAACCGATGGTGCCAATCAGCTTAATCGCGTGGTGCGCAATGCCTTCCAGGAGGAGATCAACAAGCGCACCGTCAAGGAACTGCTGTCGACCAAACGAGAAGCCATTACGGCCGACGTCAAGGCGGAAGTGCTCGACAAGGTCAAGGGCAACAAGCCCTGGGGAGTGGATGTCGTGGACGTGCGCATTACGCGCGCCGATTATGTCGACACCATCACGGAATCGGTTTATCGCCGCATGGAAGCCGAGCGCAAGCGTGTCGCCAATGAATTGCGTTCAACCGGCGCTGCGGAAGGCGAAAAAATACGTGCCGACGCAGACCGCCAACGCGAGGTCGCGGTGGCCAATGCCTATCGTGACGCGCAGAAAACCAAAGGCGAGGGCGATGCGGAGGCCGCCCGTATCTACGCCGAGGCATTTGGGCGCGATCCGCAGTTTGCGCAGTTCTACCGCAGCCTGGATGCCTATAAGGCCAGTTTTGGCAAGAAGACCGACGTGATGGTTGTTGATCCTTCATCGTCCGAATTCTTCAAGGTCTTCCGTGGCAACAGCACGGCGGCGCCCACTCCTGGCAAGAAATAAGCCTTGGATAGCGAGACTTTCTGGCTTGCCCTGGCCCTGGTTCTGGTCATTGAGGGCATTTTTCCCGTGCTGTCGCCTGCCGGCTGGCGCCGCATGTTTGCGCAGGTGTTGCGATTGCAGGACGGCCAACTGCGTTTTTTCGGAATGTGCAGCATATCGGCCGGTCTGCTGCTGATTTGGCTGCTCCTGTAAAGGATTGCGGCGTTTTAGCCCGGTAAAATCAGGGTTTTAACAGCACGCCTAAATCACATGTCCGCCTGGGTCCTGCCGGATCACATTGCCGATGTCCTGCCTTCTGAAGCCCGGCACATCGAGGAACTTCGCAGAGACTTGCTTGACATTGCACGTGGCTACGGCTACGAACTGGTAATGCCGCCGCTGCTGGAGCATCTGGAGTCCCTGCTGACGGGCGCCGGTGAAGCGCTGGACCTGCAAACTTTCAAGCTGGTCGATCAACTCTCGGGGCGAATGATGGGTCTGCGCGCCGACAGTACGCCACAGGTCGCGCGCATAGACGCTCACTTGCTCAATCGTCAGGGCGTCACACGCCTTTGCTATTGCGGTCCGGTCTTGCACACACGCCCGGCTGGTCCACACGCCACGCGCGAGCCCTTGCAATTCGGTGCTGAAATCTATGGTCACGCCGGCCTGGAGGCGGACCTGGAGACACTGCAACTGGCGCTCGACTGTCTGAAAGCCGCCAAAGCGCAGGCGCCTGTCGTTGACATGGCCGATGCGCGCATTGTCAAAGCACTGCTCGACGGCGTGGAACTGGAAGGCGACGCACTTGCTCGACTGCACGCCGCGCTGGCGGCCAAGGACACGAGCGAGCTTTCGGCGCTGACACGCGGCTTTCCGGACGTATCGCGCCAAGGCCTGCTGGCCCTGATCAGCCTCTACGGCGATGAAGGAGTATTGCGCGAAGCGCAGCGGGTTCTGGCGCCCCTGCCGGCCGTGCGCGAGGCGCTGTTGAATTTGAAATGGTTGGCAGACCATGTCGATGGTGCCAGGGTGAGTTTTGACCTGGCCGATCTGCGAGGCTATTCCTATTACACGGGTGCCCGGTTTTCCATCTACGCCCAGGGCGCCAACGACGCGCTGGCGCGTGGCGGTCGTTACGACGAAGTCGGCGCCGTGTTTGGCCGAAACCGGCCGGCCGCAGGTTTCAGCCTCGACATCAAGAGCCTGGTCGCGGTGCTGGCCGCGCGTCCGTTGCGCGCTGCCATACGCGCGCCGTGGCACGACCTGCCTGACCTTCGGACGGCTATTGCGGCCCTGCGCGAGCAGGGCCAGACCGTGGTGTGTGTGCTGCCGGGCCATGAGGCGCAAGTTGAAGAGTTCCATTGCGATCGCGAACTGATTCAGGTCGCGGGGCAATGGGTCGTGCAAGCTGTTTGAGAAATACGAAATGACTGCAACAAAAGGACGTAACGTCGTCGTCGTCGGTACCCAATGGGGCGACGAGGGCAAAGGCAAACTGGTGGATTGGCTGACCGAGAGCGCACAGGGTGTGGTGCGCTTTCAGGGGGGCCACAATGCCGGTCACACGCTGGTGATCAATGGAGTCAAAACCGCCTTACACCTGATTCCCAGCGGCATCATGCGCACTGGCGTCAAGTGCTATATCGGCAACGGTGTGGTGTTGTCGGTCACCAAGCTGTTTGAGGAAATGGCGGGCCTGGAAAAGGCCGGGGTTGAAGTGCGTTCGCGCCTGCGTGTGAGCGAACTGTGTCCGATGATCCTGCCGTTTCATGCCGCCATCGACGTGGCGCGCGAAGCGGCACGCGAAAAGGGTGGCAACGCCAAGATCGGTACCACCGGGCGCGGCATCGGCCCAGCCTACGAAGACAAGATAGCGCGGCGTGCCCTGCGTGTGCAGGATCTCAAATTCCCCGAACGATTCGCCTCCAAGCTGCGTGAATTGCTGGACTTGCATAACCATGTTCTGACGACCTACCTCGGCTCAACGGCCTTTGATTTTGGTCCAACGCTGGCGCCTTACATGGCTGATGGCAAGGTCCTGTTCGAGCCTGTGTTTGATGAGGCCATGCGCCAGGCCGAACTGCTCAAACCCATGATGGCCGATGTTTCGCGTGAACTCAACGAGGCACATTTGAATGGCGCCAATCTCCTGTTCGAGGGTGCGCAGGGAACGCTGCTCGACGTCGACCATGGTACCTATCCTTACGTCACATCAAGCAACTGTGTTGCGGGCAATGCGGCTGCCGGTGCCGGCATCGGCCCGGGCATGTTGCATTACATCCTGGGCATCACCAAGGCCTATTGCACGCGTGTCGGCGGTGGCCCGTTTCCGACCGAACTTCAGTGGGAAGTGCCGGGGACACCGGGCTATCACATGAGTACCGTGGGTGCCGAAAAAGGTGTGACGACGGGGCGCAGCCGGCGCTGCGGCTGGTTTGACGCGGCACTGCTCAAGCGCAGCGCTCAGGTCAATGGACTGTCGGGCCTGTGCATCACCAAGCTCGACGTACTCGACGGTCTGCCTGAACTGTTGTTGTGCACCGGCTATGAACTGGATGGCCAAATGGTCGACATTCTGCCGATGGGGGCCGACGACATTGAACGCTGCAAGCCCATCTATGAGTCCATTGCCGGATGGAGTGACAGTACCGTGGGCGTGACACGGTTCGAGAAATTGCCGACCAACGCGCGGCTTTATTTACAGCGCATCGAGCAAGTGACCGGCGTGCCGATCCACATGGTCTCGACCGGTCCCGACCGTGAGCAGACCATTCTGCTGCGCCATCCCTATCTGGTTGATTGATTCAGGAGCTAACCCATGTTGACGGAAGACGGAAAACACTTGTATGTCAGCTACGACGAATATCACAACCTGATCGAAAAGCTGGCGATCAGGATTCACCAGTCGGGTTGGCAGTTCGACACCATCCTGTGCCTGGCGCGCGGCGGCATGCGTCCGGGGGATATCCTGTCACGGGTCTTTGACAAACCGCTGGCCATCATGTCAACCAGTTCCTATCGCTCCGATTCCGGGACCGTGCAGGGCGTGCTCGACATTGCCCGCTTCATCACGACACCCAAGGGCGAGATCGCCGGCCGTGTCCTGCTGGTGGACGATCTGGCCGACTCCGGGCACACGCTGCGCGCTGTCATCAACCAACTCAAGACCAACTACAAGCCGATTACGGAACTGCGCAGCGCGGTGCTCTGGACCAAGGCACTGTCAACCTTCCAGGCCGATTATTCGGTCGAGTTCCTGCCCACCAATCCCTGGATCCATCAGCCTTTCGAAGGTTACGATGCGCTGCGACCTGAGCAGTTGCTGCAAAAGTGGAGCGTCTGAGCGCGCAAGGCACCATGACCGAGCTCACCACCACACTGATACACCATCCGTATCGCCCGCCTGAAGGATTCGCAGCGCCGCAGCCGGGTGTCTTCAAGGCATCGACGGTCATCTTTCCCAACGTTGCAGCGATGCGCAACTTTGACTGGAAGGACAAGAGCGCCTACACCTACGGTCTGCACGGAACACCAACGACCTACTCGCTGGAAGAGCGTCTTTGCACGCTGGAAGGCGGACTGCAATGCCTGTTGCTACCCAGCGGCCTTGCGGCCATTGCCAACGTTGCGCTTTCACTGCTGCGCAGCGGTGACGAGGTGCTGATTCCGGACAACGCCTACGGTCCGAACAAAGTATTGGCGCAGGGTGAGCTCATGGCCTGGGGCATCAGCCATCGCTATTACGACCCAATGGACGCGCAGGACCTGGCCGACAAGATCACGCCGCAAACTCGACTGGTCTGGCTTGAGGCCGCCGGTTCGGTGACGCTCGAGTTTCCCGATTTGTGCCAATTGGTGCGCATCTGCAATGAAAGCGGCGTCTTGTGCGCACTGGACAACACCTGGGGCGCCGGGCTGGCCTTTGCGCCCTTTGACCTGCTGCCTGGAGCAGGCACGTCCCTGGGCGTGGATATCTCGGTCCATGCGCTAACCAAATACCCGAGTGGCGGTGGCGACGTGCTGATGGGCAGTGTCATCACGCGCGATCCATCACTGCACATGAAACTCAAGCTGACGCACATGCGTCTTGGCTCCGGGGTCGGTGCCAACGATGCAGAAGCCGTGTTGCGCGCCTTGCCGAGCATGGCCCTGCGCTACCGATCCCATGATGAGGCGACGCGCAGCCTGGCCGCCTGGTGCCAGACCCGTGCGGAATTTGCCCAGGTATTGCACCCGGCGCTGCCCGATTCTCCCGGCCACGCACATTGGCGCGCACTGTGCAAGCAGGAACTCGGTGGCGCGGCAGGACTTTTCAGCGTCATTTTTCCGACGCAGTACAGTCAGGCGCAAGTGGACGAGTTTTGTGACGCCCTCAAGCTGTTCAAACTGGGCTATAGCTGGGGCGGCCCCATGAGCCTGGTGGTTCCCTATGATCTATCTTCCATGCGGAGCATTTGGCCGGCGCATTTGCAACAAGGCACGCTCGTGCGATTTTCAGTCGGTCTGGAAACTGCTGCAGATCTACAGGCGGATTTGCAGCAGGCACTGCAATCGGCGCTGGGCTGAAACTGAAAAAGCCTTGTCGGCACGGAATGAAATGGTAAAGTGTCTCCAATAACTTGAAAGCATATCTTGGCTACACCCAACTACGGATACGAAAAGCGTCAAAAAGAACTGGCGAAGAAGAAAAAGAAAGAGGAAAAGCTCAAGCACAAAGCCGAGCGCAAAGTCGGTGAGGGTGCGCCCGACGAGTCAAGCCCTGAGGGCGATGCCGATGCGCCCGGCTCTGGCGCGTCCGCAGTACCTCCCCAAGGGTCCTGATCCCTATTTCGGCATCCAGCCCAGACTCTTGGCATGCAGGCTCTGGATGTAGAGCCGGTCCTTTGTTTCCGTCACCGACGTCGTCTCCGGATAGGCGCCGCTCGGGTCCTGCAGGTCAGCCAGCACCTTGCCATCTTCCGTGAAAGCCATGACATGGCCATAGGCCTTGGGGATGGGCCACATGGAACGCGGCAGCCGCAATGTCAGTTTGCGCAGGAAGGGCTGATTGGCCAGTTTGTCAATCGTCGCATTGCGCGGTTTGGCAAAGCCAAGCCAGATCTTGCCGTCCGTGCCACGCATCAGGTTGTCCGGATAACCCGGCAAGTTGTCAAACAGAACACTGGCTTCCTTGTTGGGCTGTGACACGTCAATTTGGCTCGCCCGCACGGAGATTTTCCAGACACGGTATTTGCCGGTCTCGTTGACGAACAAGGTCTGTTCATCCTGACTCAGTGCCACACCATTGGCAAAACTGAAGCCTTTGGCCACGACGCGAGTTACCTTGGTTGCGGGGTCGTATTCCAGAATCCGTCCGGTCGATGACTGCTCCAGAATGTCGAGGATGCTGGCCTCAAAGGTGCCACCCCATTTGGCCGGGGCAAATCGTGCCGAGGCGTCGCTGACGTACATCTTGCCATTGCTGGCGATGATGACGGCGTCGGCGTAAAGAATGGCTTCGCCGTCAACCTTGTCGGTCAGGACACTGATTTTCTTGTCCGGACTGATGGCCAGCAGCCCCTTGACGGCGTCGGCTGCTATGAGGTTGCCACTGGCATCAAAGTCAAAGCCAAGGACGCGACCGCCGGTATTGGCAAATACCTCCAGAGCGCTGCCGTCCGGGTTCATGCGCAGGATGTTGCCACTGGCCACTGTCGTGTAGAGCTTGCCGTCTCTGGACAGGGCAATATGCTCTGGTCCTTCTTCGCTGCCGAGCGAAATCACTTTCAGGTTGGCCAGCAATTGATTTGGCGTGTGCGGTCCGGTGTAGCCAGGTGCCGCAGGTGCGTGCCAGCTGACCGGCTCTATCGGCACGGGCCACAGACTCAGGTACGCAGCAAGTGCAAGGACCAAGGCGCCGACGATATAAGCTGCTGTCTTCATGTGGATTGCCCTATCAGTTGTTGCGCCAGCATTGCCATGGCACCGGGGGAGTGGTTGGCCGGCTCAATGATTCTGGCATCTTCAAAATGCGCGAAGTTGCGCCGCATCGATTGCAGGTAGACCGGATCATAGTGCTGGCTGAGCAGGTCTTGCACCACGAGCTCAACGTCGCCGCTGCGCACCGAGGCCTGCCAGCGTGCGACAAGTGCCTTGCCCAGAAAGGTCGACAACACCTGCAGACGCTCACAGAAACTCTCAGTGTCTCGGACAAAAAAATCATAGTCCTCCAGCAGCAGTGCCACGCGCTCCTTGTCCGGCAACACGAGGTTCAGACAGGCCGCCCCATGCATGGCCTCGACCAACGAGGCTGGCAGCGCCACGTTGCCTACCTTTTTGCTTTCGCTCTCGATGAACACCGGACGGGACGGGTCAAACTCTCGTAGCGCCTGCCATATCAGGCTGTCAAATCGTTTCTGCGAAGGCTGCGCCAGACCCGGTATGGCGCCGAGCACGGAACTACGGTGATTGGCCAGCGCCTCCAGGTCCATCACCTGCGCGCCTTGTGCCGCCAGCGCGTGCAGCAGCCGAGTCTTGCCCGATCCTGTGGTGCCGCAGATGACCTGCCAGTTCAGGCCGCTCACGCGCAGCGGGATGTCTTGCACCAGCGCCGCCCGAAAGCCCTTGTAACCGCCTTCGAGCAGCGTCACCCGAAAGCCTATCTGTGCCAGGATCAGCGACAGCGCGCCGCTGCGCTGTCCGCCACGCCAGCAGTAGGCCAGTGGCTTCCAGTCCTTTGGCTTGTCGATCAGCTCACGCTCTATATGCGCCGCGATGTTGCGCGCCGCCATGGCGGCACCACGTTTTCTGGCTTCGAACGGATTGACCTGCACATACATCGTCCCGATGATGCGTCGCTCCTCATTGTTGAGCGTTGGCCAGTTGACCGCGCCAGGCAGATGGTCAAGCGCAAATTCATCTTCACTGCGGGCGTCAATAATGCTGTCGAACTCGGCAAAACGGCTCAGCAGTTCACTTGCCCGAAGTGTTACAAGACTCATTTCAGCAACTTCTGCAGTTCCGGCCAGACGTTGTCCAGCAACTGCGGGTGGGCTTCGGCGGTCGGATGAATCCGGTCCGACTGAAACAGGCGCAGGCTGTCGCTTGTGTCAGCAACGCCTCTAAGCAGAAAGGGCACCAGAGCCGCTTTGTTGGCTTTGGCGACCGCTGCAAACATCTTCGTAAAGCGTTCGCTGTAATCGCGGCCGTAGTTGGGTGGCATCTGCATGCCCAGCAGCAGCACCCGGGCACCGGCTTTTTGCGCCATGCGTGTCATCTGGTTCAGATTGTCCCGGGTGAGATCGATCGGCAGGCCACGCAGGGCGTCGTTACCGCCCAGTTCAATGATCAAATGGCTCGGCTCGTGTTGTACCAGAAGCGCCGGCAGGCGCGACAGCCCGCCAGAACTGGTATCGCCGCTGATGCTGGCATTGACCACGCTGGCAGAAATCTTGCGGGTCAGCAGGCGTTGTTCCAGAAGCGCAACCCAGCCAGTGCCGCGTTTCAGGCCATACTCGGCACTGAGCGAGTCGCCCAGCACCAGAATGGTACGACCGCCGGCCGTCGTGGCATGCGTTACCCCGCCAACAGATGCAAGTAAAGAAGTCGCGATAAAGTGGCGTCGATTCAAAGAAAGTCCCATGTCTGATTCAATTATTTCTGTCTCGCACGTTTTCAAGTCGGTGACAGATTCGACCGGCACGCTCGACATTTTGCGTGATATTGATTTTGCCCTGAATGCACGAGAGACCGTTGCCATCGTGGGAGCTTCCGGTTCCGGCAAGAGTACGCTGCTGTCCATCATTGCCGGACTCGATACACCGACACGCGGTACGGTACGGTTGGCCAACCAGGACCTGTTCGCCATGACCGAGGACGAGCGCGCCGCCTTGCGCGCGCACAAGGTCGGCTTTGTCTTCCAGAGTTTTCAACTGCTGGCCAATCTGACAGCGCTGGAAAACGTCATGCTGCCGCTCGAATTGGCGGGCCGGCGCGACGCGCGCCATGCGGCTACCGAGATGCTGGCACGGGTCGGACTCTCAGAACGTCTCGGGCATTACCCCAAGGTTCTCAGTGGCGGTGAACAGCAGCGCGTTGCCCTGGCGCGCGCCTTTGTTGTCAAACCGGCCGTGCTGCTGGCCGATGAACCGACCGGCAGCCTGGACTTTGCCACGGGCGAGAAAGTGATGGAGTTGATGTTTAACCTCAATCGCGAGCAGGGAACCACTTTGGTGCTGGTGACCCACGACGATGCCATCGCGCAACGCTGCGATCGGCGCATCACCATTGAGGCAGGGCGGGTGCTTCCGCCCTGAATCAGAAAATTACTTGGCTCTGAAGCTATCGTGGCAAGCTTTGCAGGCGCTCGCGGTATTGCCGAACGCCGCCTTCAGGCTGTCCAGTGTGCCAACTTTGGCGGCGGCATTGAGTTTGGTGGCTTCAGCGACCAGTTTGTCTGACGCCTCCTTGAACTTGGCGGTCTCTTTCCAGACTTCAGGCAGTGCATGGGTGTGGCTACCCTTGTCCGTGCCTTCACCAAAGGCGGCCCAAGGCAGTTTCGAAAGGCTTTCAACGAGGGCAGCGTTTTCTGCTGCCTGCTTGGCGTCGAAGGGAGCTTTGCCATTGGCCATGGCGCCAAGCCGACCGAAATGTGCCGCCATGACGGTCAGCGCGCTCTGACGGTACTTGATGGCGTCTTCCGGCTTCGCGAATTGGGCCAGTGCGGGCGTGGCGAGGGCGGCGACTGACGCGGCCAGAACAAATGCTGCAATTGTTTTCATTGAGTATCCTTACGGGTTAAAGAAGGGGGTTGTGCAGAACAAGCTCGTTCAAGAAACCAGCTCGGGCCAGAGTGTATCGGCGGGAGCGATTCTTTGCTGACGCCGCCGGATTTCAGGGACTTGCGATAATCGGGCCATGTCCGCTCCCAAAGTCCTGTTCGGTTTCCATGCGGTTGGCGTGCGCCTGAAAACAACACCCCAATCCATCGTCGAGATCTATTTCGATCCGGGCCGCCGCGATGCGCGCATGCGCCAGTTTCTGGACAAGGTAAATGAAGCGGGCGTACGTCTGATAGAAGCCGACGGTCTGCGGCTCGCCAGGCTTTGCGGAGGCCACGGTCACCAGGGCGTGGCGGCACGCGTGCAGGAGCTGGCGCAGGTGAAGTCGCTCGACGAACTGCTGGAACAGCTCGAAGCAGTGCAGACACTGCTGGCGCCGGCTGAACGCGTTGCACCCCTGATTCTGGTGCTCGACGGCGTGACCGATCCGCACAACTTGGGTGCTTGTCTGCGCGTCGCAGATGGAGCCGGTGTGCACGCTGTCATTGCGCCGAAAGACCATGCGGCCGGCATCAATGCCACGGTGGCCAAAGTGGCCAGTGGCGCGGCGGAGACCGTGCCTTACTTCATGGTGACGAATCTGGCGCGGACCTTGAACGAACTCAAGGAGCGCAATATCTGGATCATCGGTACCAGCGATCTCGCGACCAAGACCTTGTACCAGGCCGACCTGCGGGGTCCGGTGGCGCTGGTGCTCGGTGCCGAGGGTGACGGCATGCGCGCGCTCACCGCCAAGACTTGCGACGAGCTGGTCAGCATTCCGATGCGCGGCGCGGTCGAGAGCCTGAACGTCTCCGTGGCCAGCGGTGTCTGCCTCTATGAAGCGCTGCGCCAGCGCAGCTGATGTCTCTTCTCAAATCCACTCAAGACCAGGACCGACCTGTTATGAAATCGAAAATCCTGCGCTTCTTTCTGATCGTCATGATTGTCATCTTGCTGCTTGCCGGCGGCTGGCTCTGGCTCACCCTGAACTGGAGCTATTCGCAGGGAGAGCGCGCCGGCTATGTGCAAAAGCTCTCCAAGAAGGGCTGGCTGTGCAAGACCTGGGAAGGTGAAATTGCCATGGTGACCATGCCCGGCGCGATTCCTGAAAAGTTTGACTTCACCGTGCGGGAAGAAGCGGTGGCACAAAGAATCAATGTGCTGGCCGGCAAGCGCGTCGTGCTCAATTACGAGCAGCACCGCTTCATTCCATCCTCGTGCTTCGGTGAGACGGAGTACTTTGTTGCCTCCGTGCGCGAAGTGCTGGACAACCCACTGCCGCAGCCAACTTCTGCGCCTCTGGCACCCAATGCGGCGGTGCAAGGCCAGTTGTCCGAGCCACGCTGAGGCCGCAGCGCTCATGGACCAAACCGAAGATCTGAGTGAGAGTCGCCTGGCCGACGCCTGGGCTGAGCTGCAGAATTACGCCGGTGGGGGTAAGCCCTTGCGTGCCGATGCCTACCGTCTTGCCTTTGCCGATCCCGAGTTTTTGCTTCGGCGGGAAGCGCGCGGCGTCCGCTTTCAGTTGGAGATGCTTAAACCTGATCTGGATCAGACGGCGCAAGGCATAGAGAGTACGGTCGTTGTTTTCGGCAGCGCCCGATTCTGCTCGCCGGAAGCAGCACAAGTCGATCTGCGGGAGGCGCAACGCAGTGACGATCCGAGCGCTCTGGCCGTGGCGCAGCGCAAGCAGCGCAATGCGCATTACTACGATCAGGCGCGACTCTTTGCCCGCATGGTGGCCACCTATAGCGCGCCCAGACCCCTGCGAGAGCAATTGTTCATCGCCACGGGCGGCGGCCCCGGCATCATGGAAGCGGCCAATCGCGGCGCGCACGAGATGGGTGCCCTGACGGTCGGGCTGAACATCGCGCTGCCGAACGAGCAGCGCCCCAACCCCTACATCACACCGAGTCTGAGTTTCAAGTTTCACTACTTTGCGCTGCGCAAGATGCATTTCATGATGCGGGCCAAAGCGCTGGTGGCATTTCCCGGTGGCTTTGGCACGCTGGACGAACTGTTTGAAGTCATCACGCTGGTGCAGACGCGCAAGGCAAAGCCGGTACCGATCGTGCTGTTTGGCTCGGAATACTGGAACCGCCTGTTCAATCTCAACGTGATGGTTGAGGAGGGAGCGATAACGGAGCAGGACCTCGCCTTGTTCAGCTACGTTGACGAACCGCAGGCGGCGTGGGATGTGATCAGGAATTTTTACGGCTTGGCGGCGGTTGGCTGAACACCCAACATCCCGTGTCATGTTGAGGACAGAGCTTGCCCACTGCGTGTGGCTGCGGTCCGTCCCACAACTTCAAACCAGGCCAAACCAGCCCAGCAAGCCACCGGTTCCCAATAGCCACAGCATGTGAATCCGGGTGCGCCAGACCAGCAGCGCTGTGACTGCGGTGAGCAGCCCCAGTGGCCAGCTCTTGCCAGCCTGGCCCAGATTGGCGACCAGCAGCCAGCCAGTCGCAATCAAGAGCGCAATCACGATAGGCGCCATGCCTTGCTTGAAGGCCCGCACGGCACGCAGTTCCCGGTTTTGATGACTCCAGCGCGTGGCGGCAAAGGTCAGCGTGGTGCTGGGTACGAGGATGCCTATCATGGCAATCAGTACGCCCAGCGCTGCCAGGGGCCAGGCCGCCATGCCGGCCGCTGTACCACCACCGGCGTTCAATCCGACGTTCCAGCCGAACAGCGCAATGAACAGCACGTTTGGACCGGGCGCGGCCTGCGCCAGCGCGATCGATGAACTGAACTGGGGGTCGCTCAGCCAATGCTGCTCGGTCACCAGATAGCGGTGCATATCCGGTGCGGTGGTGATGGCGCCACCAACCGCCAGCAGCGAGAGCGACAGAAAGTGGGCCAATAGCGCAAGCCAATCGGTGAAGGCGAGGTTGATGCTCATGGCAGTCCCTTCAAGGTGCCGGCGCGTCCAAGTTGCCGGTAGGCCCAGGCGCAGGCAACACCACCAACCAGAAGCAGGACCCATACCAGGGGTACACGCATCAGGGCAACGGCCACAAACGTGAGAGCGGCAAGCAGGCCACAGGCCAGCGTACCCATCACGTTCTTCTGCAGGGCCGCGATCAGTTTGATACCGGTTGCGGCAATCAACCCGGCTGCCACAGCACCCATGCCACGCAGCGCACCCTGAACTCCGGGTAGATCCGAAATACCGGAAAAGATGGCGGCCAGCGTCAAGACGACCAGCAGCGGGAAAGTCAGCATGCCGGCCAAGGCCATCAAGGCACCGCGCAGGCCAAAATAGCGGTCACCAATCATCAGTGAAAGATTGACGACGTTGGGTCCGGGCAGGATCTGTGCAACCGCCCAGTCTTCAATGAACTCTTCGCGCGTCAGCCACTGCTTCTTGTCTACCAGTTCGTGCTGCACGATGGCAAGCACGCCACCGAAACCCTGCAGTGCCAACCAGGTGAAAGACCAGAACAGATCGGATGGCGAGGCCGGACCGGCGCGTTTGAAATCGGGCATGGGCTCATTATCCCCGTGGCGGCGCCTTTGCGCCCGCTGCCAGCCTTAAAGCTTCAAGGCCCAGGTTTCGCCCACCAGGTCGTGCCCGAAGCCGTGATAGGGTTCGCTCTTGACCATCTGAAAACCCTTGCTGGCGTAGATGTGGCGTGCCGCGTCCAGGCAACTGTTGGTCCACAGCACCATCTTCCTGTAGCCCTTGCTGCGTGCGAAGGCGAGGCACTCGTCGGTTAACCGCGTACCCAGTCCCAGACCACGCGCCGCCGGTGTCAGGATCAGCATGCGCAACTGGGCGATAGTGTTGGATTTGCGCACGACGAAGACCGAACCGACACGTTCTCCGTCAAGCTCGGCAATCCAGCAGCGCTCCCATAGCGGCTGCCTGCGGCGCAGGTAGCGCGCCACGATGTCGGCCACCAGCGCTTCGAATTCGGCGTTCCAGCCGTATTCACGCGCATAGATTTCACCGTGCTGCTGCACGACCCAGCCCATGTCGCCGGGCCGGGGCTCGCGCAGCCTGAGTCTGCGCTTCACGATGTCAGTAGACCGGCTCAAAGCGCCGGATGCTTGCCTTGACCTCGTCGGTCAGGACAAAGCCCGCGCCAAAGCGCGCTGCCAGTTCATCTGCACGCTGGACAAAGGCGTCTACTCCCATACCGTAAATGAATTGCATCACGCCGCCGGTCCAGGCCGGAAAACCAATGCCAAAGATGGAACCGATGTTGGCGTCGTGCACGCTGGTCAGCACGCCTTCGCTCAGGCAGCGCGCCGTCTCCACGGCCTGGCGGTACAGCATCCGGTCCTTCATGTCGGTGATGTTCCATGGGGCATCTGCTCTTTCGTAGAGGGCCTTGAGTTGCGGCCACAGAAATTTCTTCGCACCTTTTTCTTTCGGGTATTCGTAAAAGCCGCCACCAGCGGCGCGGCCGGGTCGCTGATGTTTTCGCACCATCTCGACAACCAGGGCTTCGCCCGGACTGGCAAGGTAGGCCTTGCCCTCGGCTTCATAGTCGGCTTTGGTCTGCTCCATCACGTGCAGGCTCAGGTTCAGAGCTACTTCATCCAGCACCGCCAGCGGACCCACCGGCATACCGCACTGGACACCCGCGTTCTCTATTGCCGCTGCCGGGATGCCTTCGCCCAGCATCGCCACGCCCTCCATGACGAAGGTACCGAAAACCCGGCTGGTAAAGAAGCCGCGCGAATCGTTCACGACAATCGGCATCTTTCCGATTGCCTGAACGTAGTCATAGGCGCGTGCCACGGTCTCGTCGCTAGTCTGCTTGCCGCGAATGATCTCCACCAGTTTCATCTTGTCGACCGGGCTGAAAAAGTGGATACCGATGAACTTCTCAGGCGCTGCACTGGCCATGGCCAGGCCACTGATGGGCAGGGTGGAGGTGTTGGAAGCAAAAAAACCTCCGGCGGCCAGCAATGGCTCAGACTCCCGTGTCACCGCAGCCTTGAGTTCGCGGTTTTCGAACACCGCCTCGATGATCAGGTCGCAATCCTTCAGGTCTTGAACCTTGTCGGTGGCCTGAATGCGCGCAAGAATGGTTTGTTGCTCTTCGGCGCTCATGCGACCCTTGTCAACCCGGGCTTGCGTCAGTTTGGCGCTGTAGGACTTTCCAAGGTCCGCCCGCTCCTGGTTCACATCCTTCAGGACGGTGGCAATACCTTTGCTGGCCTGGCTGAAGGCGATCCCCGCGCCCATCATGCCCGCACCCAGCAGGCCGACTTTGACCGGCTTGTAGCGTGGCGCGGTGCCAGGGCGCGACTGACCGCTCTTGATGGCGTTCAGATTGAAGAAGAAGGTATTGATCATGGCGCGGGCGTTGGTGCCGGTCATGAGTTTGGCCAGATGGCGACTCTCAATGCGCAGCGCGGTCGGGATGTCCACCTGCAAGCCTTCGACCATGCAGGCCATGATGGCTTCGGGTGCCGGGTAAAGGCCGCGCGTCTGCTTCTTGATCATGGCCGGGGCTACCACCAGCATCATGGCCAATTTGGGGCTGGCCGGCGTGCCGCCCGGGACTTTGTAGTCTTTTGCTTCCCAGGGGTGCTGGGCGCTCGGGTTGGCGGCAATCCAGGCCAGGGCCCTGGCTCGCATCTCGGCTACAGCGCCTTCTGAGGGCGCCACCAGTTCATGCACCAGGCCCAAACCCTTGGCCTCTTTCGGCGAAAAAGTCTTGCCCTCGACCAGGTAGGGCTGTGCGCCCATCAGTCCAAGGTGGCGTGTCATCTTGGTCACACCGCTGGCACCGGGCAGCAGGCCGAGCGTCACTTCAGGCAGACCAAACTGTATCCTGCGATCATCGATGGCGATCCGGTAGTGACCCAGCAATGCCACTTCCCAACCGCCACCAAGAGCAGTGCCGTTCAGACAACTCACCACCGGCTTGCCCAGGGTTTCCAGCGTTCGGAAGTTCTTCTTGACGAGTTCGATTTCCGTGAAGATGGCGCCAGCGTCCGTGACTTTCAGACGCATCGCGCCCTTCAGGTCCGCGCCAGCGAAGAAGGTCGATTTTGCGGACGCCAGGATGATGCCCTTGATGCTGTCCTTGTCCTGCAGAACCTGGGCCGCGAGCGCGCTCAGATCTTGCTGCCACTGCAGGCACATGGTGTTGACCGGTGAATCGGGCTCGTCGAAGGTGATGGTCGCAATGCCGTCAGCGAGTTGGTATTTGATAGTCTTCATGATGTATTGTCATTCCGGGCTTGTGTATTGTCATTCCGGGCTTGACCCGGAATCCAGTAGATGAAATAAGTGATGGATGCTGATTGAGGGATGGATCCCGGATCAGGTCCGGGATGACGCTTTGGTGTGTCGGACCGTTGGGCCTTAGATTCTCTCCACTATCGTCGCGATGCCCATGCCCCCACCAACGCACAGCGTGGCCAGACCGTAGCGCAGCTTGCGCCGGTGCAACTCGTCAATCAGGATGCTCAGGATCATGGCGCCGGTGGCACCCAGCGGGTGGCCCATGGCGATAGCGCCGCCATTCACATTGACTTTGTCGTGCGGTACTTTCATTTCCTTCATGAAGCGCATGACGACGGCGGCAAAGGCTTCGTTGACTTCAAAAAGATCAATCTGATCAATCGTCATACCGGCTTTGGCCAGAGCCTTGCGCGCCGCTGGCATCGGTCCGGTCAGCATGATGGTTGGATCGGCGCCGCTCAGCGCAGCCGACACGATGCGCGCTCGCGGTGTCAGGCGATGGACCTTGCCTGCGGCTTCTGAGCCGATCAGCAGGGCTGCGGCGCCGTCGACGATGCCGCTGGAGTTGCCCGCGTGGTGCACGTGTGCGATGCGCTCGACCTGTGGGTAACGGGTCAGCGCGACCTGGTCGAAACCCATGCCACCCATCTGCTCGAAAGCGGGCTTGAGTGTTGCCAGACCTTCGAGCGTGGTTTGCGGCTTGATAAATTCGTCTTCGCCCAGAATCACCTGACCCAGTGCATCCTTGACGGCAACCAGGGAGTGTTCAAAGTAGCCCTTGCTACGTGCGTTGGCAGCGCGCAGTTGGCTCTGCAATGCAAAGGCATCGACGTCCTCGCGCGAAAAACCTTCCAGGGTGGCTATCAGATCGGCACCAATGCCCTGCGGTACAAAAGCGGTTTGCGAATTGGTCTCGGGGTCCATCGCCCAGGCGCCACCGTCAGAGCCAATCGGCACCCGGCTCATGCTCTCCACGCCGCCGGCCACGACGAGGTCTTCCCAGCCCGAGCGCACTTTTTGCGCCGCCAGGTTGACCGCTTCCAGACCCGAGGCGCAAAAGCGGTTGATCTGCACGCCAGAGCAGGTGAAGTCCCATCCCGCCTTCAACGCTGCCACCTTGGCAATCACCGAGCCCTGCTCGCCGACCGGAGAGACAACGCCCATCACCACGTCGTCAACGCGCGAGGTGTCAAGTTGGTTGCGGCGTTGCAGTTCACTCAGCACCCCGGCGAGCAGGTTGATCGGCTTGACTTCATACAGGCTGCCGTCTTTCTTGCCTTTGCCGCGCGGTGTGCGGATGGCGTCATACACAAATGCTTCGGTCATGGGAACTCCAGTTCAGGATTTTGGTTTCGTCATTGCGAGCGCAGCGCGGCAATCCATGCATGGACTGCCGCGTCGCTACGCTCCTCGCAGTGACGGCTTCATAAATGCAGTATATTCTTTTCGCAAAGCGAACGCTTTGTATAAATAGTCCATTTTGAAGATTGCGATGAAGCCATGATCCAGAGAACCCTGTTTGATCCCGACCACGAAACCTTTCGGGACAGTTTTCGTCGCTTCATCGACAAGGAAATTGCGCCTTTCCATGCCGCGTGGGAAGAGCAGGGCTACGTGGATCGTGCTGTCTGGAACAAGGCCGGAGAGAACGGCTTCTTGTGCATGAGCATGCCCGAGGAGTATGGCGGCGCCGGAGCTGACAAACTGTATTCGGTGGTGCAGATGGAGGAACTGAGTCGCGCAGGCTTTTCCGGCATTGGCTACTCGCTGCACAACGAGATCGTTGCACCCTACATCCTGCGTTACGGTACCGAAGCTCAGAAGAAGGACTTCCTGCCACGCATGGCCAGCGGCGAGTTGATAGGCGCCATTGCCATGAGCGAGCCCTCTGCGGGGTCCGATTTGCAGGGAATCAAGGCCACGGCGATCCAGCAGGGTGATGGCAGCTATCTGCTCAACGGCAGCAAGACCTTCATCACCAACGGCTGGCACGCCGATCTGGTGATTGTCGTGGCCAAGACCAATCCGGCAGCGGGTGCCAAGGGGACCAGTCTGCTGCTGGTTGAGCGCGCCATGGCGGGCTATTCAGTCGGCAAGCGCCTGAAGAAATTGGGGCTCAAGGCGCAGGACACTGCCGAACTCTTCTTTGACAATGTGCGCATACCGGCGAGTCACTTGCTGGGCGGTCCAGCGCATGAAAACCGCGGCTTCATCTGCCTGATGGAACAGTTGCCCTGGGAGCGTTTGCAGATTGCCATTGGCGCCGTGGCGGCTTCGCAGGCGGCCATTGACTGGACGGTGGACTATGTGAAAGAGCGCAAGGTTTTTGGTCAGCCGATCGCTGCCTTCCAGAACACGCGCTTTACGCTGGCCGAACTGCAGACCGAGGTGCAGATAGCTCGCGTCTTTGTCGACAAATGCATGGAACTTCTGCTGGTCAGCGCGCTTGACACCGCGACCGCCAGCATGGCCAAGTACTGGTGCTCGGACCTGCAGTGCAAGGTGATGGACGAGTGCGTGCAACTGTTTGGCGGCTACGGCTATATGTGGGACTACCCGATCACCCGCGCCTACGCCGACGCCCGCGTGCAGCGCATCTACGGCGGCACCAACGAAATCATGAAAGAAGTGATCACCCGGGCGATGGGTCTGGGCGGGAAATAAGCGCGGCGATCTGCGCGTCCTTGTCCAGCCACAACTGCTGCACCCATTTCTGGTAGGCCTCGCGCACCGCTGGGTCGCCGGCGTAATCGCATTGCGCCAGTTGTTGCGGTATCGGAATCGTGCGCACGCGAACGACCACGCGCTTGAGCTGTCCGCGCAGAAACTGCCAGAAATCGGGCGTTCCTTCCGGATAGACAATGGTCACGTCCAGAATCGCCTGAAACTTGTCACCCATGGCGTTCAGCGCCAGCGCCAGGCCACCCGCCTTGGGTTTGAGCAAATGCCGGTACGGTGATTTCTGACGCTGGTGTTTTGCGGGAGTGAAGCGTGTGCCTTCCAGAAAATTCATGACGCTGGTCGGAATCAGGGCGAATTTTTCACAGGCCTTGCGCGTTGTTTCCTGGTCCTTGCCGCGCATTTCAGGGTGCTGTTTAAGGTAGTCCTCGCTGTGCCGACGCATGAAGGGAAATTCCAGTGCCCACCAGGCCAGGCCCATGATAGGCACCCAGATCAATTGCTGCTTGAGAAAGAACTTGAGCAGCGGAATGCGGCGGTTGAAAAGATGCTGCAGCACCAGAATGTCAACCCAGGACTGGTGGTTGCAGTTCACCAGGTACCAGCTGTGGTACTTCAGATCGTCGATGCCCTGAACGTCCCATTGCGTGCCTTGCGTCAGGCCCATCCAGGCACTGTTGCCGGCAATCCAGGCTTCGGCAATGTGCAGCAGCAGAGGGTCTATAGCCATTCGCACCGATTTGAGTGGAATCAGCAGCTTGACCAAAGCCAGCAACAGCAGCACGGGCACCCAGAACAATATGTTGAGCAGCAGTAGCATCGCGGCGATCAGTCCGACCATGGGTGCTGGAAGAAAGCTAAACATCAATCCTCGCGATTTTAGTTATTGAAAAGTTTGACGATAAGCAATTATGGTCGTGTTCAGGATAGCGCATGTGTGTTGGATAAACGGAGTCCTGGCTCGGTCTTGTGAACACCAGCTTCTTGATGTACATCATGATTAAGCCAGATAAGACGCACCAAAACGGACATACATCGTCCAGAATCAACGCCTAATGGAGGAGAACATGGGGCTTGAGGCCATGCCGGGTTCGACCTGTCTTCCCCTTTTTCCACAGACTGCAAAACATGCGGACACTGATAGTGGTTCCCATCGTCCATACTGAACAGGATATGGGCTCGCTGCATGGGCAGACCAAGCTCGACTATGTCAAAAAATACGGTCAGGCCAAATGGATCAGGCATTTGCAGTCCATCGAGGATGTCTGGACCGGCATCAGGAAAATCATTCAGGCACTCAACCTTCCTTACGCCAGTGTGCGCCTGTATCAGGATGGCTTGCCGATCTGCGGCAAGGAGGAACAGATTGTTCGGGATGTCGCTGCTCAGGGTAGCAAGAACTACCAGTTGCTGGTCGAGTTCATCGGCTTGGGTTCGCGTCTGATGGGGACCGAGGACCCGCAACTTCTGTTGCAGGAGTATCGCTTTCACCAGGAGGCCGGGCGTGACGCCGATGCTGGTCAGACTGCACAGCGTGTTCTGCAGAGTCGCCAATTGCTGATCGAGCGAGATCGCTTCATTGCGAATCGGATCAATGCAACGCTGCTGGCTGACGAAGTAGGTTTGCTGTTCCTCGGACTGGCGCACTCCGTCGAAAGTCTGCTCGACGCCGACATTCTCGTGCGCCAATTGCTCCCGTCGCTTCGGGAAAAGCAGGCTCAGACAGCATCATGATGACTGAACCCTCCGATAGCAAGCCCTTTCTCCAGGCCAGGGTGCTGGTAGTGGACGATCAGGAAGACGCGCGTTGGGTCATGTCGAATCTGATGCGGCAGGCCGGTTTTGTAGCCTTGTCAGCGGGTGACGGCGAAGAGGCTCTGAGCATTGTGCGTACACAGGCGCCGGACCTGGTGCTGCTCGATATTGGTTTGCCCGATATGGACGGCTTTGAGGTGCTGGCGAAAATCAAGGCTGAACACAAGACTTTGCCCGTCATTATGGTGACCGCCAACGGCAAGACCCACGATGCGGTGCGTGCGGTGCGGGCTGGCGCCTGGGATTACTTGACCAAGCCGTTCAAGAACGAGGACGTGGTGCGCACGGTTCGCTACGCGTTTGAGGAGAGAAAGTCCAAGCTGCAGGTCCGTCACATTGCGGATTCGGCGCGAAAGGCAGATTCACTGGTCAACTCGATGGGCAACAGCGAGGCTATCCAGGGCATTCAGCGCGAGGTGGAGCGGGTAGCGCGGACCAATTTCTCGATTCTGATTACAGGTGAGTCTGGAACCGGCAAGGAACTGCTTTCGCAGGCCATTCATGCCCGAAGTGACCGCGCTGGCAAACCGCTCGTGGCAGTGGACTGCGGTGCGATTTCGGAAAACCTGATCGAAAGCGAGCTGTTCGGCCATGAAAAGGGCGCTTTCACCGGTGCGCATCAAGCCAAGGCCGGTGCCTTTGAACTGGCCGAAGGCGGCACAATTTTCCTGGATGAAATCGGCAATTTGCCGCTGGCGATGCAGGGAAAATTGCTTCGCGTGCTGGAGACCCGGCGCATCCACCGGATCGGCGCGACCAAAGAGCAGAAAGTTGATTTTCGCGTCGTGGCAGCAACCAATGCCGACTTGCTCGCGATGGTTGCTCAGCGTACCTTTCGTGGTGACCTGTACCACCGGCTGGCCGAGTACACGATTCACTTGACGGCGCTGCGTGAACGCAAGGAAGATCTCGTTTTTCTGGTGCACCGCTTCCTCGGACAGACCAATGCGGAACTGGCCAAACAGGTCAAAGGCCTGTCCGTCAATGCCTGGGCCATTTTGCAGCGCTATGACTGGCCCGGAAACGCGCGCGAGTTGCGCAATCAGTTGCGCCGCGCCGTCTTGCTGTGCGATTCCGCTGACGGCCTGATTGGACCCGAGCTGATTTCCACGCTGGATCAACGCACTCGTCCGCTGCAACCTTTCGAGCCGGAAAAGCGCAAGGCAGTCTGGCTTGAAAGCACCGATCAGAAGACCTGCCCGCTTTGTGATCCGGCGGGCTTGCTTGCCATGGGAACCGATTTGCCCATGAAGGAAGCAGTAGCGCAGATAACGGCCCAGGTCGAGCGGGCCATGTTGGCGCGCACCCTGGCCTTGACCCAGGGCAACAAGGCACAGGCCGCCAGGTTGCTGCAGATTGATTACAAGACCATTCACAGCAAGCTCAAGACCTACGAAATTTCGTCTGTTCAGTTCATGAAGGATGAGTACAAGCGTCGCGATGACACAGACCGTGACTAGGCACTCTTCATGCTTGTAGCTACCAAAGGGGAAATATTGTGGTTGACAGAAAACGAAGTGACGAATTTACCCTGGGCAAAGAGCGCCTCGATGAAATCGGACGTCGACTGGGTGAGGCATTTGCAAAAGTAAAGCCTGAACCGTCCGGTGCTGGTTTCTTTTCCGGTATGGGCAAATTGATAGAGCAGTTGGGCAAGTTGGCGCAGGAAGCCGAGCAGGCCGGTGGCAGCCTGAGCAAGAGCGGCGAGTTCAAGCTGGGATCGGACCAGAACACCAAAGGAGTGTTTGGCTTCACGATCAAATCCGGTATCGGCGACAAAGGGCCAAGAGTCGAGCCTTTTGGCAACATCCGCAAGGACGAAGAGGGAAAGTTGGTCGCGGTGCGCGAAATCCGTGAGCCGATGGTCGATTTGTTCGATGAGCCGGGTCGCCTGCTGATCGTGGCCGAAGTGCCAGGGACCGAAGAAGCCAATGTCAAGGTGGAGCTTGATGATGACATCCTGCTCATCACAACCGAAAACGGGCACCCCAACTACCGAAAAGAGATGCTCTTGCCCGCCAGCTTTTCAGCCGACAAGCTCAGCTTTCATTGCCGCAATGGCATTCTTGAAATTGCGCTGAGCAAGAAAGGCAAGAAGAAATGACAAACAAGAAAACCGAAGAGGCGGGCCTGCGTTTCAAGGTTAGTGAGGCGCTGAGCAAGGACGTCGGGCGCGCGCTGGCACGACTCGATCCAAGCGATATTCTGGCGCTGGGACTGGAAATTGGGGACATTGTCGAGATCAGCGGCAAGCGTCGCACAGTCTGCAAGCTGATGCCCGCGTACAAGGATGATCGTGGCGCCACCAGGGTTCAGCTTGACGGGTTGTCCCGCGTCAACGCCGGGGTGGCCCTTGATGATGTCGTGTCAATTCACAAAGTGAAGGCACAACCAGCTCAGCGCATTGTTCTTTCACCCACAGCGCCTGGCTTGTCAGACCGTGATCTGGAATACATAGGGGCCCGGCTCGACGGCTTGCCGGTATTGGAGGGCGACCGCATCAGAGGCACCCTGTTTGGCAGTCGATCACTGGACTTTCTGGTGCGCGAGACCAAGCCCAAGGGTCCGGTGCTGATTGCGCCGGACACGCTGCTTTCGGTTGGGCCGGCACAGTCCGAGGCGAAGGCCAGTCCGGCGGGACGAGCTGCGCTGTCGTATGAAGATATTGGCGGCCTCAAGCGTGAGGTGCAGCGGGTGCGCGAAATCATCGAGCTGCCGCTACGATTTCCTGAAGTGTTCGTCCGGCTTGGGATCGATGCGCCCAAGGGGGTGCTGCTGTACGGACCACCCGGCTGTGGCAAGACGCTGATCGCCCGGGCCGTTGCGCATGAAACCGATGTGCACTTCTTTTCGATCAGCGGTCCCGAGATCATGCAGAAGTTTTACGGCGAGTCCGAGGGCTTCCTGCGCAAGCTGTTCGACGACGCAACCAAACAGGCTCCGAGCATCATCTTTATCGACGAGATCGATTCCATTGCTCCCAAGCGTGAAGGTCTGGGGGGGGAACATCAGGTCGAGCGCCGTGTTGTGGCCCAACTCCTGAGTCTGATGGACGGCCTGAAGGCGCGAGGCCAGGTGGTCGTCATTGCCGCTACGAATATTCCCAACGCCATCGATCCGGCGCTGCGCCGGCCCGGGCGTTTTGATCGCGAGATCGGGATCCCCATTCCGGACCGGCATGGTCGTTTGGCGATTCTTGAAATCTACACGCGCGGCATGCCCGTCGCCGATGATGTTGATCTGGCGCGGCTGGCCGACATCACGCACGGTTTTGTCGGCGCAGATCTGGAAGCACTGTGTCGCGAAGCGGCCATGATTTGTGTGCGACGCATTCTGCCCGAGATTGACTTCGCGCAAGCCTCTTTGCCCTACGAATCGTTGCAAAAACTGGAACTTTGCAAGGATGATTTTCTGGCGGCGTTGCGCGACGTTGAACCGTCCGCATTGCGCGAGGTCTTTGTCGAAGTTCCCAACACTGGCTGGGACGATGTGGGCGGACTCGAGGAGCCCAAGCGCATGCTGCGTGAGCTGCTCGAATGGCCACTGCAATACGGCGAGCTGTTTGAGGCAGCCGGCATCAAGCCGCTCAAGGGCGTACTGCTGTGTGGACCACCAGGTTGCGGCAAGACGCTGCTGGCGCAGGCGGCCGCGAGTGCCACGCAGGTCAACTTCATTTCTGTCAAGGGACCGGCCCTGATGTCCAAGTACGTCGGGGAGTCCGAACGCGCCGTGCGCGAAGTCTTCCAGAAGGCCAAGCAGGCCGCACCCTGTCTGGTGTTCTTCGATGAGGTGGATGCTCTGGTGCCGCGCCGTGGCAGCGGCGCTTCGGACTCGGGTGTCAGCGAGCGCGTGGTGGGCCAGTTCCTGGCTGAACTCGACGGCGTCGAGAAACTCGCTGGCGTTTTGGTGCTGGCGGCAACGAACCGGCCCGACATGGTCGACCCGGCTTTGCTTCGGCCAGGGCGCTTTGATGTGACGATCGAGATCGGCTTGCCGGACGAGGGTCAGCGCCTGGCAATTTTGCAGGTCCAGGTGCGTGGCAAGCCGGTCGCCAAAGGCGTGGATCTCAAAGCCCTGGCGCTTGACACAGCGGGTCTGAGTGGGGCCGATCTGGGCGCCATCTGCAATCGTGCGGCCTTGAACGCCATTCGGGAGCGCATTACGCAGGGTCAGGGTGGCGGCGCCAAGACGGCAAAGCTGGCACCCTTGCTGATCCAGGCGCGCCATTTTGAAGCGGCGCGCAAGGAGCCATGAGCGTGGCCGATCCGCACGCTGAAGCGACCGCGTTGACCGGCATTTACCTCTATTGCCTGGCGCGGCCGCAATGTCTTGCTTTGGATCAGTCCTTGGTCGGGCCGGCTTTGGCTGGCGTCGATGAGCGTTTCCCGATCACGGCTGTGGTGGCGGATAAGGTGGTTGCGGTGGTAAGTGAGGTGGTCATCGCTGATTTCTCGGAGCAGAATCTGCAGACCCTGTCCTGGATCGGCGAGCACGCTACCCGCCATGAGGAGGTGGTGGCGCGGACCATGGCCGCCTCACCCGTGCTGCCGGTCAAGTTTGGCACCATCTATCGCTCGCACGACAGCCTGATGGCGTTTCTGCAGCGACACAGCGGTGCGATCGAAAGCGGGCTCGATACCTTGATCGACAAGAGCGAGTGGAGTGTCAAGGGCTATCTGCTCGAAGACAATGCGCGTCAGATCATTGCGTCCGAAGACGCACAGGTGCAGTCGTGCCGCGCCGCGCTGTCGCAGTCGCCCGGGCTGCGCTACTTGCAGCAGAAGCAGCTCGATACGCGGATTGAGACCGCGCTGGAAGCTGGCCTGGAGCGAGTCAACCAGGACTTGATGCACTCACTGCAACTGCGCTCGATCGACGCCACAACCCTGCGCCTGCATGCCAGCAACGTCACCGGAAGACCCGAGCGTATGGTCTTTAACGCCGCATTCCTGCTCGACGTTGAAACGCTGCCGGATTTCCGCGTCGCGCTGGCCGAGCAGCAGGATGCTTACCAGACCATAGGATTGGCGATGGAGCTGCGGGGCCCCTGGCCACCGTACAACTTCTGCCCCGATCTATCTGAAAGCCAGGCATGAAGAAGTTGGCCTTGCCAGTCGAGCCTTCGAGTTTCGATAGCCCGGGCGCCGGCACATCGGGCGGGGAAGGCTGGTATGAAAAGCTCTACCACATGCTGCTTGGGAACATTCCTTTTTCCCTGCTCCTGATCGATCCTTCCCTGCGCGTGGTATCGGCCAACCGGAACTTCCTGGAGAAAGCAAAAAGGTCCGCGGCCAATACGATCGGCAAGCGTTTTCGCGAAGTTTTCCCCGATGCCATCCTGGAATTTACGCGGCTGGAAGCGAAGATCCGCGGTGTTTTCGAGAGCGGCACCGGACTGCCTGGCGCCACGATGAGCTATCGGGCACCCGGCGTTCCGATCCGCAGCTATTTCTACACAGTCATACCGATCAAAACCGGCAGGACGGTCGAGCATGCCATGGTGGTGATGGACGACATCACGGAGAAGCTTCAGTTGAGTGCCAAGGTCCGGATGGCCGAGCGGCATCTCGCGAGCGTAGTGGAGAGTGCCAACGATCTGGTGATCTCGACAGACGCCGTGGGCTGCATCACGAGCTGGAATTCAGCAGCCGAGCGGATCTCTGGCTATCCAAGCAGCGTGGTGCGTGGGCAACTGCTTTCCGGGCTGTGTGAAATGAATCGCAGCAAGGACATGGCGGCCATCATTGATCAGATGGTCGCCGGCGGCGTGGTCGAATTTTTCGGTGAAATCAACCTGCTCTCGGCAGCCGGTGCCCTGATTCCGGTTGACTGGTCTTTTTCGCCGATCCGGGATGATTCGGGTCAGGTCAGTGGCATTGTTGCTGTTGGTCGCGATCTGGTGGAAAGGCGGGCGCTGGAGCGTCATCTGTATCAGAGTGAAAAGTTGGCTGCCCTGGGCGTCATGGCCGGTGGCATCGCCCACGAGTTGCGCAACCCGCTGTCGGTGAGCTATTCAGCAGCGCAGTTCCTGCTCGATCCGATTGATGACCCGGCTTTCCAGAAGGAGTGTGTCGGCAAGATCCTGCAAGGCATTGAGCGATCGTCCGTGATCATTGAAAACCTGCTGCGCTATGCGCGCCCGCCATCGAGCAACCAGGCCGAATCCCTCAACCTGGTGACGGTGGTGCACGAGACGATCAGCGTTTTGACGCCCCAGGCCAAAATTCAAAAAATCAATTTGATCGAACATCACACCGAACCCGTATTGCCGATTTCAGGCAACGCCAATTTGCTGCAGCAGGTGATCATGAATCTGGTTCTCAATGCCTACCAGGCTTTGCCTGGAGGTGGCGACGTCAGTGTCTTTACGCGCCGTGAGGGCGCTGACGCTGCGATTTATGTTCGCGATACAGGTTGTGGCATCGCGTCAGCCCATATGAGCCAGATTTTTGATCCGTTCTTTACCACGCGCCCGGTTGGACAGGGTACCGGTCTGGGTCTGTCTATCTGTCACACCATCGTGAAGCAGCATGGCGGCGTCATTGCGGTGGAAAGCAGTGTCCAGGGCCAGGGCAGCACGCTGGCGGTACGTCTGCCATTGACGGTGAGTGTCTGATGAGGCCTTCACCCCATCTGCTGGTGGTTGATGACGAAGAGGACGTGCGTTGGGCACTGAAGATGATCCTGACCAGGAGCGGCTATGTCGTTGCCACCGCCAGCAGTGGCGCCGAGGCCCTTTGCTGGTTGAAGGATCATGGTTGTGATCTGATCCTGCTCGACGCCAAACTCGGCGATATGGAAGGCGTGGAACTGGCGCGCCGCATCCGCAGCGAAACAGGCAGCCATTCACCAGTGATTCTGGTTTCAGGCTACTTTTACAAGGACGACAGCCTGATTCAGGACAGCGTCGCCATCGGTCTTATCGCCGCGTTTGTGACCAAGCCTTTTCGGCACGACGAGATCCGCGATACCGTGCACAACGTGTTGGCAGCAGCCTGAGCGACAGGACTTTTCTCCCGGTTCCTAGTGAGCGTTGCCCCAACTATGGCATTCATTCCATAGTTTTACCGGTTTTTGTATCAAAGTAGAAGCGCTTGTCCGAACGCATTCATTCGCATCGCATCCTGCTTGCCGATGATTGTCGAAATTTGTCATTGTTTGATGGTTTGAATTTGTTTTTGCAAAGCTGGCCTACTTGGCACGATCAGTGCGTTACAACATGTAACGAAGGGTTTAGCCCCGTACTTCGTGTCTGGAAAGCGTTTAACAGGGGTGCAATACGTTAGGAGATTGAAAATGGCAAAGGTACAAAAATCAACGGACTCTTCGAGTTTGGCTGAAGTTGTTGACCGCATCTTGGACAAGGGTATCGTGATTGATGCTTGGGTCAAAGTGTCATTGGTCGGTATTGAACTGCTGTCCATTGAGGCACGGGTCGTGATCGCATCGGTCGAGACCTATCTCAAGTATGCAGAGGCAATTGGCCTCACATCCAGCGCTGCGGCTCCGGCCTAAGTGTTAGTGCAAATTGTTTTCTTTGCCGGGAGGGTTCTCCCGGTAAGGAAAGCATTTGTCTTATGCGCGCCAGCGCAGCAACGATTAATTGAATTCAATCAGCCAGCGCCCAGCGTTCTGCGCGCCCAAGAGGAGTGAATTGAAATGAGCAACTTCCAGAAACACACGGCATCCAAGGTGCCGTTTGGTACGTCTGCCGCGCGCGAGCGCGCACAGGCTGTCGCCGAAATCAAGGCACAAACTGCCAGTGCGCTGCGCTCCTTTGAGCAAGAACGCATGCTGATGGCCAACACGCTGCAATCTGAACTCGCTGCAGATCGGGCAAGTCGCTCGGCTCAAGTGTCGGAGCTGCTGCAGAGCGCCATGGCAATGAGCGCAGGGTTCCGCCAGGAGCATGGTGATATGAGTTGCGAACTGCGCAACAGCCTGCTCGAATCCAGACAGGCAGTCGGGGCTGCCGTGGCCGAACTGTTTGACGAATTTTCCAAAGAACGCTCGGCCTTCTCAAAGTCGCTGCGGCGCATGGCCAAGGCGCAGGGCGCTGGTCTGGCCAAAGACCGGCGCGAACGTTCCCATGCAGTGGCAGCGCTGATGCGCTCCTTTACCACTGCGCATCACCATATGGCCAAGGTTCAGTGGGCTGGCTTGGCCAAGGGCAGGCGCGAGCGCTCCCAGTCGCTGGCTGAAATGCTGCATGGCTTTCAGCGCTCTCGTGCCCACGTGGTACGGCCTGTCATGAAGAGCGTGCTGAGATTCGCTCCGGTCGTCCAGGTGCCGGCAGTGCAGCGTAGCGAGCCCGTGCTGCCCGTTGTCAGGAAAGCGGAACTGCCGGTCAAGCCCGTTGTCAAAGCAGCGCCGCCTGTGAGCAAACCCTGGCCGATGGCACCGCCGCGTGGCGAAGCGCCCAAGCCGATTGCCAAGAAGGCTGCAGCCAAAGCCACGCCTGCCAAGGCAGTGCGTGCCAAACCCAAGGCTTCGAAGCTGAAGAAGAAGTAAGAGCAAGTCGAAGTATTAATCAACACGAGGAGTGGATGTGATGAGCGAAGCCGAAGAACTGACAGTACTGACTTTGGAAAAGAAAGCCAACTTTGTTGAAACGCCTTACATCCAGGGTGTCGCCGGGCGGGCGCTGGACTATATTGGAGCGGGCTATCCGATTCACTTCAGCGGGCCGGCCGGGACTGGCAAGACCGCATTGGCCATGCATGTGGCAGCCCAGCTGGGCCGCCAGGTGATCCTGATTCACGGTGATGACGAGTTTGGCAGCTCTGACCTGATTGGCGGGCAAACCGGCTATCGTTCCACCAAAGTCGTGGATAACTACATTCACTCGGTGTTGAAGCAGGAGGAGACTGTTTCCAAGCAGTGGGGCGACAACCGCCTGACCACTGCCTGCAAATATGGCTTCACGCTGATCTATGACGAATTCACGCGTTCACGCCCTGAGGCCAACAACGTGCTGCTGTCCATTCTTGAAGAGCGGTTGCTGGAGTTGCCCGACGCGCGCAGCGGAGATGGCTACCTCCAGGTGCATCCCCAGTTCAGCGCCATCTTTACCAGCAATCCGGAAGAGTACGCCGGGGTCCACAAGACCCAGGACGCCTTGATGGATCGCATGATCACGATCAAGGTGGGGCATCACGACTACGAAACCGAAGTGGCCATCACGCAGGCCAAGTCCGGTCTGCCATGGCGCCAGTCCAAATCGATTGTGGATATCGTGCGTGAATTTCGCAGACTCGGTGTCAACAACGGTCGTCCGACGATCCGCGCCTGCATCATGCTCGGGCGCATCGTTGCCAAGCGCAACAGCGCCGTGTCGGCCAGCGACCCATCGTTCAGGGAACTGTGCCATGACGTGCTGAACGCAGACTGCCTGAAGGTTACGCATGACGGGCAGGTCGCAGGTCTGGAACGCCTTGATGAAATCATCGCGCGTTGCTGTCCGCCGCTGCCAGCGCTGGTGCCGGTTGCGACCGACAAGAAGACAGCCGCCGGCTCGCGCCGTGCAATGAATGCCACTCATCTTGCCGAAGCGATTGTCTAAGGAGAGCAACATGGTCACCGAAAAACGCGGAGTGCAGCAGATCAAGACCATGGGCGGCATCGTGGACGGTCGGCGTACGCGCACTTCCGCCGGTGCGCTGCTGGAACTGTCGATGCTGGAGATGGAAAAGCAGCGTCTCTCCAAAGAGATGCAGCGCGCCGAGAATCGCTGCCTCGAAATTCGAGCGAGGGTTGCTGAAATTGAGTCCAAGCAGGTGCGACTGCAGCGCTTTGTTGATCGACCCATCGTGGCTTTTCAGGACCCGGCGGCTGCGCAGGCAGCCATGCCTTTTCCTATCCATACCGCGCCGACGGATCGCATCAAGCGAAGGGCCTTGTCCTATTGAGGCAGGCAGATGCCCTGGCGGCCCAACTGAGTGGCAATGAAGGAGTGTGATGCAATGAAAATCCGAACATCTTCCTGTCTAAGGCCTTCCCTGAGTACAGCGTCGTTTCAGGTGGTCTGCAGTGTGGACTGCCGAGGCCTCGTGTATCGCTGGCGGCGCGAGATCATGACGCAGCGCCTGTTGCGGCAGAACCCCTTTTCAGCCGGCCCGGGTCTGGCACCACGCGGCAGCGTCGCGACGCTGCGCGAGCTCAACGCGATGCGCGCCAGAGCGCGTTGCCCCAAGGTGTGAACATGAACATTGAATCTCTGCTCGAACCCGGCCACTACCTGTATGCCATCGCCGATGCAGTTGAAGTGCCTCCGGTTTACGGCAACATCGGCATCAATGGCGCGGCGGTCTATGTGATTTCGCAGGGGCCGCTGGCGGCGATCGTGAGCGACATAACGGAAAAGAAGATCCGCCCGGAGCGCAAGAACCTCGCGGCACATAACGTTGTCATCAAGCGCCTGATGGATGAGGTAACGGTGTTGCCTGTGGCATTTGGAACCATCGCTTCGAGCAAGAAGGCACTGCTCCAGATCCTCAAGCACAACAGTGCAACGTTTACTGAACAACTCGAGCGCGTACGCGGCAAGGTCGAGTTGGGACTGCGTGTGGTGCTTGATGTGCCCAACATCTTCGAGTACATGGTGAGTCGCCATCCGGACCTGGCCGAATTGCGCGATGACATGCTTGGACGGCAGCACGGCCCGTCGCAAAACGACAAGATCGAGATGGGGCGGCTGTTTGATCATCTATTGACGCAGGACCGCGAGTTGCACTCCGATACGGTGATCGAGGTTTTGAGTCCACGCTGTGTCGACATCAAGCAGAACCCGTCGCGCGAAGAAAAGGAAGTGATGCATCTGGCTTGTCTGGTCGAACGCGGCGCGCAGAAGGCATTTGAAGACGGTGTCTTTGAAGCGGCCAACCGCTTTGACAACAATTTCTCGTTTGATTTCAACGGGCCGTGGGCTCCGCACCACTTTGTCAGTGTCGCCTTGCAGGCGTGATGGACTCGCATGCTGATCCTGGACAATCTGCTGCTGTCTCCCTTGCTGTGGATTTTCAGGGAAATCAACGAGTCGGTGCAGAAAGAGCAGGCCGGTGAAGCCGAAGCAGTGACACGCTCACTGAGTGAGCTCTACATGAAGCTCGACACCGGTGCCATCACGGAAGAGGAGTTTGACTCAGCTGAAGCGGTCCTGCTGGATCGTCTGGACGCGATTCAGGAGCGTGATCAGGGCACGGTTGACGAGGGTGATGGCGAGGAAGAGGGCGACGAAGAAGACGAAGACGACGAAGAAGACGAAGATGAGGAAGAGGAAGAGGAAGAGGAAGAGGAGCCTGCGGACTCGTTGCCAAGCGATGCAGGCAAGGTGTAATCATGGAATCAGCGGCGCTTCCAGGATTTTTGCAGGATGACGGATTGCGTCTGCTGCTTTTTGGTGGCAAGGGCGGTGTCGGCAAGACGACCTGTGCCTCGGCTGCGGCCCTGCATCGGGCCGAGCGCTGGCCAGAGCAGAAGTTCCTGCTCGTTTCAACGGACCCGGCACATTCGCTGATGGATTGTCTTGCCGGCGTCACGTTGCCGGCAAATCTGACGGTGCGTGAGATCGACTCGCAACAAAGTCTGGCGCGTTTCAAGGCCCGGTGTGCAGAACACCTGCGTACGATTGCCCTGCGGGGAACTTTTCTTGACCAGACGGACGTGGCCAGGCTGGTCGATCTCTCGATTCCGGGGCTCGATGAAATGATGGCCCTGCTGGAGATCGCCGCGTGGGTCAAGGAAGGTGAGTACGCGTGCATCATTGTTGACACGGCACCGGCTGGGCACACACTTCGACTGCTCGGTCTGCCGTCCATGATGCGCAAGTGGATCACGGCGCTGGATGCCATGCTGGCCAAGCATCGCTACATGACCCAGCTCTACCAGGGGTCCTATGACAAAGACGCTGCCGACCTCTACCTGGATGATACCCGTGCCGACCTGAAGAGACTCTGGAGCTTGCTTCGATCACCCAGGCGTTGCCGCTTTGTGCCAGTGATGCTGGCCGAAGGCTTGAGCATCCATGTCACGCGCCTGATGATTGGCGAGTTGGAGCGCCTTGGCCTGCCGCTGCGCGAAATGATCGTCAATCGCCTGTCCTCGAAGCAATCGGATTGTCCGCTGTGCTCGGACGGTGTTGCCGTGCAGGCGCTGAGCATCTCGGAGCTGACGCAGGCTTTTTCAAATTGCAGCTTCTGGAGTCTGCCCCTGCTGGCGACCGAAGCCCGGGGGTCGGTGCCATTGTTGACGCTTTGGCAGCAGACGCAAGCGCTGCTGCACGAGCCTGAGCAGGCATCCCAAGGCGCTTCAGGCAGCAACTGGCAGGGCGGTAACGCTGGCCGGATTCCTCGGGTACAGCATCCCGCCAGGGTGCCGCCCGCTTCGACACGACTGTTGATGTTTGCCGGCAAAGGAGGCGTTGGCAAGACCACGCTGGCCTGCGCTTCTGCGCTGCGCATGGCCCAGGAGCGGCCGGGTCAGGAAGTGCTTCTTTTTTCGATTGATCCGGCGCACTCGCTGGCCGCCTGTCTGGGTCGCGACGTGGGCCCGAAGGAGACCCGGGTCGCACCGGGACTGAGCGTGATCGAACTCGACGCACAGGCCGAGTACATGCACCTGAAAAGAGACTTTTCTGCCGAATTGACTGGCGCTTTCGGGCGCAGCACTTCCCAGGCCGGGATGGAACTCGCGTTCGATCGCGACGTGATGGAGCGCCTGCTCGATGTGGCGCCCGCAGGACTCGATGAAATGCTGGCACTGACCCGCATCGTGGACTTGATGGACCGCAATTGCTATGACCTGTTTGTGCTAGATACCGCACCTACCGGTCATCTGCTGCGCTTCCTGGAAATGCCGGAACTGATCGAGAAATGGCTGAAGACTTTCTTTGGCCTGTTCCTGAAATACCGGGACGTTTTCTGGTTGCCACGGCTCGCCAGGACGATGGTTGGTCTGTCCAGGAAGATGAAAAGTTTTCGACGGCTGCTCAGTGATGCAACGAAGACCGCTTTGATCGCAGTTTCGATTCCCACCGAGATGGCTTTTGCTGAAACACAAAAGCTCATTGCGGCCTGTCAGCGCCTTGGCACTGCCGTGCCAGTCCTGTTCCTGAATTTGCTGACGCCTGCGTCGTTATGTCCGGCTTGTTCGGTTCGGGCTCGCAACGAACTGCCGCTGCTCGAGCGTTACCAGCAGACACAGGCGGCACGCCATTTGGCAATGGTCTTCAGGCAGCAGGAACCCCGGGGGATTGACCGGCTGAGCGAACTGGGTCGCTGCCTGTATCAGGCTGGCGCGGCGAACAAGGTTTTATTGACAGAAGGAGAAACATGATGTTGCATGAAATTGAAATGGAAGCAGGCCCGGACGTGGCTGTAAGCACTGTTGCGCCGGCGCAGGTCCCTGTGCCCAGGCGCGGTGCTGGCCTGACCATGCTGGATCGGCATTTCGCGATGGCTCAGCGCTATCTCAAGGCAGGCAACTACCGCCAGGCGACTGAAATGTTCTGGACGCTGGTGGATGACCATGACGAGACACCGCAGGCAGAGGCCGCCAAGACTGAATTGTTGACGCTGGCCGAAGGCTATGAACGCGCTGGCAAGGATCATATGGCGCGCAGCATGTACGAGCGCCTGATGCAACTGGAAGACTGACCGAGCGGTCGAAGCGGGAACCTGCCATGGCCTTGCCCCAGGACAATCCGGCATCCCTGTGTGAGCTGCTTGACCGCGTGCTCAACACCGGAGTTGTCGCCATGGGCGAAGTTGTGATCTCGGTCGCCGGAATTGATCTGATCTATCTGAACCTGAACCTGCTGCTGACCTCGGTTGAAACAGCCCTGCAGCAGGGCAGGCTGATGCAGGAGAACAAATGAACGCGCCCGAGTCATTCTTCTTTCCGGATGAGCCGAGGGCCGAAAGGACCGGCCTGTCGCCGCGCATCGCACTCGATCCGGAGTCGGTCAAGAACGGCCTCGGACAACTGGTGTTGACGCTGGTGGAACTGGTGCGCCAGTTGCTGGAGAAGCAGGCGATCCGGCGTATCGAGGGCGGATCCCTGACCGATGAAGAAATCGAGCGCCTGGGCCTGACCTTTCTTGAGTTGGACAAGCAGATGGTTTGGCTGAAAAAGGAATTTGGCCTGACCGACAAGGATCTCAATTTCGATTTGGGGCCGTTGGGCAAACTGCTCTAGCACGGCTGACGCACAAAGTACTGGCCAGACTGATCGCTCACAACAGGATGAATGACATGAACACCCCGCAACTCAACAACCCACCCACCAGACCCAGAAGCATTACCCATGGAACCAGTTCGTCAACTCTGGCGGACGTTCTGGAACGAATTCTCGACAAGGGCCTGGTGATCGCCGGTGACGTCAAGATCAAGCTTGTCGATATCGAACTGCTGACGATCCAGATCCGCCTGCTGATCTGCTCGGTAGACAAGGCACGCGAGATGGGCATTGACTGGTGGAGCAGCAGTCCTTACCTCAATCCCAAGCTGGCGCCAGCAACGATCCAGACCGACGAACTCAATGCACGAATTGCGCGCCTGGAGGCGATGCAACAGGCGCCGCCGGTGATGGCAAGCGCGGTGATTGCAGAGCCTGTGGTCGTGGAAAAATACGTATGACCTAGGGCGAGCGCCACCAGCCTGTGCAGTGGCGCCATGCTGACAGGCAACAGAGCCAACTCCATAAGAGTATTGAATGAGGCTCCAACGCCTGTTACCCATTTCGCTGAAGTTCAGGATGTCCCTGATCACGGTGCTGATCTTTGTCGTCAGTCTTTGGTCAATGACGTACTATGCCAGTGTTCTTCTGCGTCAGGACATGCAGCGTGAACTGGGTGAGCAGCAGTTCCTTTCGGTCTCACTCATAGCAGCACATCTCGACGAGGAACTGCTTGATCGCATGCGGGCGCTGGAAACCATTGCCGGCGAGATCACACCGGCTGTCATGCGGGACAGGGCACGATTGCAAGCATTGCTTGAACAGCGACCACTTCTGCAATTGCTGTTCAATGGCGGCATCTTTGCCACTGACCTCACGGGCACAGCGATTGCCGATGTGCCACTTTCTGCCGGGCGCATCGGAACCAACTACATCGATCGTGATTCGGTTGCGTTGCCGCTGCAGCAAGGCAAGTCGATTTATGGACGCCCAGCCATGGGCAAGAAGCTGATGGCACCGATCTTCAGCATGACGGTACCGATGCGCGATGCTCGCGGCATGGTCACGGGTGTCCTGGTCGGAACCATCAACCTGGGTAAGCCCAGCTTCTTTGACAACGTGGTGAACCGTCGCTACGGCCACAGCGGCGGCTATTACCTGATCGCACGCGAGCACCGACTGTTTGTGACTGCCACCGACAAGAAGCGGGTCATGCAAGCTTTGCCCGCGCCGGGTGTCAATCGGTTTCTCGACAAGGTGATGCAGGGCTACGAGGGCTATGGTGTTGTAACGGGTTCAAGTGGCGTCGAGAGCTTGAGTGCAAGCAGACTTGTTCCGTCTGCTAACTGGTTGGTCATCGCAGCACTGCCGATCGAAGAAGCGTTTCAACCGATTCACAAGATGCAAGTGCGGATGTTTCAGGCTGCAGTATTTCTGTCAGTTCTGGCCGGCTTCATCGTCTGGGCAATGACGTCCTGGCTCCTTCGTCGTCAACTCAGACAGGTACTGACGGCTTCAAAGACCTTGAATGCCTTGCCCGACCTCGCCCAGCCACCGGGCATGCTGCAAGTCGAGCGGGAAGACGAAATTGGCCAGATGATCCATGGCTTCAATCGTTTGCAGCAAATCAATCTGCGACGTGAAGACTTGTTGCAGGAAAGCGAAGCCTTCGCTCGCAGCATCCTTGATTCGGTAGACGCAGAAATTGCTGTGCTTGACCATGAGGGCATCATTCTGGCCGTCAATGAGCCCTGGCACATCTTTGCCACGACCAACTGCATGGAGCCGGACACGGCGATGGCGAAACTCGAAGTGGGAGCCAACTACCTCGCGGCATGCAAGACCCATGGTGTCGGTGGAACATCGGATGCATTTGAGGCCGGCGACGGGATTCGGGCGGTGCTCGATGGTCGCCTGCCCAAGTTCTCCCTGGAATACCCGTGCCATTGGGAACAGCGGCAACGTTGGTTCAGCATGATCGTGACACCCTTGCAAGATGTCGCAGGCAGGGGTGCTGTCATCGCGCATACCGACATCAGCGAGCGCAAACGCTCGGAGCAACTGGTCTTCCAACAGCGCAGGGATCTGCTGCTGCTCAGTCAAGCCAGTCAACGTTTGAACCGAACACTTGATCTCCGCGAAATTTACCTGACCATCAACGACTTCATGGCAGACATTTGCGCGAGCGACAGCTTTTCGATATCAGCGTTCGATCCTGCCACCAGGCTGATCACCTGCAGTGCCTATGTGATGGACAAGCAGCAGCTGGATGTCAGCACATTTCCACCCATTGCACTCGAAGAAGAAGGCCGGGGCACGCAGAGCGTTGTCATTCGCAGTGGTCAACCGTTGCTGGTGCATGACTATCAGGCGCGACTGAAAATGACGCAATCCAGCTATCTGGTCGATGGCCAGACGCACCGAGTCGTCCCGGCAGTCGAGACTGACGATGATGTCGTGCGCTCTGCACTGCTGGTACCGCTCAAAGTCGCTGGCAGGGTGACCGGCGTCATGCAGGTGATGAGTTGTCGATGCGACGCCTTCACCGAAGACCATCTGAAATTGCTTGAAGCACTGGCGCTGCATATCGCTTCCGCCGAAGAGAATGCGCGACTCTTTCTCCGGGTGCAGTCGGAGTTGGAGCAGCGTGAGCGGGCACAGAAAGCCTTGGGCGCGAGCGAAGAGCGGTACCGGACGGCATTTCAAACCAGCGCGGACGCGTTCGCCATCATGGGCCTGGAAGAGGGTGTGCTAGTGGATGTCAATGATGGATTTTGCCGGCTGCTGGGTTGGACGCGCGCCGAAGTTCTTGGAAAAAGATCGCAGGACCTTCATGTCTGGCGCAACGATGAAGACCGTCAGGCCTCTGCACGCCTGCTGGCCCGTGATGGTTTTTGTGTCGGCTTTGAAGCCGAATTTGTTAAAAAAGATGGTGCGGTCATCACAGGCCTCATGTCGGCGCAGTTGATGACCCTTGACGGGATTCAGTGCGTCTTTTCGGTCACGCGTGACATCAGTGATCGCAAGGCGGCTGAACAGAAGATCGAAACCCTGGCATTCAGCGATTCCCTGACCGGTCTGCCCAATCGGCGGTTGCTGCTGGACCGCATGCACCAGGCGATCGCTGCCAGCGCGCGCCACGGTCACCTGTGTGCGTTGTTGCTGGTTGACCTGGACGACTTCAAAACCCTGAACGACACGCTTGGACATCACCAGGGTGACCTGCTGCTGCAACAGGTAGCCAGCCGCCTGGCAACCTGTGTGCGCGAAGGCGACACCGTTGCCAGACTCGGTGGTGATGAATTTGTCGTTGTGCTTGAAAACCTGAAGGACGATGCATTCGACGCAGCGCTGCAGGCGGAAAGCGTCGCCGGGAAGATACTCGCCGTGCTGAACCAGTCCTATCAGCTGGAGCGCTCGGCGCTGTTCAGCACCCCCAGCATTGGAATCACCTTGTTTGGGCAAGTGCCCGAGGGCGTCGATGAGCCCCTGATGCGTGCGGATCTTGCCATGTACCAGGCCAAGGCTGCGGGTCGCAACACCATGCGCTTCTTTGACCCCGGGATGCAGATCGAGGTGGCGGCACGTGTTGCCATGGAAGCGGGTCTGCGTCAGGCCCTGCAGAAAAATGAATTCATTCTGCACTTCCAACCGCAGGTCAAGGACGGACAAGAGATTACGGGTGCGGAGGCGCTGGTCCGATGGCTCGATCCCGTACGCGGTCTGGTGTCGCCTTCCGAGTTCATTCCGGTGGCCGAGAAGACCGGATTGATTTTGCCACTGGGACACTGGGTGCTGGAGGCAGCCTGTGCTCAGCTGGCTGCCTGGGCGCGGCGGCCTGCAATGGCGCATCTGACCGTGGCGGTGAATGTAAGCGCGCGCCAGTTTCGTCAAGCCGACTTTGTTGAGGAGGTGCTGGGCACGCTGGCGCGCACGGGCGCCCGGGCCGATCTCCTCAAACTGGAGCTGACAGAGAGTGTGATCGTTGTCAATGTTGAGGACGTCATCGCCAAGATGGCAGCACTCAAAGCCAAAGGCGTGCTTTTCTCGCTGGACGACTTTGGTACCGGCTACTCATCGCTGTTCTACCTGAAGCGGATGCCTCTGGATCAACTCAAGATCGACCAGGGCTTTGTGCGCAACATCCTCCTCGACCGTGACGACGCCGCCATTGCGAAGATGGTCATTGTGCTGGGCAACAGCCTGGGTCTTGAAGTCATCGCCGAGGGTGTGGAGACGCTGGCGCAGCGCGACTTTCTCGTGGAGTTGGGCTGTCACGCTCAGCAGGGGTATCTGTACGGGCGACCCGCACCCATCGAAGAATTTGAGGCCATTGCCGCACAACGGTGAGGGGCGCCAGGCAAATGCGTACACTCTTGGCCTTGCCACCGTTAGTGTTCGATGATCCCTGTCCTTGATGTTTCCTCATTCCCGCGCAGCGCCAAACCCCTGAACAGCTACCGCAAGTACTGGGCCGCGCGCTTTGGTGCTGCCAGGTTTCTGCCGATGAGCCGCGCCGAGATGGACCAGCTGGGATGGGACAGCTGCGATATTGTTCTGGTCACGGGTGACGCTTATGTGGACCACCCGAGTTTCGGCATGGCAGTGATTGGGCGCATGCTTGAAGCGCAGGGTTTTCGGGTCGGCATCATTGCGCAGCCGGACTGGCAAAGCGCCGAACCCTTCAAGGTGCTGGGTAAGCCCAATCTGTTTTGGGGCGTGACGGCGGGCAACATGGACTCCATGATCAACCGCTACACGGCAGACCGCAAGATTCGCAGCGACGATGCCTACACGCCGGGTGACGTGGGTGGCAAGCGGCCCGACCGCGCGGCCATTGTCTACAGCCAGCGTTGTCGCGAAGCGTTCAAGGACGTACCTCTGGTGCTCGGTGGCATCGAGGGCTCGCTGCGGCGCATCGCGCATTACGACTACTGGTCGGACAAGGTGCGGCGTTCGATTGTGGTCGACGCCAAGTGCGACCTGCTGCTCTACGGCAACGCCGAGCGCGCCATCGTCGAGATTGCGCACCGGCTGGCGACGCACGAACCGGTTCAGAATATCACCGATGTGCGGGGCACAGCCTTTGTGCGTCGAGCGGACGACGCGTCACGCCAGGGCTGGTTCGAGATTGATTCGACCAGCGTGGACGAACCGGGCCGAGTCGAGAGCCACGTCAGCCCTTACCAGACGACCAGTGAGCAGGCGGCGCAGCAGGGCGCGTCGTGCGTGAAGGAAGAGGCGCAGCAGAGTAGTCATCCCGGACTTGACCCGGGATCCATGCCGCCGGGGACCTGGATTGCGGGTCAAGCCCGCAATGACAGTTTGGCGGCCCGCAAAGACTTCAGTCAGCCGCTGGTTTTTGTCCCCAATCCTGCGCTTTACGGCAAGGGCAGTGTCAAAGTGCCACCTCGCGATCGTTCGGTGATCCGGCTGCCAAGCTACGAGCAGGTCAGGAGTGACGCCGTGCTGTACGCGCATGCCAACCGCATCCTGCATCTGGAAACCAATCCCGGAAATGCACGGGCTCTGGTGCAGGCGCACGGCAGTGGCACGACTGCACGCGATGTCTGGATCACGCCGCCGCCGATTCCGCTGAGCACGGTTGAGATGGACCTGGTCTTTGATCTGCCCTATGCACGCAGCCCGCACCCCGCTTATGCCGACGGGCAGGGTAGCCATGACGGCGTCACCAAAATACCGGCCTGGGAGATGATCCGCTTTAGTGTCAACATCATGCGCGGCTGCTTTGGTGGGTGCACCTTCTGCTCCATTACCGAGCACGAAGGGCGCATCATCCAGAGCCGGTCGGAAGACTCCGTGATTCGCGAGATCGAAGAGATCCGCGACAAGGTGAAAGGCTTTACCGGAACCATATCGGACCTCGGCGGCCCCACCGCCAATATGTACCGACTGGGTTGCAAGAACCCCGAGATCGAAGCAGCGTGCCGCAAGCCGAGCTGCGTCTACCCCGGTATTTGCCAGAATCTGGGAACCGATCACGCGTCGCTGATCCACATGTACCGGCGCGCGCGCGCACTCAAAGGCATCAAGAAAATTCTGATTGGCTCGGGTCTGCGCTATGACCTGGCAGTGCAAAGCCCGGAGTACGTCAAGGAACTGGTGACACACCACGTGGGCGGTTATCTGAAGATTGCGCCCGAGCACACGGAGCAGTCTCCCTTGGCGCTGATGATGAAACCCGGCATCGGGTCGTACGACAAGTTCAAGAGCCTGTTTGACAAGTATTCGCTGGAGGCCGGCAAGAAGCAGTTTCTGGTTCCGTATTTCATTGCAGCGCATCCGGGTACCAGCGATGAAGACATGCTGAGACTGGCGCTTTGGCTGAAGAAGAACGGCTTTCGTGCCGATCAGGTGCAGACCTTTTACCCCTCACCGATGGCCAGCGCCACCGCCATGTACCACAGCAGTCGCAACCCCCTGCGCAAAGTGACGCGTGACAGTGCAACGGTTGACATCGTGCGTGGCGACAGGCGCCGGCGCCTGCACAAGGCATTCCTGCGCTACCACGATCCGAACAACTGGCCCTTGCTGCGCGAGGCGCTCAAGGCGATGGGTCGCGCCGACCTGATTGGCAACGGCAAGCAACACCTGATTCCGACGTTTCAACCTCTGACCGATGGCAGTTACAGCAGCGCGCGGCGCAAGAATTCAACGACCACTGCCTTGCCGGCTGCAACGCCCGTCAAGGGCCGCATCCTGAGCCAGCACACCGGTTTGCCACCGCGCGCTGGCGGTACCAAGGCGGCCAAGAAGAAGAGCTGATCCGTCACTGCGAGCGCAGCGCGGCAGTCCACGCATGGATTGCCACAGGCCTTCGGCCTTCGCAATGACATCGACTATGGACTGGCGCGTCGTAGTTTGATGTTGGCGACCAGACCGCCGGTTGACGAGTTGCTCAGGACAAACGTACCGCCCATGCGCAGGATGATCTTCTCCACAATGGCCAGACCCAGCCCGGCACCATTGGCCGCCGTGCGTGCAGCTTCGCCTCGATAGAAGGGCTTGGTCAGGTTGCCCAGCTGTGCATCGGCAACGCCGATGCCGTGATCACGTACCCTCAGCAACACCCAGTTGTCGCGGGCCTTGGCGGCGATGTCGAGCACCGCCACGCCGGTATCAACCGACTTGCCGTAGCGACTGGCATTTTCCAGAAGGTTGCTGATCACTCGGCCGAGTTCGACGCCGTCGGCAAGTACCAATAGCCCCTTCTCCAGATCGAGATTGACGCGCATGTCGGTCCGGTTGCGGTAGCCGAAAAGACCGGCATCAAGCACCCCTGCCAGGGCCACGGTGCTCAGCTGTGCCTTGTCCGGCCGCGCGTAGTCCAGAAACTTGCCGATGATGGCGTCGAGTTGCGATATGTCCGAAGCCATATTTGCCCGCGCCTCTTCATCGACGACGCTGAGTTCGGTTTCCAGGCGCAGGCGTGCCAGGGGTGTGCGCAGGTCGTGCGAAATGCCCGCGAGCATGATGGCCCGGTCCTGCTCGATCTTGGCCAGTTGCTGGCTCATGCGGTTAAATCCAATGTTGACGGCGCGAATCTCGCTCGTGGCTACCGACTCGTCCAATGTGCTGGCGTCAAAGTCACCCTCGCGAACGCGGCTGGCAGCGAACGATAGTTGCTTCAGTGGCCGGTTGATCAGTCGTGCAATCAAGGCCGCACCCGCCAGCGAGAGCGCCGCGGCCGTGATCAGCCAGACGACCCAGGTTCGCCCGGCCGTGCGGTTGAAACGGTCACGGTTCGTTCGCATCCAGTAGTTGTCCCCATCGATGGTGAAGCCAACCCACAAACCTTCTTCGCCATTGACGCTGTTGGCCAGTTCGGTGCCGGTTCCCAGCCGTATGTTGAGCTCGAGCGCAATGCGCTCACTCAGTGCGTCGCTTTCGAACGGCTCAAAACGGTCGCCAGGCTCGCGCGGCACGATGCGCACGCTTTCCTGCTCTGTCATCGTCTTGATGAGGGAAACCCGGGCTATCGCGTCCGCGTGAATGAGCGCCGCGCGGCTCAAATTCACGAGCGAGGCGATCTGCTGGGCCGTCTGAATGGCCCGCGGCTCAAACTCAAGCGAGCGCAGTGTTTGCAGCCAGGCCAGTATGCTGCCGATCAGCAGCAGTGCCAGCAAAAAAAAGGTGCGCCAGAAGAGGCTCAGGCGCCACGGCGAGCGCAAGCGACTCACGCCGCGCCGTCAGGGACAAACACGTAGCCTACGCCCCAGACGGTTTGAATGTAGCGGGGACTGGTGGCATCGATTTCGACCAGCTTGCGCAGGCGTGACACCTGCACATCCAGACTGCGGTCAAAAGGTTCAAATTCGCGGCCGCGAGCGAGTTGTGCCAGTTTTTCACGCGACAGGGGTTGGCGCGGATGACGCACCAGCGTCTTGAGCATGGCGAATTCACCCGTGGTCAGCGGCAGATCCTCATCCCCGCGTTTGAGCGTGCGCGCTCCCAGATCAAAGGAAAACGGACCAAAATTGACGACCTCGTTTTCGCTGGAAGGTGAACCTGGCGCTTCGAGCTTCGGGCGACGCCGCAGCACCGCATGAATACGCGCCAGCAGTTCGCGCGGGTTGAAGGGTTTGCCCAGGTAGTCGTCGGCGCCAACTTCCAGACCGACAATCCGGTCCACATCCTCACCCTTGGCAGTCAGCATGATGATGGGTGTGCGGTCGTTGGCGGCGCGCAAACGCCGGCAAACCGACAGTCCGTCTTCGCCGGGCATCATCAGGTCCAGCACAATCAGGTCCACGGTTTCGCGCAGCAGGATGCGTGTCAGCGACTTGCCGTCCTCCGCCAGCACGACATCAAAGCCTTCCTGCGTCAGGTAGCGTCGCAGCAAATCGCGGATACGCGCGTCGTCGTCGACAACCAGGATCTTGTTGTTTCGGGTAGATGTTTGGCTCATGGCGGTACCGGTGAATTTGTAACAAGAGCAATTTTGCAGGTTTGTAACAACGAAATTCACGAAATCGGGCCGATATTGACAACCTGTTACAAATCTTGCGCCTGAGCACAGGCCAATGGTTGAACAATGTGGCCAGTGGCGCCCATCGGGTGTCAGTTTGATACCATGAAGCCTCTTCAATTTGCATTGCTGTTCCCGCTCATCCTGAGCAGCGCCTGGGCGCAACAGGGGCGTGAGCCGCAAGCGCCTGCGTCGCGCGGCGCGGCCGAGCAACGTCGCACGGAATTGCGGCAGACCCTGAAGGCTCAGCGCTCGCAGGACTTGACGAACAGTCCCCGGCCATCAGACACACCGCCGCTTCGACATTTATCCGCTCAGGAGCGTGCCGACTTGCGCCAGCAACTGCGCCAGCAGCGTCCCTGAGCGCTGGCGCGATCAGCGCTTGTCCTAAAGGAGTTGCTATGAACAGGCTCATCAGAATCGGTGCAGCATGCGCCATCGTGGCGGCGTCCGCTGTCGGCATGGCGCAACAGGCGCAACAGTCTGTGGCACAAAATGTCGTGCAACTATCCGCCACAGGCTTGGTTGAAGTGCAGCAGGACTTGCTGTCCATCGTCCTGAGTACCACGCGCGATGGCAGCGACGCTGCCATGGTGCAGAGCCAGCTCAAGACGGCGCTCGACACAGCTCTGACAGAGGCACGCAAAGTGGTTCAGTCGGGGCAGCTTGAATTGCGCACCGGCAACTTCAGCGTGACGCCGCGTTATGGCCGAGACGGCAAGACAACGGGTTGGCAAGGGTCGGCAGAACTGATTCTGGAAGGGCGTGATTTTGCACGTCTCGGTGCCGCGGCAGGGCGAATACAGACGCTCAGCGTGAGCGGTATGTCACTTGGACTCAGCCGTGAGCAACGGGCCAGGGTGGAAAGCGAGGCGCAAAGCATGGCCATTGAACGCTTCAAGGTCAAGGCCATGGACATCAGCCGGAGTTTTGGTTTCACCGGCTTCACTCTGCGCGAAGTCAATGTCAACAGCAACGACCAGACTATGTCGCCGCGCCCACGCATGCTGGCAATGGAGGCACGCCCCATGGCAGCCGATGCGCCCGTGCCGGTGGAGGCAGGCAAGACGTCGGTGCTTGTGACGGTATCGGGGTCGGTGCAGTTGAAGTAGGGTCTTGACCCGCCGGACTCAGAAGGCGGCCTGGTACAGAGCCAGCGCATCCTCCAGCGTGACATCACGCGGATTGTTGACCAGCAGGCGACCGATCTTCATGGCGTCCTGTGCCAGCATGGCAAGGTCGTCCTGCTTCACCCCGGCAGCACGCAGGGACTGTGCATAAGGCATGGCAGACACACAGTCGCTCATGGCAGCAACAAACGCACTGGCGGCCTCGGTGTCGCTGGCGCCATTCAGCTCTGGCAGGATGGCACGACCCAGCTGAGCGTAGAGCGCCCGGGCCACTGGCAGATTGAACTTCAGGACGGCTACAAAGACCAGCGAATTGGACAGTCCATGCGGCAGGCCGTAGTGACCGCCCAAGGGGTAGGCCAGGGCGTGCACCGCAGCGACTGGCGCATTGGCGAAAGCCATGCCGGCGAACAGGGAACCGAGCAGCATGTTTTCGCGCACGGCCGGGTCCTTGCCGTCATTGACGGCGGCTGGCAGGTTGGCGTAGAGCAACTGCAGCGCCTTCAGGGCCAGAGCGTCTGACAGTGGATTCTTCTTCAGGCGCGTGCTGAACGCTTCCACCGCGTGCACCATCGCGTCGACACCCGTCATGGCCGTGACGGCAGGGGGCAGACCCAATGTCAGACGGCTGTCGAGCAGCGCCAGGTCCGGGTAGAGCAGCGGCGAGACGACGCCCTTCTTTTCATGGCTTGGTGTGGTCAATATCGAAATTGGCGTGACTTCAGAGCCGGTTCCGGCGGTGGTTGGAATCTGGATCAGGGGCAGGCGCGGACCGCGTGCCAGGCCGATTCCGTAAATATCGGCCAGCGCCTGCGGCGTGCGCGCCAGCAGTGCTACCAGCTTGGCGCTGTCCAGGGAACTGCCGCCACCGAAGCCGACCACGCCATCAACGCCGGCCTTGCGCGCGGCATCGACTGCTGCCTCGACAACGTGTTCCGGCGGGTCAGCCTGTACTTCGGAAAATACCGTCACGCGAACCTTGGCCTGGGCCAATGAGGCCACGGCACCGTCTATCATCCCGGCCTTGATCAAGCCGGCGTCCGTCACCAGAAACAGGTGGGAAATTCCCAGGCCGAGTGCGACTTCACCGAGCCGATCGGTGCCGCCCTGTTCGCACAGAATCCTGGGCGCGGTTTCAAACGAAAACTGTGACATGCCGAATCTCCTTTGATCGCTATTGTGCAGTCCAGCCGCCATCCATATTCCAGGCCACGCCGCGCACATTGTTGGCCGCAGGGGAGCAGAAGAAGACCGCCAGTTCGCCCAGTTCCTCGGGCGTGGTGAACTGCAGCGACGGCTCCTTTTCGCCGAGCAGCAGTTTGGTTGCGTCAAGGTTGCTCAGACCCAAGGCTGCGGCTTTGGCATCCACCTGTTTTTGCACCAGTGGCGTCAGCACCCAGCCCGGGCAGATCGCGTTGCAGGTCACGCCGGTGGTGGCGTTTTCCAGCGCCGTCACCTTGGTCAGTCCGACGACGCCGTGTTTGGCGGTGACATAGGCGGATTTCTCAGCTGAGGCAACCAGACCGTGCACCGAGGCAACATTGATGATGCGCCCCCAGTTGGCGGCTTGCATGGCGGGCAACGCCAATCGCGTGGCGTGAAAGGCACTGCTCAGGTTGATGGCGATAATGGCGTCCCAGCGCTCGACCGGAAAGTTCTCGATGCGTGCAACGTGCTGTATGCCGGCGTTGTTGACCAGAATGTCGACACGGCCAAAGCGCTCGGCGGCAAACTTCAGCATCGCCTCGATCTCTGCCGGCTTGCTCATGTCGGCGCCGTGATAGTCGACCTGCACACCGAGCGCGCTGACCTCGGCACTTGGACCCTTCACATCGCCAAAGCCATTGAGGACGATGTTGGCCCCCTTCGCAGCCAGGGCCTTGGCGATGCCAAGACCAATGCCGCTGGTGGATCCGGTGACAAGGGCGGTTTTGCCTTTCAGCATGTTGAAACTCCGATTGAATTAGGATGCAGGGATTATGAGACCAGTGATTGCACCATGACTGAGCCTACGCTGAATTACCTGATGTGTCCTGATTCCGCAGGTGGGCACCGCATGGCCTATTGGCAGTGGGGTGACGAGCAAAGTTCCCATGTCGTGGTGTGTGTCCATGGCCTGACGCGACAGGGACGCGACTTCGACACGCTGGCGCAGGCTTTGTGCCGTCAGGCTACGGGTCCGATTCGGGTCATCTGCCCGGACGTTGCCGGGCGCGGCCAGAGCGACTGGCTGAAAGACCCGCAGCAGTACCAGATTCCTGCCTACGCAGCCGACATGCTGGTCTTGCTGACGCACCTGCGCCCGACAACACTGGACTGGGTTGGCACCAGCATGGGTGGCGTCATCGGCATGATCCTGTGTGGCCAGGCTGACTTGCCGTTGCCGGCGCCGATTCGCCGTTTGGTGTTGAACGATGTAGGGCCGGTGATGCAATGGCAGGCCTTGCAGCGCATTGGTGAATATCTGGGGCAGACCGGCAAGTTCGCTTCGCTGCAGGAGGCAGCCGACGCACTGTGGGCGACATCCAGCAGCTTTGGTCCGCATACGCCGGCGCAGTGGCTGGCGCTGTCAGAGCCGATGGTCAAACCCATGCCGCAGTGCCCGGGCTACCTGACGCTGCGCTACGACCCGGCCATCGCGCTGCCCTTTCGCGGTGTGACGGCACAGTCCGTGGCGCAGGGGGAGGCCATGCTCTGGCAACTGTATGACAACATTCGGGCTGCGACGCTGTTGCTCAGGGGTGCGCAGTCGGATCTGCTGTCGATAGCGACAGCGCAGGCCATGACGCAGCGCGGTCCGGGGGCGCGACTGCTGCAGTTTGATGGTGTGGGTCACGCACCGACTTTGGTGGTTGACGATCAGGTGCAGGCCGTGACGTCATTCTTGTTGAGCTAAACACGGGATGCAGCGAGGATGAAAAGACTTAGCACCGAGTCCAGTGGGCAGGAACCTGTGCTTGCCGCAACCGCACAGAGCGTGTCCGAACAGGACCAGGCGCTGGCGCGGGCACGCGCCTTTGCCGAACCACTGCTGGCAGGCGAGGCGCTCGATACCGGGGAGAACATTCTTGCCCATGCTGACGCCGTGGCTGCCATCCTGAAAAACATCGGTGGTTCAGAGGCGATGCAGGCCGCAAGCTACCTGGTCTACACCTGCGATCATCTGAACAAACCTCAGGAAGTCATCGCCAAAGCCTTTGGTGACAATTTCGCCGCGCTGGCGATGGAGACCACGCAGCTGGTGCGGGTGCAGCGTCAGGCGCGCCTGAGCCAGATGGCTACGGAGCGATCGGCAACGCCTATTCCGATGGCCCAAACAGCTGCCGCGCAAACAGAGAATGTGCGCAAGATGCTGCTGGCGTTCTCGCGCGATCTGCGCGTTGTGATGCTGAGACTGGCCTCACGCCTGCAAACCCTGCGCTACTTCGCCGCCATCAAACTGCCGGTGCCGCAGGGGATGGCGCAAGAGGCCTTGCAAGTCTTTGCGCCGCTCGCAAATCGACTTGGGATACGCGAGATCAAGTGGGAGATGGAAGACCTGGCATTGCGCTTCCTGGAGCCCGACACCTACCGTCAGGTGGCGCTGCTGCTTGACCAGAAACGATCGGAGCGTGAAGCCCATGTGGAGTTGCTGCGCTCACGTCTGGAGGCTGAACTCCGGGCGCAAGGCATCGCCGCGACGCTCCAGGGGCGACCCAAACACATTTACAGCATCGTCAAGAAGATGCGCGGCAAGTCTCTGGGGTTTGATCAGGTCTACGACATCCGGGCGCTGCGCATCGTGGTCAACACGATTCCCGATTGTTACGCCGCCCTGAGTTGGGTACACAGCCAGTTCACCCAGGTGACACATGAATTTGACGATTACATTGCCCGACCCAAAGCCAACGGCTACCAGTCCCTGCACACCATCGTGCGCGACAGCGCCGGTCGACCCATTGAGATACAAATCCGCACGCAGGCCATGCATGACCATGCGGAAATGGGTGTGGCGGCGCACTGGGCTTACAAGGAAGCCGGCGTCAAGGGTTACGGCGGGGTGTCGGCCAGCGGTGCCTATGATGCCAAGATTGCTGTGTTGCGTCAGCTGCTGGCCTGGGAGCGCGACCTCTCTGGAGCCAGTGGCCCGGGCGTCTTTGAGGACCGGATCTACGTGCTGACACCGGACGCAGCGATTGTGGAACTGCCGCAGGGCGCCACTGCGGTTGACTTTGCCTACAGCGTACACACCAACCTCGGGCATCGCTGTCGCGGCGCTCGACTGGACGGCGTCATGATGCCCCTGAATACGCCGCTGAAGAACGGGCAGACGGTGGAGGTGACGGTAGTGAAGGAGGGCGGCCCGTCGCGCGACTGGCTCAACCCCGAACTGGGCTACCTGGCGAGTCACCGCGCCAAGGCCAAAGTGCGTGCCTGGTTCAATGCGCTTGCGCTCAATGAAACGGTGGCCAAGGGGCGCGAGGCAGTAGAGCGGCTGTTGCAGCGACTCGGCAAGACGGCCGTCAAACTCGACGACCTGGCAGAACAGCTGGGCTTCAAGTCGGCCGATGGCCTGTTTGAAGTGGTGGGCAAGGACGAGTTTTCCTTGCGCAACATCGAGACCGTATTGCGCCCGCCCGAGCCAGCGCCCGATGACGATGACCAGATGCTGCTGAAGAAGCCGCGCGGCAAACCTGGCGCTGGCAAGAGCGGTCTGCTGGTGGTCGGTGTGGATTCGCTCATGACACAGCTGGCCAAATGCTGCAAGCCAGCACCACCGGATGCGATCTGCGGCTTTGTCACGCGCGGCAAGGGTGTCAGTGTGCATCGCAGCGATTGCTCCAATCTGCGTGAGATGGTGAGCAAAAATGGCGAACGGGTGATCGAGGTGCAGTGGGGACAGACGCCTGCCAAGGAGACAGCGGTCTACCCCGTCGATGTGGCGATCGAGGCAGCGGACCGGCAAGGATTGTTGCGCGATATTTCAGAAGTTTTTACCAAAGAAAAAATGAACGTGATCGGGGTCCAGACGCAGTCGATCAAGGGCACAGCCTGGATGACTTTCACCATCGAGGTATCGGACTCAGGACGCCTGCACAAAGTGCTCTCCGTCGTGGCCGAGCTCAAGGGCGTGCGCTCGGCGCGTCGGCGCTGAGGCGGGACACGGGAGATTCAATATGACCCTGCCAAGCGCCACCTTTCTCGATCTGGAGCACTGGCCACGGCGCTCCGCCTTTGATTTCTACCGGACCTTTGACATTCCCTGCTTCAACATCTGCACACGGCTCGATGTCAGCCGCTTGCGCCGCGCCGTGAAGGATGCTGGTCTGGGCAGCATGACGCTGGCCTACCACTTCATTGCCATCCGCCTGGCCAACGATATCGCGCCGTTTCGTTACCGGCTTGAGGGCGAGCGCGTACGCGTGCATGAGCAGGTGCATGGCAGCACGACGGTGCTGCGCGAGGACGATTCCTTTGGCTTTGTAACGCTGGGGCACGAGCGCGACTTTGCAAGGTTTTGTGCGCAGGGGGCCGCCGCGATTGCCGTTGCGCGCCAAAGCGGAACACCCTTCGATCCGGACAAGGATGAAGCCGCGACGATTCACATGACGACCTTGCCCTGGCTGCATTTCAGCAGCTACTCCAACGCGCGGCGCTGGGGTGTGCACGACTCCGTGCCCAAGATCGCTTTTGGCCGCATCGATGCCGAGGGCGAGCACCTGTGGATGCCCTTGTCGGTGGAAGTGCACCACGCGATGATGGACGGTTTGCACGTGGGCCGCTTTGTCGAGCGTTTCGAGGCGGCGCTGATGGAGCCGCATAGCTGGCTGGCAAGCGTGCCTGCCGATGGATGCCGGAAATGACCGTTCCTCCCAACACGCATACTTTTCTCTGGCATGACTACGAGACCTTTGGCGCGCAGGTGCGGCGTGACCGGCCGGCCCAGTTTGCCGGCATTCGGACCGATGCCGATCTGAATGAGATCGGTGAACCGGTGATGCTGTATTGCCAGCCGGCGAACGACTTTTTACCTGATCCGCAATCCTGTTTGATCACAGGCATTACGCCGCAGCTGTGTCTCCAGAAGGGTGTGCCCGAGTACCAGTTTGCCGCACAGGTAGAGCAACTGCTGGCTTTGCCCGGAACGATTGGCGTGGGCTACAACACGATCCGCTTTGACGATGAGATCACGCGCTTCATGTTCTGGCGCAACCTGATCGATCCGTACGGGCGCGAGTGGCAAAACGAATGCGGTCGCTGGGACCTGCTGGATGTCGTGCGCACCGCCTATGCCTTGCGGCCCGACGGCGTGGTATGGCCTGCCAAACCTGACGGAAGCGCCAGCTTCAAGCTGACCGATCTGACCGCCGCCAACGGTCTGGCACACGAGGCCGCGCACGACGCGCTGAGCGATGTGCGTGCCACCATCGCGTTGGCGCGGCTGATCCGCCGGGCACAACCCAGGTTGTTCAACTTCTGCTTTGGCCTGCACAAGAAGGACCGGGTCGTTGCGGAACTGGGTTTGCCCACCACGCCAAGCAAGGCGCGGCCGTTCCTGCATGTCTCGGGTATGTTCCCTGCGGCGCGTGGCTGCCTGGCCCTGATGTGGCCCTTGGCGATGCATCCAGCCAACAAGAACGAGCTGATCGCGTGGGACCTGGCGCATGATCCGCGTGAGTTGGCATCGATGAACGTCGACGAGATCCGCTTGCGACTGTTCACCAAGAGTGATGCGCTGCCCGATGGCGTGACACGCCTGCCCGTCAAAAGCGTGCACCTGAACAAGTCACCGATGGTGATGAGTAACTGGAAGATTCTCTCGCCGCAAATGGCACAGCGCTGGCAACTGGACCTGGATGCACAGCTCAGGAATGCCGAACTGGCGCGCGATCTGCCCGACATGAGCGGTATCTGGCCCGAAGTATTCAAACGCGCCAAAGAGGCACAACCCGATGTCGACGAAGATCTGTACGGCGGGTTCATTGGCAACGCAGACCGGCGTCGGCTCAATGAATTGCGAGCCTTGTCTGTCGACAAACTGGCTGCGGCGCGACCGGCGTTTGACGATCCGCGCCTGAGCGAGTTGCTGCTGCGCTATCGGGCACGCAATTTTCCCTCCAGTTTGTCGGCGCAGGAGCAGCAGGCCTGGCAGCAGCACCGCAGCGCGCGCTTGCTCGAGGGTGCGGCTGGCGCTCGCACCCTGCAGGCCCTGTTCGATGAACTGGACCAATTGGTGGAAAGCACCGACGAGCAGGGTGAAGCGCTACTGGGTGCGCTCTACGACTACGCCGAGTCGATTGCGCCGTAGGCGGATAGCGCCGCGGCGCCAGACGGTGCGCCTCGGCACACCCAACCCATCCTCTGCTACAACCAAGTCACTGCGTCCCGAAAATCCGGTCGCCGGCGTCGCCCAGGCCCGGCAGGATGTAACCGTGGTCATTGAGTTGGCGGTCAATTGCTGCAGTGTAGATTTCCACGTCCGGGTGCATTCTGCGCAGTTTGGCGATGCCTTCAGGGCAGGTCAGCAGGCAGAGAAACTTGATGGATTTCGGTTTCAGCGCCTTCACGCGGTCAATCGCCGCCACAGCAGAGTTGCCCGTGGCCAGCATCGGGTCGACAACAATGACGTCACGTTCCTGAGTGTCCTTGGGCATCTTGAAGTAGTACTCGACAGCCTGCAGGGTTTTCGGGTCACGGTACAGGCCGATGTGCCCAACGCGCGCCCCCGGAACCACCGTCAGCATGCCGTCCAGGATCCCGGTGCCGGCGCGCAGAATGGACACCAGCACCAGCTTCTTGCCGTCAATCATTTTGGCGGTCATGGTCTCCAGCGGCGTCTCGATTTCGACATCCTGTGTCGGCATGTCGCGCGTTACTTCATAGGCCATCAACATGCTCAATTCGTTGAGCAGGGTGCGAAAACTGCTGGTGCTGGCGTCCTTCCTGCGCATCAAGGTCAGTTTGTGTTGCACCAGCGGGTGGTCGATCAGGTGGACGTGTTTGCTGCTGATGTCTGGCTGGCTCATGCTGTTCTTCCTCAAAAAGTACAATCGATCCGATAGCGTAACGAAATTTTGAGGGATTTTCCGTGGCAGGACACAGTAAATGGGCGAATATTCAACATCGCAAAGGTCGCCAGGACGAAAAGCGGGGCAAGATCTGGACCCGCATCATCCGTGAAATTACCGTGGCCGCCCGCGCCGGTGGAGGCGATCTGGCAACCAACCCGCGTCTGCGCCTGGCGGTCGATAGGGCCAAGGCTGCCAACATGCCGGCCGACCGCGTCAAGTACAACATTGACAAGGCCACCGGCAATCAGGAAGGTGTGACTTACGAGGAAATCCGCTACGAGGGCTACGGTATTGGTGGTGCGGCGATTCTGGTGGATACGATGACCGATAACAAGGTTCGCACAGTCGCCGAAGTGCGTCACGCCTTCAGCAAGCACGGTGGCAACATGGGTACCGAGGGCTCGGTGATTTTTCAGTTTAAACATTGTGGCCAGCTGATTTTTGCACCCGGCACGAACGAGGACAAGGTGATGGAGGTGGCGCTGGAGGCTGGCGCGCAGGATGTGATTGCCGACGACGATGGTGCCATCGAAGTGCTGACCACCTACGCGGACTTCGAGACAGTCAAGAATGCCATGCAAGCGGCCAGCCTGACGCCAGACGTGGCCGAGGTCACCATGCGGGCCGAAAATCCGATTCAGCTCAGTGCACAGGATGGGGTGCGGATGCAGAAACTGCTGGACGTGCTCGAAGAACTCGACGACGTGCAGGCGATTTACCACAACGCCGAAATGGACAGCGAAGCCACATGAAAGTCCTGGTCATCGGTGGCGGAGGTCGTGAACATGCGCTGGCGTGGAAGTTGGCGCAGTCAGCCAGGGTGGAGAAAGTTTATCTGGCGCCAGGCAACGCTGGCACGGCGTTGGACAGCCGGTTCGAGAACGTCAATGTCACTGCAGTGGAGGAACTGAGTGCCTGGGCACAGGCCAACAGGATTGCACTGACCGTGGTAGGGCCGGAGGGGCCGCTGGCGGCCGGGGTGGTTGATGAGTTCCGCAACAAGGGTTTGCGCATCTTTGGACCGAGTCGTGCCGCTGCTCAACTGGAAAGTTCCAAGGCTTTTTCCAAAGGCTTCATGAAGCGGCACGGTATTCCGACGGCCGAGTATGAAAGCTTCACCGAGGTAGCCGCTGCGCATGCCTACCTTGATCGCCAGGGCGCACCGATTGTCGTCAAGGCTGATGGCCTTGCCGCAGGCAAAGGCGTGGTCGTAGCGACGACGTTGGATGAGGCGCATCAGGCAGTCGACTTCATGCTTGGCGGCCTTCATCAAACAGGGCAGGCAGGAACGCAAGCGCCGCGTGTTGTCATCGAAGAATTCCTGTCGGGTGAAGAAGCAAGCTTTATTGTCATGTGTGACGGCAGGAATGTGCTGCCGCTGGCGACCAGCCAGGATCACAAGCGATTACTCAACGACGATCAGGGCCCCAATACCGGTGGCATGGGTGCCTACTCGCCGGCGCCGGTTGTGACACCTGACGTGCATGCACGGGCCATGCGGGAAATCATCCTGCCAACCATCAGGGGAATGGAAAAAGACGGCATTCCGTACACCGGATTTCTCTACGCTGGCTTGATGATTGACGCGAGCGGCCGCCCCAAGACTCTGGAATTCAACTGCCGCCTGGGCGATCCGGAGACACAGCCCATCTTGATGCGCCTGAAGACCGATCTGGTCGATGTGCTGCTGGCTGCTACCGAGCCCGGCCTGCACGGGCGTCTGGACGATCTGGAATTGCAGTGGGACCGGCGGACCGCCCTGGGCGTCGTGCTGGCGGCGCAGAATTACCCGTTGCAGCCGCGTCAGGGAGACCTGATCACTGGGATACCCGAGGAGGTTGAGGATGCGGTCGTCTTCCACGCAGGTACGGCAATGAAGGATGGGCAAGCAGTGACTGCCGGTGGTCGCGTGCTGTGTGTCACCGTGCTCGCCGACAACGTCAGGCAGGCGCAGCAGCGTGCGTATGATGTGGCGCTTGCCATTCATTTTGATGGCAAGCAGTACCGCACTGACATTGGCCATCGTGCCGCACGAAATTGACATTTCTCATGCCGGCAATCGAATTCTCCGGTCCGCCCGCCATCCGCTTGTCCGGCAACCGATTTGCACGCTGGGTTTTGCAGCGCTTGGGCTGGCGCCTGCAGTTTGATGGCTTGCCCGCCCTGCAGGGGGTTCTGGTGGTCTACCCTCACACCAGCAATTGGGATTTCGTGATCCTGGTGATGGCGAAGTGGGCGCTTGGTGTCTCGGTGAGTTTTTGGGCGAAGGACAGGCTTTTCAGGGTGCCGGTATTCGGGCGCTGGTTGAGCTGGCTCGGTGGTTTGCCGGTAAACCGGACCTCGCCACAGGGTACGGTCGCGCAGGCGCTGGACCGATTTGCGCAGGCGCGCTCACAGGGGCGATACTTTTGGCTGGCGCTTTCTCCTGAGGGCACGCGCAAGCGGATCCCTGGTTGGCGCAGCGGCTTCTACCAGACCGCTTTGCGCGCCGGTGTGCCGCTGGGGTTGGTGCGGCTGGACTATGGCCGCTGCGAAGTTGTGGCCCAGGATTTCATATTGTTGAGTGGAAATGAGACCGATGACTTCAAACGCATTGCCAGTGCCTACGACGGAGTCAAGGCGTGCATTCCGGAAAATGCTGCGCCCATCCGCCTGCTCGACCCTGGCGTGCCACGCTCGGAGACCGTCGTCAAATGAGCATGAGTGACCTTGCAAACCTGGGTTCGAAGGGCGTAAGAAACTACCTGATGGATTTGCAGGTCCGAATCACGCGGGAGATTTCGGAACTTGACGGGAAGGCGTTCCTGGTCGACGCCTGGCAAAAGCCGTCGACCGAGCCACTGCAAGGCGATGGCGTCACGATGATTCTGGAAGATGGTGATGTGTTCGAGCGCGCCGGTTGCGGTTTTTCGCATGTCAGGGGTCAGCGCTTGCCGGCATCGGCCACGCAACACCGTCCCGAACTCTCGGGCGCACCGTTTGAGGCGATGGGGGTATCACTGGTGTTTCATCCGCGTAACCCCTATGTGCCGACAGTTCACATGAATGTGCGCATGATCGCGGCCAGTACCCCCGGCGGCAAACCGGTTTGCTGGTTTGGCGGAGGCATGGATTTGACACCCTGCTATGGTTTTGCAGAGGATGTGAAGCATTTCCACGCTTGCTGCAAGAGCACACTGGAGCCGTTCGGCGAGGATAAATATCCGCGCTTCAAAGCTTGGTGCGATGAGTATTTCTATTTGAAACATCGATCCGAGCAGCGCGGCGTTGGGGGCATCTTTTTTGATGACTTTTCGGAACTCGAGTTTGCACAGAGTCTGGCCATGATGAAGGCTGTTGGTGATTCGTTCCTGACAGCCTATTTGCCCATCGTCGAGCGGCGTCGGGCCATGGCTTACGGCGAAAGGGAGCGTGCCTTCCAGCTCTATCGGCGTGGCCGCTATGTGGAATTCAACCTGGTATGGGATCGTGGCACCCATTTTGGATTGCAGTCGGGCGGGCGAACCGAATCGATTTTGCTGTCCATGCCACCGCTGGTGAGCTGGTCCTATCAGAATGTGGCCGAAGCCGGTTCACCAGAAGCTGATCTGTACAGCAATTTTCTGGTGCGCAGGGAGTGGGTCTGAGATGCGTCGAATCGGCGTTTTTGGTGGTGCTTTTGACCCGCCCCATGCGGCCCACGTCGCTTTGGTGCGCTCGGCTCTGGCGCAACTGAAGCTTGACGAACTGCGTGTCATCCCGACCGGTCACGCCTGGCACAAAGCGCGACCTTTGACTTCACCGCAGCATCGATTGGCGATGGCACAGCTGGCGTTCGCTGACATACCCGACGTTCTGGTTGACGACCGCGAGACCCGGCGCGCGGGCCCAAGTTTTACGGTGGATACCCTGCGCGAACTGCGCGCCCAATGGCCTGCGGCCGAATTGTTCCTGCTGGTGGGCGAGGACCAGGCCCGCGTGCTGCCAAGTTGGAGAGCCTGGCAGGAAATTCTGCAGCTCGCTATAATTTATGTAGCTGAGCGCGGGGACTGGAACAGAAGCAAACCCCGCTTTATTGCGCCGAAGTTGTATGAATCAGGTTTCAAACAACTGCAAATGCCACATTTGCCTGTCAGCGCAACCGATATCCGAACCCGCATTGCGACACATCAAAGCCTGGGAGATCTGGTTTTTGATTCCGTTGCGCGTTATATTGATCACCATCACCTTTATCAGACCGCTTGATGACTACTACCTTACTCGCCAAAAAAGACATTCAAAAACTTCAGCGTGCCATTGTGGATGGTCTGGAAGACGTCAAAGCCCAGGATATTGTGGTGTTTGACACCGAACACCTGTCAAGCCTTTTTGAACGCGTGATCATCGCGTCAGGTACCTCGAACCGGCAGACCAAGGCCCTGGCGGGCAGTGTGCGTGACGCGCTGCGCGATGCGGGTTTTGCCAAGCCCCGAATTGAAGGCGAAACGAATGGCGAATGGATCATCGTCGATTGCGGGCAGGCTGTGGTTCATGTCATGCAACCCAATTTTCGCCAGTATTACAACCTGGAAGAACTTTGGGGCGACAAGCCAGTTCGCCTCAAATTGGGTGCGCCCAAGCCGGCCGTGAAGACCCCGGTCAAGGCCGCCCCGGTCAAGAAGGTCGCGGCGAAGCCCGATGTCAGTCTGAAACGCTCCAATGCTGCCAAGAAGGGGGTGCAGGAAGCATTTCCATCGAAGGCACAAGTGCGCAAGGCAGTCGCGGCCAAGGCGGTCGACAAGAAGCCGGCAAAGAAGGTGCCGGTCAGGGCAACTGCCAAGCCGGCAGCAAAAAAAGTGGCTGCCAAGAAGCCAGTGGCGCGCAAGACCTGACAGGCAGCGCAGTGCGGCTGCTGATTGTTGCGGTGGGTCAGCGGGTGCCCGATTGGGCACAAACAGCCTGGGACGACTACGCCAAGCGCTTCCCGCACGATTTCAAACTGGAACTCAGGGCAGTCAAGACAGAACCGCGCGCATCGAAAACCGTGGCCGCGCTGTATGCGGCCGAGCGCAACCGGATTGAGGGCGTACTGCCCAAAGGCTGCCGCATCGTCGCGCTGGATGAACGTGGCAGCGCGTTGACAACCCAGGCGCTGGCCGGCAAGTTGCAGCAGTGGCAACTTGAGGGTGACGATGTGGCGCTGGTCATTGGCGGGCCCGATGGGCTCGACCCGGCATTCAAGCAGGCAGCCCATGAGCGCATCCGGCTGTCGGACCTGACCCTGCCGCATGCCTTTGTCAGGGTGTTGTTGATTGAACAGCTTTACCGTGCCTGGTCGATCAACGCCAACCATCCCTATCACCGTGAGTGATGTCGCAATAGCGTTGTGAACAATTTCATCTATCTTGCGTCCCAGAGTCCGCGCCGGCGTCAGTTGCTGGAGCAACTCGGCGTTGCCCACGAATTGTTGCTGCCGGATTGCGACGAGGACAGCGAGGCGCTTGAAGCCGTACTGCCCAGGGAACTGCCAGCGGCGTATGTCGAGCGTGTGACGCAACTCAAGCTCGACGCTGCCCTGCTGCGGCTCAAGAGGCGCGGCTTGCCTGCAGCCCCCGTTCTCTGTTCAGACACCACAGTGGCGCTAGGACGCACGATTTTTGGCAAACCGCAGGACGATACGGATGCCAGGCGCATGCTGACCGGGTTGTCCGGACGGACGCACCGCGTCCTGACGGCGGTGGTCTTGGGGACGTCGCGCAAGCGTCAGCAGGTTCTGTCGGTCTCGCGCGTCACGTTTGCGCGTTTGACAGCCGCTCAGATCGGGAACTATGTCGACAGCGGTGAGCCAACAGGCAAGGCTGGCGCCTACGCAGTGCAGGGCAGGGCTGCGGCCTTCATTTCCCATATGAGCGGGAGCTATTCAGGCATCATGGGGTTGCCGATGTTTGAGACCACAGGTCTGCTTGGGTCTTTTGGAATACATTCATCCCTATGCAAGAAGATATTCTGATCAACTGGTCGCCGCAGGAAACGCGCGTCGCCATCATTGAAAACGGTGCACTGCAGGAGTTGCACGTTGAGCGCTCGCTTGAGCGTGGACTGGTTGGCAACGTCTATCTTGGCAAGGTTGCCCGGGTGCTGCCAGGCATGCAGTCTGCGTTCATCGATATCGGCCTGGAGCGTGCTGCCTTTCTGCATGTGGCCGACGTCTGGCATCGACAACCCGATGGTGAACCGCCGAGCATGGTGCGCAACACGCTGCCGCAGGTGCCCATTGAGAAGCAGATATTTGAGGGCCAGGCGCTGCTGGTCCAGGTGATCAAGGATCCCATCGGCTCCAAGGGCGCACGGCTGTCGACGCAAATCAGCATCGCCGGGCGCATGCTCGTGTTCTTGCCGCAGGACGATCATGTCGGCGTGTCACAAAAGATCCCGGTTCAGCAGCGTGATGAATTGCGATTGCGTTTGCAGAACCTGGCCGGTGCGCAGGGCGGTGGTTTCATCCTCAGAACCAATGGCGAAGACGCAACCGATGCGGAACTGGCGGAAGACATCGGCTACCTGCGCAAGGCCTGGGCTCGCATCCGCCAAGCCGCTCTGTCTCTTCCGCCCTTGTCGATCCTGCACCAGGATCTGAACCTGTTGCAGCGAGTCCTGCGTGATCTGGTGGGCGAAAGAACGCAAACCATCAAAGTCGATTCGAGTGAGCAGTTTGAATTGCTCAAGGCTTTTGGCCTCGAATTCATGCCCGCTGCCGCGCAGAAGCTGCAACATTACCGGGGTGAGCGTCCGATTTTTGACCTCTACGCGATCGATGAGGAAATCGCTCGCGCCCTGGCGCGCCGGGTTGAATTGAAGTCGGGCGGCTATCTGATCGTCGACCAGACGGAAGCGCTGACAACCGTTGATGTGAACACAGGCGGCTTCGTCGGTGCCCGCAATTTTGACGACACCATCTTCAAGACCAATCTGGAGGCGGCGCAGGCGATCGCGCGACAACTGCGGCTGCGCAATCTGGGGGGCATCATCATTGTTGATTTCATTGATATGGTGCGCCAGGATCATCGTGAATCCGTGTTGGCGGAATTTCGCAAGCAGTTGGCTCGTGATCGCGTCAAGACCATGGCAGGGGAATTTTCCCAGCTTGGACTGGTCGAGATGACGCGAAAGAGAACGCGTGAATCCCTGGCGCAGATGCTGTGCGAGCCCTGTTCCGTGTGTGATGGCAAGGGTATCGTGAAAACGGCGCGCAGTGTGACCTACGATATCTTTCGCGAAATCCTGCGTGAAGCGCGCCAGTTCAATCCGCGGGAATTTCGCGTTGTTGCCTCGCCCAAGGTCATCGAGTTGTTCCTGGACGAAGAGAGTCAGCACCTGGCCGGCTTGAGCGAATTCATCGGCAAGCCAGTGTCCTTGCAGAGCGAGAGTGCGATGGGGCAGGAGCAGTACGATATCGTCCTGCTTTAGCGACCCGCTTGCGTAGCCTCATGCAAAGTCTTCACACTGCCAACCGAGTGCCGATTCCGATTCTGACCTACCATCAGATCGCGCCGAGTCCGGATCGAAGTGCCGGTTTTCGAAGCCTGTATGTGGCCCCGGCGGCTTTTGCGCGCCAGATGGCATGCTTGCACCTGCTCGGTTATCAAGGGCTTTCGATGTCGGCTTTGATGCCGTATTTGCGGGGCGAGCGTGTTGGCAGGGTGGTCGGCATCAGCTTTGATGACGGTTACCTGAACAATTTGAGTCAAGCCCTGCCGGTCCTCAATCGCTACGGTTTTTCATCAACCTGCTACGTTGTGAGTCAATATCTTGGAAAGACCAATGAATGGGATCGGCTCGCTGGCATTGCACCGACTCCCCTCATGAATGCAGCACAACTGCGAGAGTGGAGGCAAGGCGGCCAGGAGGTCGGGGCGCATACGCGTCACCACGTGCACCTGACGCAGAACGATGCATCGGTCTGCAACGATGAAATCGGCTTGTGCAAGGTCGAACTTGAAGCTGTCATCGATGCTCCGGTTCGGCATTTCTGCTATCCCTATGGTGAATACAGTGCGGAACACCTCGCGCAGGTGCGATCGGCCGGCTTTGATTCGGCCACCACGACGCTGCGCAGCCGCTGCCATGGCAATGAAGACATGATGCACTTGCCGCGCGTGCCGGTGCTGCGTGCAACGACGCTGCCGCTGTTCTGGCTAAAGTTGAGCACGGCGTATGAGGATAGGCGGCGCTTGCCATGACGGAGCCACGACGTTTGCGCATCGCGGTGCTGAACCGGGTGTTTTCGCCAACCGGCGGTGGCGCGGAGCGCTACTCCATTGCCCTGGTTGAACAGTTGGCGCAGCGTCACGAAATTCACGTATTTGCCCAGCAAATTGACCATCGCTGGCCCGGCGTCAGTTATCACCTGATGTCCTCGCCCTTGACCCGGCCACGCTGGATCAATCTGCTGTGGTATGCAGTGACGACGTGGTGGGCGACTCGGCATGGCTTTGACATCGTCCATTCGCATGAGAATACCTGGCATGGCCATGTGCAGACCGTGCACGTGCTGCCGCTGAAATACAACCTGTTTCAGGGGCGTTCAGGCCTGCGCCGCCTGCTGCGGTACCTGAAGGTGGCGACCAGTCCGCGTTTGTTGGTCTACCTTGCCATGGAGCACTTTCGCTTTGTCCCGACGCAGCGCAAGGCGGTCGTTGTGACTTCGCCGAATCTGAAGTCGCTGGTCGCTCAAACCTACCCGGCCAGCGTCACGGCGATGATTTCTCCGGGTGTGACATTGCCTTCGGGCGCCATCGATCGCCACGCTGCCAGACAGGAACTTGCGCTGCCCGGGCAGGGATTCCTGATCGCTTTTGTTGCCAATGACTACCAGAAGAAGGGCTTGTCAAGCCTGCTGGAGGCGCTCAGGTGTTTGCCTGTTGAAGTGGAACTGGCCGTGGTCGGGAACCCTTCGCAAATTGGAAGATTTCAGCGCATGGCGTCATCGATCGGTTTGGCCGCCCGGGTGCACTTTCTGGGACATCTCAGAGACGTTACGCAACTGTACCGGGCCGCCGACCTGCTGGCACATCCGACGACAGAAGACACTTTTGCGATGGTTGTCCTTGAAGCCATGGCATACGGCTTGCCGGTGGTGGTAAGCGATACGCGCTACTGCGGGATTGCCGGCATGCTGACGCACGGTGTCAACGCCATCATTCTGTCGTCGCCAACAGACGCTGCACAACTGAGTTCCGTGCTGGCACAGATTCTGGCTGACAAGAGCCTGCGTGAGGCTCTGGCAAGCAATGCACGCGAGTTCGCACAGCAGCGGGCCTGGCCGAGCATTGCCGCCGAACAGGAAGCGATGTATTTCAATATCGCTGAACGCACGTCCTGAAGGTCGTCCATTTTCTTCGCAGTTTCCGACCATGCAACTAACGCCACAACCGCTGCCGAATCCCGGTGTCTTTTCCATCGTCATTCCCAGCTGGAACAACCTGGAATTTCTCAAACTGTGTATTGGCAGCGTGAAAGCGCACAGCGCCTTTGAGCACCAGATCATCGTTCATGTCAATGATGGAAGTGACGGCACGCTGGACTGGGTGCGATCCGAGGGACTGACATATACCCATTCGGCTGAGAACACCGGTATTTGCCTGACCGTCAATCAGGCTGCCGCACTGGCACAGCACGAGCTCATTTTGTACCTGAACGATGACATGTATTGCTGCCCGCACTGGGATACCAGACTGCTGGAAAAGGTGCGCCAGATCGGGCACGATGGGTTCATGCTGTCGGGCACCATGATCGAGCCGGTCGAATCGGGCAACCGTTGTGTCAGCGTCTGTGACTTCGGCTCGGATGTGCATACGTTCAAGCCGCAGCAATTGCTAAAGACCTGTCAGACCCTGGTCAAGCCAGACTGGTACGGCGCAACATGGCCACCAACGCTGGTACACAGGCGCTGGTGGCATGCGGTGGGGGGGTTCAGCTCCGAGTTCAGCCCAGGCATGAGCAGTGACAATGACTTTGCCATGAAGATGTGGGCGGCTGGCTGCCGGGTCTTTCTTGGCGTTGGTGACAGCCTGGTTTATCACTTCCGCTGCAAGAGCACGGGTCGGATCGTGAAGAACGATGGACGAAAGCAGTTCATGCGCAAATGGGGAATGAGTTCGTCCCTGTTTGATCGTTTCTATCTTCGTCGCGGACAGATTGCAAGCGCGATGACATTGTCCGAACCGGTGGAAACAGCAGACTTTCGACGAAGACGCCTCTTGAGCCGCTTCAAGGCCTGGCTGGCTTAGGCGCTCTGCAATGTCCCCGACGTCGAGAAACCCATCCGGTAAAGCTGCGCGTAAGCACCCTGCGCAGCGAGCAATTCGGCGTGGCTGCCGGATTCCAGGATGCGGCCCTTGTCCAGCACGATGATGCGTTTGGCGTGCTGGATGGTGGACAGACGGTGCGCGATCACCAGCGTGGTTCGGCCCTGCATCAGGCGCTGCAGGGCGTCCTGGATGGCGCGCTCTGACTCGGCGTCGAGTGCCGAAGTGGCTTCGTCAAGTAGCAGTACCGGCGCATCCTTGTAAAGCGCTCTTGCGATCGCCAGGCGCTGGCGCTGGCCGCCCGAGAGTTGCATGGCATTGTGGCCGACCAGGGTGTCGATGCCGTTCGGGAGCTCTGCCATCAGGTCGGCAAGGTTGGCTGCTTGCAGGCAAGCCAGAACGCGTTGCCGATCCATTGTCTGACCCAGTGCGACGTTGACCGCGACACTGTCGTTGAGCATCAGGACATGCTGACTGACCAACGCAAACTGGGCTCGCAGCGAGACCAGATCCCAGTCCTGCAAAGCATGGCCGTCGAGTTCGATGCTGCCTGACGTCAACTCGATAAAGCGAGGTAGAAGATTGACCAGCGTGGTCTTGCCGGAACCTGATGCGCCGGCCAGGGCAACGATTTCGCCAGGCTGGACATCGAGGCTGAACTGGTCCAGTGCTGGCGCCGTGCTGTCAGGGTATCTGACGCAGGCTTGTTCGAAACGCAGGCCGCCCTGGGCTCTGGTTTTGGAAAAACTGCCGCCCGTTTCGCTGACGGTCAAGCCGATCAGGTCCAGTCCCCGCTCCATGGCTGCCAGGCCGCGCGTGATCGGGTTGGCAAGTTCGGACAGATGCTTGATGGGGGCTACCAGCATCAACATGGCGGTGACAAAGGCGGCAAAACTGCCAACCGAGGTGCCATGTGTCGAGCTTTGCGCCAGCGCCACCGAAATCACGGCAGACAGCGCAAAGGCGGCAAGCATCTGCGTCAGCGGCGTCATCGCCGCCGAGGCGGTGGTGGACTTCATCGACAAGCGTTGCAGGGAAGCACCCAACAGATGAAAACGTCTGGCCTGCGATGCCTGAGCCGCCTGCAGGCGAACGTCACGGTGGGCGAGCACATTTTCCTCGACCACGTAGGCCAGCGCATCGGTCGCACCCTGGCTGTCCTTGGTGAGCCGGTACAAACGCCGGGACAGCGTGCGCATGACGAACGCCACTGCCGGAAACAGCGCGGTCACAATCAAAGTCAACTTCCAGTTCAGGTAAAGCAGGTAGGCCACCAGCGCCAGCAGCGTCAAGCTGTCACGTAACAAGGTGGTCAGGGAGTTGACGAGCAGCACGGAGCCGGTTTGTACCTCGTAGACGATGGTGTTTGCCAGCGCGCTGGAGGACTGCTGCTGGAACAGCGTGAGTCTGGCATCCAGCAGTTTGTCAAACATGGCATTGCGCATGATCAGCATGCCGCGGTTGGTCACCTTGGCCAGTGCCAGTTGCGCCAGAAAACTGGCGATTCCCCGCACGCCGAAAAGCAGGATCAGGGCAGCTGGTATGGCCCAGATCGCCAGCGCGCCTTGCTGGAATCCTTTGTCCAGCAAAGGCTGGAGCAATGCCGGAATCAGGGGTTCCGTGGCAGACATGACCAGTGTTGCGCCAAACACCAGGAACCAGGCAGCGTAGGGCGTCCCGAAATAGGGCAGCAAGCGGGCCAGTCTGTGGAACAGTTGGACCGGTGATCGCAGTGTGGCAGTGGACATGTCGGTGGACTTTCAGACACCCGTTTGCAGGGATGAGGACGGTGCAGCGCCGGGCGTGCGAAGAGCCAGCAGCAGCCCTAGCGTGATGCAGAAGAAATCGCCAATCATGGCGTCGTGCAGCGCGCAATTGAACAGGCACGCGACCACCAGGGCCAGCAGGACGGATTGCGTTGCCCTGCGCTCGGGCATGGCAAGCTGCTGGCTGTCACGGTACAGTGCTGCGAAGAGGGCACACAACAGAAAGATCCCGGGTAGGCCCATCTCCACACCCCACAGCAGATACTCCTGATGCGGGTTATGGTGTTGGCTGCTGACGTCGTTGATCGGCAACTCGCCCGCATGAACGGCCTCCTGTCTCCTGAATTCGAGATTCCAGCTGCCAACGCCCGTGCCCAGGCCGGGACGCTCGGCAATCGACTGCAGCGAGTGATGCCACAGGTCGAGTCTCACGCCCGACGAAGATGCGGCTTCGCTGTGAGGCTTCAAGGGCTGGATGCTGCTGACAACTTCATGAAATCGTTCGCCCATCTTGCTGGAACCTATGACGAGCCCGACCAGAAGTAGCAAAGCAACGAGCAGGACTCTTGACTGAAAGCGTCGCGGGAACTCCCAAGCGATGGCTGCCAGCAGGAGGGCAATGGCGACCAGATGCCCCGTGCGACCCTGAAAGATGAAGAATACGCAGGCCAGAGCAAGCACGCAGATCAGCAGCGCCAACGGGGTGCGGTAAAGCGTTGGCGCCAGGCTGCGCAGATGCCAGCAGATGGCCCCCAGCACGGCTGTCATGATCGACTGATCAAGGTAACTGGAAAATACCGCAAACGAACAGGTGTCGCAGATTCCCGCCTCTTTCGACATGACCCAGGGCAGCGCGATGCCGAAAGACAGCAGCCAGGTGCTGCCGAGCAAGAACAGTTGGCCAGCAACAAAAAAACCCAATGCGATCAGGGCATCCTTGCGCGAGCGAGTCAGACTCAGAAGTACCGGGATCAGGATCAATCGACCGTGTTTGGTCAGGGCGGTCAGCACCTCATCGCTTGAGCCGGTACTCCACAGACCGCTGATAGCCAGCAGCAGCAGAGCCAGCAGGATCACGGTGGTCACGCTGGCGGGAGAAAATTTCGACGACTCGCGTCCGGCAAGCCATCCGTGAAACAGAACCGCCAGCGCCCCCAGCACCGCCAGAAATTTTGCCAGACTGATGATGCCGATCGGCAGGGCAAGAGAGACCGCAGCGAAACAAATCAGGTAGAGGCGAACGGTGGAAAACGACCGGAGCATGAAAAGGGTGGCTTTGAAATCAGCGGGATACGCCAGGGCCGCCTATTATCAACGCTGCGTTGGTGCGTCTTTCTGCCAGCGTTCGGCTATGCTCTGCGCTGGCCACGAAATATGGAAGATCATCCACTTTGACTCAATTGAGCGTCATCATCATCACCCTCAATGAGGCCGCGAACATTGAGGCATGCCTCGATGCCGTGTCTTTTGCCGATGAAATCATCGTATTGGATGGGGCAAGCACCGATGGCACCGCAGACCTGGCCCGCGCGCGGGGCGCCAGCGTTCATGTTGCACAGCAGTGGCCGGGCTTTGGAATGCAAAAGAACCGCGCACTCGAATTGGCCAGTTGCCCCTGGGTGCTGTCAATTGATGCCGATGAGCGGGTCACGCCGGAACTGTCTCGGCAGATCCGCGAGGCGTTGCAGCAGGGGACGGCCAATGCCTATGAAATCCCCAGGCTGACACAGTTTTGCGGTCATTGGATTCACCACTGCGGCTGGACGCCGGACCGTGTGCTAAGGCTATTCAAGCGCGACCAGGCACGCTTTAGCGATGATTTGGTGCATGAGAGGGTGTTGTTGTCGGCCGGTGTGCCGGGGCAACTGAGCTCACCGCTGCTGCACTACAGTTATCCCACGCCTGCGCACTATTGGCGCAAGCTTGAGCAGTACAGCCATGCCTGGGCAGAGCAGCGCTTTGCCAGAGGGCAAGACAGTTCCATGCTGCGAGCCGCTCTGGCCGGGGTGGTAGCATTCCTGCGCAGTTATATTTTTCGTTTGGGGTTTCTCGACGGTGCAATGGGCTTTGCCGTGTGTACCATGCAGGCCCAGGCTGCATTCGGAAAATATTTTGCCCTGTACTGTTTGAACCAGAAAGATCATGTTTCGCCGAATCCACCGTCTGTTTGAAGCACTTTGTGCCCTTGTGCTAGGAGCTTTGCTGATCATTGCCAGCCCGGCACAGGCGCAGTTCCGGGTCGATGTTTCAGGCATTGGACTAAACCAGTTGCCGATTGCGCTTGCCACCTTTCGCGGAGAGGACAGCTCGCCGCAGAAGATTGCTGCGATTGTGCAGGCTGATCTTGAGCGCAGCGGACAGTTTCGCGCAGTAGACGCAAGTGGGTCCATGCTTGACGAATTGAGCCGGCCGGATGCGCCTGTCTGGCGCCAAAAGGGCGCCGATTCTCTTGTGCTGGGCAGCGTGACACGACTGGTGGACGGTCGTTATGACGTTCGCTTCAGGTTGTGGGATGTCGTCAGGGCGCAGGACCTTGGTGGCCAGAGTTACGCCGTGACGCCGTCGGACCTGCGTTTGTCGGCGCACCGCATTGCCGACTTTGTTTACGAAAAGTTGACCGGCGATAAAGGGGCCTTTTCAACCCGCATTGCCTACGTGACGAAGCTGCAGCAGCGCTACCAGTTGTGGGTAGCGGACGCAGATGGCGAAAACGCCCAGTCTGCCTTGTCGAGTCCGGAGCCCATTATTTCACCGGCCTGGTCACCCAACGGGAGTCAACTTGCCTATGTCTCGTTTGAATCGCGCAAGCCGGTCGTCTACACCCATGAAGTGGGAAGCGGCAAGCGCCGACTCATCGCCAACTTCAGAGGCTCCAACAGCGCCCCGGCGTGGTCGCCCGATGGCAGCACGCTGGCCGTCACGCTCAGCCGCGGCGGAGGCTCCCAGCTGTACGCGATGGCGGTCAGCGGCGGCGAGCCGCGGCGTCTTGCCGAATCCAGCAGCATTGATACGGAGCCCGCCTACAGCCCGGACGGAAAGCACATTTATTTTGTCAGCGATCGGGGCGGTGCGCCCCAGATTTACCGGATGCCAGCGCTTGGTGGTGCAGCCGAAAGGGTGACCTTCACCGGTAGTTACAACATTTCTCCGGCCATCAGTCCGGATGGTCGCTGGCTGGCCTATATTTCTCGGGTCAGCGGTGTCTTCAAATTGCACGTGATGGACGTTGCGAGCGGCACCGTCAACGCGCTGACCGACACCACGGCTGATGAGAGTCCAAGCTTTGCTCCGAACAGCCGCTTGATTGTTTACGCGACCCAGCAGCAGGGGCGTGAAGTCCTGATGACGACGACGCTGGACGGTAAAATCAAGGCCCGACTGACCGGGCAAAACGGAAATATCAGGGAGCCGGATTGGGGTCCGTTTCAGAAATAATTCATTTGACTAGGGGTAAAACATGAAACGATGGTTGTTGGTTCTTTTTGCGACGGTCTTGCTGGCAGCTTGCGGCTCTTCGGTGAAACTCGATAACGTGCCGGTGGAGGACAAGTCTGGAACGCCTGTCGCATCAGAAGCCGGCAATGGCAGTGCTGTTGAAAAGGGAAAGGTGACCTCGGTCGATATAGAAAAGTCCGGCTCCCAGGCAGCCGTGCCGAGTGGACCGAGGATTGTCTATTTTGATCTGGACAGCTTCCTTATCAAACCGGAATTTCAGACCCTGATAGAGACACACGCCCGTTTTATCAAGGCCGACAAGGTACGCAAAGTGGCCATCGAAGGGCATACGGATGAGCGTGGTGGTCGTGAGTACAACCTGGCGCTGGGGCAGAAGCGCGCGGAGGCAGTGCGCAGCGCATTGGGCCTGCTTGGCGTGTCCGACGCCCAGGTTGAGGCAGTGAGTTTTGGCAAGGAAAAGCCGGCGGTGGCGGGAAATGACGAGGCCGCCATGGCAAAAAATCGCCGCGCTGAGATCAGCTATCGCTAGGCTGGGCATCAATGAGAGCAATCACGATGTTTGTGCGCACTGCGGGGCTGCTTTTGTTCGCTTGCTGGTCGGTCGTCGCTGTTGCGGGCCTGTTTGATGATGAGGAGGCGCGCAAGGCCATCCTTGATCTGCGCCAGCGTGTGGAGGCGGTTCGACTTCTGACCGAGCAGGGCAGCAGCCGCGCCAGTGAAGAAAACGCCGCTTTGCGGCGCAGCCTGCTTGAACTGCAAAACCAGATTGAGGTTCTGCGTTCCGACACCGCAAAGCTCCGGGGCATGAATGAACAGTTGGCGCGTGACCTGGCAGAGTTGCAGCGCAAGCAAAAGGATATAAGCCAAGGCGTGAACGACAGGCTGCGCCAGTTTGAGCCGGTCAAGGTTGCACTCGATGGCCGTGAATTTATGGCCGAACCGGCGGAAAAGCGGGACTTTGAGGCTGCGCTGGCGGTATTCAGAAAGAGTGATTTTGCGGCAGCCCAGCCGGCTTTTCTTGATTTCCTGCGACGCTATCCCCAGAGCGGTTACTCCATGGCGGCCCTGTTCTGGCTCGGCAATGCGCAGTACGCAACGCGCGACTACAAGGAGGCGATGATCAACTTTCGGACCATCGTGACGAAGGAGCCCGAACATCCACGCAGCGCAGAAGCGGTGCTGTCCATTGCCAATTGCCAGATTGAGCTCAAGGATACGCGCGCCGCACGCAAGTCGCTGGAAGATCTGATCAAGTCCTATCCACAGTCCGAAGCTGCAGTGGCAGCAAAGGACAGGCTGGCGCGTCTCAAGTAGCGTGCAAGCCAGCGTCAGCGCCGACCGACGATTTGCCGCTTTGGCGCGCCTGTATGGCGTCACCGGAGCACAGCGAATTCACGATGCCCACGTCGCCGTTGTCGGTATTGGTGGCGTCGGATCCTGGGCCGTGGAGGCGTTGGCGCGCAGCGGTGTGGCTCGTTTGACGCTGATCGATCTGGATCATGTGGCTGAGTCCAACATCAATCGCCAGATTCATGCAGTGCTGGCGACGGTGGGGCAGGCCAAGGTGCTGGCGATGCGCGAGCGCGTTCACTCCTTCAACCCGGACTGCCAGGTCAATTGCGTGGAGGAATTTGTCGAACCCGGCAATTGGCCCGCACTGATGCCGCCGGACGTCACTGCTGTGATCGACGCCTGTGACCAGGTGCGCGCAAAGACCGCGCTGGCCGCCTGGGCACGCAGCAGCGCAAGCCTTTTCATTTCGGTTGGCGCCGCTGGCGGCAAACGGCATGCCCATCTGGTAGACATCGACGATTTGTCAAAATGCACGCATGATCCCTTGCTGGCGCAGTTGCGCCATCGCCTGCGCAAGGAGCACGGCGCACCGGCTGCTGGCAAGAAGATCGGCATCGCCTGCGTTTTCAGCCGCGAAAGTGTCCAGCAACCCGATGCGTCCTGCGAAGTAGAGGGCGATGGAACGCTCAATTGCCATGGTTACGGCTCGGTGGTCAGTGTGACTGCGACCTTTGGTCAGTGTGCGGCGGGCTGGATTCTTGATCGAATTTCTGCCACACCAAGTAGCGCTGCGGCATGAAGCTACAATCCAACGCTTTACCGGATAATCAAAACGTCGTTTTTGAGGACCTGATGGGATGTTAGCTCAGTTGGTAGAGCAGCGGACTTTTAATCCGTTGGTCGCGAGTTCGAATCTCGCACATCCTACCAATAAGCCTTGTGAATGCTGAAATGCCTGCTATGTAATTAATAGCGGGCATTTTTGTTTGCGGCGTCGGTTATGGTCATCGCAGGAGTTGTTCCCATGAACTTGCGCAGAGGTCTTTTCGTGTTTGCGGCTTTGCTGACGGCGGCGCATTACTTTCGCGCGGGAAACTGGCTGCTGGTGGCGCTTTGCATGGCGGCGCCGCTGCTGTTCTTCTACCGAAAGCGCGGCACGCTCGTCGTGCTGCAGGTCTGTGCCTATGGCGCCAGTGCCAGCTGGCTGGCAGCTTTGCTTTCTCTGGTGCAGATGCGCCAGCAGACTGGTCGATCATGGACCCTGGCAGCCGTCATTCTGGGTTCGGTGGTTCTCTATACACTTGTCACGGGTTTGCTGCTCAATTCACGCTGCATGCGAGAGCACTATGCGCATTCTTCCTTGCGCTGACACAATGCGGTAGCCCATTGGATTTCCCTTTATTTCTGGAGTTTCACTTGTTTCAAACATCCATCGCAGGCAGTCTGCCCAAACCAGCCTGGCTTTCAGAAACCGAAAAACTGTGGCCGCAATGGAAGATGCAGGGCGCAGACTTGCAGCAGGCCAAGGCCGACGCCACGCTGCTGTGGATCAAGGCACAGGAGGACGCTGGCCTGGACATCGTCGGTGACGGTGAGCAGTCGCGCCAGCATTTTGTGCACGGCTTTCTGGAGCAGGTCGAGGGCATTGATTTCGAGCACAAGGTCACCATGGGCATCCGTAACGGCCGCTATGACGCTCAGGTACCCCAGGTTATTGCACCGTTGAAACTCAAGGGCCGGGTCCACGCTTTCGAGGCGCAACTGGCGCGTGCCCACACCAGCAAGAAGCTCAAGTTCACCTTGCCCGGACCGTTGACGATTGTCGATACGGTGGCTGATCGCTTCTATGGTGACAAGGTCAAGATGGCTTTTGCGTTTGCGGAGTTGCTGAACCAGGAGGCGCTGGCACTGCAAGCTGACGGTGTTGACATCATCCAGTTTGACGAACCGGCCTTCAATGTTTACATGCAGGACGCCGCCGACTGGGGCGTGAAAGCGCTGGAGCGTGCGGCTCAGGGTTTGACCTGTACCACGGCGGTACACATTTGCTACGGTTACGGCATCAAGGCTAATGTGGACTGGAAAGAGACTTTGGGCAGCGAATGGCGGCAGTACGAGGCGATTTTTCCGGCACTGGCCCAAAGCAGCATCCAGCAGGTCAGCCTGGAGTGCTATCACTCGCATGTACCACCGGATCTGATGGCCTTGCTGGCGGGCAAGGACGTGATGGTGGGTGTCATCGATGTCGCCAGCGACGAGGTCGAAACCGCAGAGCAGGTGGCCGATACGATTGGCAAGGCACTGCAATTCGTGCCGCAGAACCGTCTGTTTCCCTGTACCAACTGTGGCATGGCTCCGATGAGCCGTGATGTCGCCTGGAAGAAGTTGCAGGCACTGGCCGCTGGTGCAGCGCTGGCGCGTGAGCGCTACGCGACAAGCACGCAGGCATCATGAAACATCCCGTCAATTCATTCAAACGCGCGCTGGCACAAAAGCAGTTGCAGATTGGCCTGTGGCTGGGGCTGGCCAATCCCTATACGACCGAGATTTGCGCCGGTGCCGGCTTTGACTGGCTCTTGATCGATGGTGAACATGCGCCCAACGATCTGAATTCGATTCTGGCGCAACTGCAGGTCATTGCAGCCTATCCGGCATCGCATGCCATTGCCCGCGTGCCCGTCGGGCATGGCCATGTGGGAACCACCATCATCAAGCAGTATCTGGACCTGGGTGTGCAGACGATCCTGGCGCCGATGGTGGATACCGCCGAGCAGGCGCGCGCCATTGTGCAGGCATCGCGCTACCCGCCGCAGGGCATTCGCGGCATGGCCGGTGCCAGGGCCTCGCGATGGGGCCGCATCGCCGATTACGCGAAGCACGCCAATGAGCAGGTTTGCGTGCTGGTGCAGGCTGAAACGCAAACCGCGCTCGACAACCTGGACGCCATTGCGGCGGTAGAGGGCGTTGATGGCGTCTTTATCGGACCGGCCGATCTGTCGGCGTCGCTTGGACACGTCGGCGAGCAGGATCACCCACAGGTGCGTGCGGCCATGGAGGACGCTTTCAAGCGCATTGCCAGCGCAGGCAAGGCGCCAGGCATTCTGATGGCTGACGAGAAGCTGGCGCGACACTACATCGACATCGGGGGACTGTTCGTTGCCGTCGGGCTGGACAGCAATCTGCTGGCGCGCCACAGTTCGGCGTTGGCAGCGTCTTTCAAACAGGAGCCGGGTCGGCCCAGCTGAAGAACTGGCGTATTTCGCTGATTTGCCTTTGCGCGTCAGCGTAACCCAAGGCCATCAGTTCCCGCGTGTAGCTCGATTCGAACAGCAGGTAGCTGGCCAGGGCCGAACCTTTCACATCGGCAGCCTTGGTGGAGACGCCAACACCACCGAGCATGGTGCGCACGGGTGCCGGCAGATCGCCGATGTGGCGCGCGGCGATGTCATCCAGTCTTTGCGAGGGCGAGATCAGCAACAGGTCCACCTGACGTAGCGCGCTGGCGCTGCGTGCCTCGGCAGGCACCAGTGACATGGTCAGGTTGATGCGGCGCATGCGTTCCACATCGACCGCCAGCGCATCCAGAAAAATGCTGGACAGCGCGTGACCGGCAATCTGCGCCAGCGACGGATAAGTGCTGCTCCTGCCGCTGGGAAGTCCGCTTCGTGGCTCAGCCAGGCGCCCGGCGCCAATCACCAGTATCCGGCTGGCTCCGAGGTGGATGGCCGGCGCCACTGGTGCCGACTGGCGCATCGAGCCGTCGCCAAAATACTCGGAATTGCCGTCGATCTGCAGCGCCATCGCCGGAAAGACAAAGGGAATGGCCGAGGAGGCCAGCAGATGCTCATAACGGATGCGATCACGAACCGAGCGTCGCCTTGAGCGCACCCAGGGCAGCAGGCGCGGCTCACCATCAAAGAACGTGATGTGTTCGCCCGAGGTGTAGCTCGAAGCAGTCACAGCCAGCGCCTGGATGTGACCCTCGCGAATCAGCTGGGGCAGGCGCTCCAGCGGCGCGATGCGCTTGAGCAGATCGAGTGCCGGCGCATTGTTGAGCAGGGAGCGTGGCTTCATGTGGCGCCACTTGGCGATCAGCCAACCCAGCGACAGCAGGGTCATCAGGGTGGCGCCGGAACGCAACATGCTCAGAGAGTCGGCCCGGTAGACCTGATCGGCATGGATGTTCTTCCAGACTTCGACAATGTTGCGCACGCTGGCGTCGAAATCATCGGCACCACAGGCCAACGCTGT